>CAIPBM010000181.1 GCA_903863295.1 uncultured Verrucomicrobiota bacterium | reverse complement strand
GCCTCCACTTCAAACCCAACGGCGACAAATCCGAGGTAGCCGCCGCTGTCCCTAGCGGCGGATCGGTCGACTCCTCCGAGCAAAAGACACCGCCGCTAGGGACAGCGGCGGCTACCTCGGAATATCCCGACGCCACCCTCCAGGCCAACCTCGCGTTCAAGGATGTCTACTTCACCGGACTGATCCGCGACCGCCAGGGCCGCAAGCTCTCCAAGTCGCTCGGCAACTCGCCCGACCCGCTCGACCTCATCGCCAAGTACGGTGCCGACGGCCTCCGCTTCGGTCTCGTCCGCATCGCCCCACAGGGCGCCGACATCCGCTTCGATGAAAAGCAGATCGAGGAAGGCCGCAACTTCTGCAACAAGCTCTGGAACATCTGCCGCTACCGCACGATGCAGGGTGCGATTGATCCCAACGCCGAACCCTTCAAGCACAAGCGCACCATCTTCGCCGATGAACTCCTCGATCGCCTCCACTTCCTGCTCGAAGGCGAACGCAATGCCCTGACCGCGCTCAACCAGTTCAACTTCAGCGAGGCCGCCAGCCAGCTCTACGATTTCGTCTGGAACGACTTCGCCTCCCGCTACGTCGAGTCGGCCAAGGGGGACTTCGCCGCAACCGATTCGCCGACCCGCGAGGGCACCCTGGCCACGTTCGATTACGTGCTGAGCCACGTCCTGCGCCTGCTCCACCCCTTTGCGCCGTTCGTCACGGAGGAGCTCTGGTGCGAGCTCGGCTTCCGTCCCGAATCGATCCAGCTCGCCGCCTGGCCCAAGCGCTCGCCCCGGTCAAAGACGTGGTCAACACGTGCTCAAGAAATCTACATGACCGCCGATACGGGCCGACAATTGCGCGGCGAAGTGAAATTGCCCTCAAATCAGAAAATTCCATTCTTCCTCGTTTCAAACGGCCTTATCTCCGAAGAACGCCCATTCACCGAAGAGCAGAAGTCCGTGCTGGCCGCTTTCCTGAATGCGTCCGAAATCACGGTGCTCTCCCAACCTCCAGCCAATCCCGGTCCTAAAGCCTTCACTCAACTCGGCGAGCTCTACCTCCCTGCCACCGGCCTCGTCGACCCCGCCGTGGAAAAGGACCGCCTCACCAAGGAACTGGCCAAAGTCGAAAAAGACCTCGAACAAACCCGCAAAAAGCTCGGCGATGCCAACATGCTCGCCAAGGCCCCCGCGGAAAAAGTCGAGCAATGGCGTGCCCTTGAAATCAGTCTCGCCGAAAAGGAAAAGTCCCTTCGAGAAAGCCTGACCAAGCTCGCCTAAAGCCCAAACTCCCCGCGTCACGCCATGTCAGACATCAAGTCTGCCCTGGCAGTTCCGGAACAGCCGAGGGAAACCGCACCGTCACGGCCAGGCTGTCGTGCGCGGTAAAAATCGTCTTTGTCCTGAAAGTGTCCTCTCGACAAGCGCAGCGGCTAAGGTTAAATCAACAAAGATTAACCTGAAACTTCACTGATTTGAGCACACCAACCACTCCTTCCGTTCACAACCGGGCCAATCCGTTCAAGGCCCAGATCACCGCCAACTATTCCCTGACTTCCGAAGGGTCCGCCAAGGATACCCGCCACATCGTCATTAACCTGGGGGAGAGTGGCATCCAATACACGCCGGGCGATTCGCTGGGCGTCATTCCCCGGAATTTCCCCAAGGTTGTCGATGAACTGCTGCCCCACCTGGGCCTCGATGCAGCGACCACGGTGGAGTTGCCGACCGGCGCGGTCAATCTGCGCGAGTTGCTGATCACCCAGTACAGCCTGAATCGCGTGAGCAAGAAGTTCGTCAAGGCCCTGCTGGAAAAGCTGCCGGATGGGGAGAAGAAGACGAAGCTGGCGGAGATCGTGGGGAATGAGGAAGCCTTTGATGATTACGTTTTCACGCGTGACTACACCGATGTGCTGATTGAATTCCCGGCGACCTTTGCCGCGGCTGAATTCCTGCCCCTGGCCAACAAAATTGCCCCGCGCCTTTATTCGATTGCGTCTTCGCCCAAGGCGCATCCGGGCGAAGTGCATCTGACGGTGGCGGTGGTTAATTACACCACCCACGGACGTGCCAAGTACGGACTGGCCTCAGGTTACCTGGGGCATGGCCAGGAGCTGAACAAGAGCGAGGTTCCGGTTTATATCCAGCCGACGAAGCATTTCCACATGCCCGCACCGGAAGCGAATATCATCATGGTTGGGCCTGGCACCGGCATCGCGCCGTTCCGTGCCTTCCTGGAGCATCGGGCAGTGGAAGGCGCCACCGGCAAGAGCTGGCTCTTCTTCGGCGACCAGAAGAAAGCGACCGACTTCCTCTACGAAAAGGAATTCGCAGCGATGCTGGAGAAGGGGACGTTGACGCGCCTGGATGTCGCTTTTTCCCGCGACCAGGCCGAGAAGATTTATGTCCAGAACCGGATGCAGGAGAACGGTGCCGAGCTGTGGAAATGGTTGAAAGAAGGCGCCTACTTCTACGTCTGCGGCGACGCCAAGCGGATGGCGCGTGACGTCCACCAGAAGTTGATCGATATCGCGCAGGAGCACGGTGGGCTTTCGCCTGAGGCGGCCAAGGAATACATTGAGGTCACGCTGGCCAAGACGGAAAAGCGGTATCTCAAGGACGTCTATTGATGGGAGATTCCGTGGAGAACCCGGCTCCTGCCGGGCGCTCAGCGGAATCATGGCCACTCTTCGTGGCCCGGCGGGAGCCGGGCCCTCCAAAACTTCTTATCTCTAGAACGTTTCCATCATGAAAATCGCCTTTCCGGAAACTCCTTTCACCATTCGCACGCCGCACGCTCACCTGGCGGCGGTTTTGCACCGTGCGCCCGGCAAGAGCCTGGTCATTCTTTGTCACGGATTTACCGGAACCAAAACCGAGAGCGGTCGGCTTTTTGTGCAGGCGGCGCGGGCCCTGCAAAAAGCCGGGCTGAATGTACTGCGCTTTGATTTCATGGGCTCAGGCGACAGCAGCGGCGACTTCAGCCAAATGTCGCCCAATACGCAGATACGCGATGCGCTGGATGTGCTCGCCTGGGGACGGCGACGCTACAAGAAAGTGGCCTATCTCGGTCTAAGCTTTGGTGGAGGCACGGTGATTTGTGCCGCCCATCAGGCCAAGACGAGGCCGGATGCATTGTTGACGTGGTCGGCGGTTCCCAGCTTTACGTGGTGGCGGACGGTACCTCCCGAGGGAGAAAAGCCCGTTGCCGGCAATCCAATGATTCCCGGAAAGAGCTTTTACAAGGATCGCCCGAAAGTCGATATCCCCGAAGCCTATGTGGCCCTGGACATCCCGCGTCTTCAGATTCAGGGTGACCGGGATCTGCCCGAGTTCCGCGAACAGTTCGCCGCTTTTTCGCCCAAGAACAACCCGCTGGTTCGTCACTTGGTGATCCCGGAAGCGGATCATGTTTTCACGACGTGGACGCATCGTCGGCAGGTCATTGCGGAAAGCGTCCGCTGGTTGAAGAAGCACCTCGCTTAAACGGTCCCGATGGCGCTCCTTTCCGTCCGTGTCCAACCGGGAGCAAAAGCCAACAGCATTACCGGTTGGATGAAGGATGCGGACGGTGGCGAGGTTTTGAAACTCCGGCTCCGCGCCGCAGCCGTGGAAGGCAAAGCCAATGCGGCACTGGTGGAATTTCTCGCGGAGGCACTCGGATTACGTCCAAGGCAGGTTCTGCTGGAGCGGGGTGATAAATCGCGGGAGAAAATCGTGCGGGTGGATGGGCTTTCCATGGAGGAGATCAAGGCTCGGCTGGAGCCGGAAACGAGTGGCTAATTAGTCAGTCGACGGCTAAACACGATCATGGCGCGGCCTCGGCAATTCAAAGGGAAAAGATCGGCGCGCATTGAAGCTGGTCCGCAATTTTTGCGGAATCTTTTTCAATCGGATATTCGGGCCGGATGGTCGACGTGGTTGCCGAGAGCATTACTGATTATAGCGGTCACTTTATGGATTTATTGGCCGGCGCTGGGAGGCGCCTTTGTCTGGGATGACGGCTGGTACCTGGTGACGAATCCGCTGATGCACGGGTGGATCGGGCTCTGGAAATTCTGGTTCCAGCCCGGAAGCTGGGTCGAGTATTACCCGGTGCAGGAGACGGTGCAGTGGGTGCAATGGCAACTGTGGGGTGAGGTGACGCTGGGGTATCATTTGACCAATGTGGCGCTCCATGTCGTCAGTGCTTTTTTGGTCTGGAGGCTTCTGGCCAAGTTTGGATTGAGGCTGGCGTGGCTCGGAGGATTGCTCTTTGCGGTGCACCCAGTGCAGGTGGAATCGGTGGCATGGATTTCCGAATTGAAGAACACGCTTTCGCTGCCTTTTTTCCTTTTAGCGATGGGTCGATGGATTGATTACGACCGGGACGGCAAGCCATCGGATTATCGCTGGGCGCTCGGATTGTTTCTCATCGGCATGCTTTGCAAAATCACGCTGGCTCCATTCCCGGTGATTATTTTGCTTTATGCCTGGTGGAAGCGGGGACGCATTGAATGGAGTGACGCCAAAGGTGCAATCCCGTTTTTCCTCATTTCCCTGGTGCTGGGCATCACAACGATCTTGGTGGGGAATCTTTATGAGAAGCAGGGGCATGCCTTGCCGGATATCATCCCCCTCGGCAGCTTGTTTTCGCGCGTGGCGGGATCGGGGCTGATTGCGGCGGTTTATTTTTCCCGGTGCTTCCTTCCGGTCGACTACCTGCTGACCTACCCGAAGTGGCAGGTGGATGCCTCTACGATGACGGGCTATGTGTCGTGGCTTTTTTTTATTGGCATTGGGTGTTGGGCTTGGGTGAAGCGTGCGACATGGGGGCGGCATGTGCTGCTGGGCCTTGGATTTTACTTCCTGACACTCGCGCCGTTTTTGGGATTTAACCCGGTTTCCTACATGAGCTTCACCTGGGTCATGGATCATTTTCTCTATCTTCCTCTCGTGGGATTGATCGGGCTGGTCATCGCGGGGCTCGAAGATTTTGAGACACGCTTTCCGACCGATCGTCCGTATGCCACGGGAATTTTTGCCATCGCTATCGCGCTGATGTCCATCGAGAGCCATGCGTTTGCGAACCTGTTTGTGAACGAGGAGACGCTCTGGACCTACATCCTGCAACGCAATCCCAACGTCTGGCTGGCGCATCATGACTTGGGCTGCGACCTGATGGACAAGGGGCGTTATGCCGAGGCGATTCCCCATTTGCAGGAGGTCGCCTGGCTCAAGCCCGGTTTTGATGTGGCCTATTACAACCTGGGCATTGCGCTCGAGAAAACGGGACAGACGGCGGAGGCGGAAGCGCAGTACCGGAGGGCATTGGCCTTGAATCCGGAAAATGTGAAGGCGTACCTGAACCTGGGTGAGTTGATGGGAAAGAGCGGCAACCTGGGCGAGGCCGAGAAAGATTTACGGAAGGCGTACGAGATCGCGCCGGAGGATGCATCGGCCAGTATCGATCTGGGTGGGTTTCTCCTTTGGACCAAACGCGACGAAGAAGCGATTCATCTGTACCGGGAAGCGTTGGCGACGAATCCCGATCTGGCTTTGTTGCATTACAATCTGGGAAGGGCCTTGTCGCAGGCGCGGAGTTTTCCAGAGGCAATCGAACAGTTTCGCGCGGCCGTAAGACTTGCTCCCGGGATGGCGCAAGCGCACGAGAACCTGGGTGTGGCGCTGGCGCAATCGGGGGCATTAGCGGAGGGAATTCGGGAATTTGAGGCGGCGATTCGGATCAACCCGGGATACTCCTCTGCGCGGATGAATCTGGCGTTGGCGCTGGCGCATACGGGGCGGGTGCAGGAAGCGGCTGAGCAATTGCGGGAGGTGCTCAGCGCTGATCCGGGAGATGCGCAGGCCCGGAGTTGGCTGATGAAATTGCAGGCGGCTTCACCGGGTGGTCCGGGCAAACCGTAATTATGATAGGGTGCTGATGAATCTGGCTTTTTAAACAGGAAAACATGAAATCATGAAGACATGAAGTTGAGGCGAGGGAATCAACTTTTGATTCCAACAGCTCTATCGTTTCCCCTTTATCTCTTCCTGCTTAAAATTTCAGCAAGGCATTTACTCAACATGGCTCGACGCTCCACACGCAGATCGGTTGATCCCGCGCCTCCGGCCCAAATCCTGGAGGAAGGACCGCTGCTGGACTGGTTGCAGGGGACGGTGCTGGTGGCGGTCGGGACGTGGATTTATTTCTCGGTTTTTAACGGTGACTGGCTTTGGGATGACGACAAGGTCCTGACGCGCAATCCGCTGATACACGATCCGCATGGATTTTGGAACGTCTGGATCAGGCCGGATGGCCTGGGGAATTATGATCCGCTGACGTCCGCCGTGCGCTGGCTGCAGTGGCAGGCGTGGGGCGATAATCCACTGGGATATCACCTTCTCAGCTTGGGCTTGCACCTCGGCAGCGCATTCCTGATCTGGCGGTTGTTTTCCCGATTGGACATCACGCAGGCGTGGCTGGGCGCGATGCTTTTTGCGGTCCATCCGCTGATGGTGGAGTCGGTGGCCTGGGTGGCGGAATTGAAGAACACGCTCTCATTGCCACCCCTGCTGCTCGTCTTCCTGGCTTACCTGACCTATCTGGAAAAAGGACGTCGTCCGGTCGATTACCTCTGGGCGCTCGGTTGGTTCATCGTTTCCATGCTGGCGAAGACGGCGGGGATGATGTTGCCCGTGGTTTTGCTCGGGTATCTTTACTACCGACAACGTTTGATTGGGTGGCGGGAGGTCCGGTCGTGCGCGCCATTCTTCCTGGTGGCATTGCTGGCGGGTTTGGTCACAGTCTGGCCGCAGCACGAGACAGGACCGGCCGATGTAGTAGTCGCGACGGGCGGATGGAATGCGCGCGTGGCGGCGATGGGTTGGACGATTCTCTTTTTGACCGGCAAGGTTTTCTGGCCGGTGGGGCTGGTGCCGGTTTATCCGACGCTGGCTCTGGAAATGACGACGCTCGCGGCGGCGGTGCCGTGGCTCTTAATCGCGGGCGCGTTTTCACTCTTTTGGTGGAAGCGCCAGACGTGGGGGATGTCGTGCCTCGCGGGATTCGGTTTCTTCATCGTGAATCTGGTTCCAGTGCTGGGCTACATCGCCATGAAGTATGAGACCATGGTTTGGTCGCTGGATCATTTGGTTTATCTGCCGATCATCGGTCTTATCGGGTTGGTAACGACCGGCGTGGGCGCACTGCGGCTCCGGTGGGGGGAATCGGGACGGCCTTGGATCATGGGCGGCGCGACGATGGTCCTGACCTTGCTCGCATTTCTGGCCCATGGGTATGCGATCGCTTTTTCAGATGAAGAGACGTTATGGCGCTACACGGTGGGACGCTATCCCGGCATTGTCCTCGCGCAGGAGAACTTGGGGAAGGCGTTACTCCAAAGTAATCGTCCGGAGGAAGCGGTGGCGCCTTTTGCGACTGGGGTGAAGCTCGATCCGCAGCATGCCGACACGCACTTTAATCTGGGCCGGGCGCTGGTGGAGTCAGGAAGGTTGGAGGAGGGGATCGCGGAATATCGAGCGGCGCTGGAGATCCGTCCGCAAGATGCGGAGGTGGAGAATAATCTTGGCGTGGCCCTGGTGCAGGCGGGGAAGCTGGAGGAGGCGATCCAGACGTTTACGACGGTGACGCAATACAAGCCGGACTATGAATTGGCCTACGCGAACCTGGGCGGCGCGTTGGCGCAGATCGGGCGGAATCAGGAGGCGGTGCAGGTCCTGACCCGTGCGCTGGAGCTAAAACCGGGAGCGATAGAAGTGCGCAATAATCTGGGGATCGTCCTGGAAAAGCTGGGCCGGATTCCGGAGGCGAGGGTGCAATTTCAGGAGGTACTTCGGGAGGAGCCGGGGAATAGGGTGGCGCAGGAGCATTTGAATAAGCTGCCGGAACTGCCTTGAAATGGAGTTACTGGTGAGGGGGGTGATACTTGCTAGAACAGTGAGTCCCGTTTCGGTTGGCCTGATTTAATCCGATCAATGATTCGAAGGTAGCTTGACAAAGAATGGAGAATCTTTAATAGAGTTTCTCAGTTTGTTTTAAGCAAGTTTCTGCTCCGAAAACCGACCCGCCCGAAACTATCCTATGAAAACAGGTCATTTTTTCACCGCCATCCTGCTGCTCAGTCTTCTGGCTTTTCCTGCTATTGCCGCACAGACCGACCCGGTCTTGATTGATGATTTCACGGTTAGCGCACCGACCGTCGATCAAGGCGGGTCACAGACCTCGACCCTGACGATCAACGGGAGCACGAACGCCCAGAGACTCATCCAAACTTCAGGTTCTGGGCCAGTCACGGCCATCACCAATGGAGACGGTCTTTTCCGCGTGGCAGGCGATGGAGGCGCGTTTATGGGCCTCAGCTACAGTAACTTCACCCTGAATGGCCCGGAACAAAACGTCCTCAGCCTGACCTTTGCGCTCACTTATAATATCGATTTTTTGGAGCTTGAGGTTCAAAGCTCGAATTCGCCCAATCCCATCGGGGGACTTTATTCCGTTCCTGATGTTGCGGGCCCGCAGGTCTTCAACATTGATCTCACCACGCTGTCCGGAGACTCCCCGAGCTTTATGACGGGAGTGAACGACCTGACGCTTGCTTTCGGCTCGACCCAGCCGATTTATCAGATGCAGTTGGCCAAAGTAGCCATCGTGCCGGAACCGTCCGTTGTCTCCCTGTTTCTGATGGGGGCAGCCGGGTTGGTTTTCCTCGCCCGGCGGCGTCAGGTCGCGCTTTAATATGGCTTGAAAAAGCCTTCTTCATCCAGAGGTCGTCGTAGAATCAGTTCTCATTGTTTGGTGGATTTCACCCGACGACTCCCACACCGCTAGAAGCTGATCCTTCGACAATCTCAGGATGACGGAGGAGGAAGGTGAATGGTCTATATGGATGTCACGGGGCGACCTCCTATGGCCTTTGGCCACCCCGACAACGAGTCAAGCGTGACGGGCTATTATGTCGCGCTTAGTGGGTCATAATGGCGCTTGAAAGTGAAAATTCGAGAAAGGTAGACGGACGGGATTATGTGTAAAAGCATTATAACGAGGTTGTTGTAAATATGAATGAGGCGCGGCCCGCTTTGTGCAGAGCAGGCGGTATATGGCAAAGATTTTAGGCATTGATTTGGGTACGACGAACTCCTGCATGGCGGTCATGGAAAATGGCGAGCCGGTGGTTCTGGAAAATTCCGAGGGCGCACGGACGACTCCGTCGATCGTGGCTTTTACCAAGAACGGGGAGCGGCTCGTGGGGCAGGCGGCGAAACGCCAGGCCGTCACGAACTCCAAGAATACGATTTTCTCAGTAAAGCGGTTCATGGGGCGCAAGTTTTCCGAAGTGAAGGGCGAACAGGCCCGCGTTCCCTACAAGCTCGTCGAAGCCAAGAATGGCGACGCGCATATCGAAGTGGAAGTGAAGGGTGAAAAGAAGACCTACTCGCCCGAGGAAGTTTCCTCCTTCATCCTGGCCAAGCTCAAGGCTGATGCCGAGGCGAAGCTCGGCGAAAAGATCACCCAGGCGGTCATCACCGTTCCGGCTTATTTCAACGACAGTCAGCGTCACGCCACCAAGGACGCGGGTCGCATCGCGGGACTGGAAGTGCTGCGCATCGTCAACGAACCGACGGCGGCCTCGCTCGCGTACGGGCTCGACAAGAAGTCGGACGAGAAGATTGCGGTCTATGACTTGGGCGGCGGCACGTTCGATATTTCCGTGCTCGAAATCGGCGACGGCGTGTTTGAAGTCAAGGCGACGAACGGTGACACTCACCTCGGCGGCGATGACTGGGACAACGCGATCATGGATTGGTTGCTGGCCGAATTTAAAACTGAAAGTGGAATCGACTTAAAAGGTCAGCCGGACGCAATCCAGCGTCTGAAAGAGGAATCGGAAAAGGCGAAGATCGCCCTTTCGTCCTCGCAGACCTACGAAATCAATCTGCCGTTCATCACGGCGGACCAGACGGGACCGAAGCACATCCGCAAGGATCTGACCCGGGCCAAGCTGGAACAACTCACCGATGCGCTCACGGAGCGGACGATCAAGCCGGTCAACGCGTGCCTCAGTGACGCGAAGATCACGGCGGCGCAGATCGATGAACTGGTGCTCGTCGGCGGCATGACCCGCATGCCCAAGATCATTGAAGTCGCGCGGAAGCTCGTGAACAAGGAGCCGCACAAGGGTGTGAATCCGGACGAAGTCGTCGCGGTCGGCGCGGCCATCCAGGGCGGCGTGATCAAGGGCGACGTCAAGGACGTGCTCCTGCTCGACGTGACGCCGCTGACGCTGGCCATCGAAACCGCCGGTTCCGTGGCGACGCCGATGATCCCGCGCAACACGACGATCCCGACCAAGAAGTCGCAGACGTTCTCCACTTACTCCGACAATCAGCCCGGCGTGGAAATCAAGGTGCTGCAGGGCGAGCGTCCGCTGGCCCGCGACAACAAGCAGCTCGGCACTTTCCATCTCGATGGCATTCCGCCCGCCCCTCGCGGCACACCGCAAATCGAAGTGACTTTTGATATTGATGCCAACGGCATTCTCCATGTCTCGGCCAAGGACATTGGCACAGGCAAGGAGCAGAAGATTTCGATCACCGGTTCGAGCGGTCTTTCCAAGGACGAGGTCGAGAAGATGACCAGGGACGCCGAGGCGCATGCCGAGGACGACAAGAAAGCCAAGGAAAAGATTGAGCTCCGCAACAACGCCGATTCCGCAGCTTATGGCGCGGAAAAGATGCTCAAGGACTTGGGCGAAAAAGTTGATGCCGCGAAGAAGACGGAGATCGAGGAAGAGATCAAGAAGGTCAAGGACGCCCTGACGAAGGACGACGAGACCGAGATCAAAGCCGCGGTTGAATCGCTGAGCAAGAAAGTCAGCGCCGTTTCCGAGGAACTTTACAAGCAGGCCGCCGCCGCTGCGCAACAGGGACAAGCTGGCGCAGGCCACCCCGAAGGCGCTCCCGAGCCGCACACACCTCCCACCGGCTCGACCGGCAAGGATGATGTGGTCGATGCGGATTTCGAGATGGTCGATAAGGACGACAAAAAGGGGAAGAAATGATTGCTGAGGAAGTTTTTGAGTATCCAGTAATCAATCTGTTGAGCTTTAACTCCAAGCCGGTGGTTTACTCTACTAGTGAAATCACCGTAGGTGCCGGAATAGGTTACCTTAGGGTTACGCATCTTGTTAACGGTTCCGGATTTCTTACGATAGATACGCGCAAGACTGAGGGGACTAATGAATTTATCTCTATTCCCCTTAGCCAGTCTCAAGTAGAGAGATTGAGCGTAGACGAAAATGGTGGCTATAAGCTCGTATGAATATTGGCATCCTACACGGACACGAATGCAACCCTGAAAGGGTTGCTCTAATACAGCCCAGGGTTGGCGCGCAGCGCCTACCCTGGGTAGGTCGCCCGAGCGGTTCCAACCCTGTAGGGGTTGAAGCGGGACATCCGCCGCTAGGGACAGCGGCGGCTACCTCTGAGGCTTGAATTTTTCAGTAAATATTGAGGACTAAAAGGTAAAACATGAGCGAGAAAACACCTGAGAAAACGGCAGTGCTTCCGGCCTTGAACCTGGTTTCAACGCCTGCGCCCACACCACCTGCGGTCGAGACGGCCAAGGAAAAGACCTACAGCATTGTCACCAAGGACAAGACGGTCAAAGCCACGGCCCAATCGGTGGCTTGGACGGAGAATTGTCAGTTTATCCTGCTCATGGACGGCGAGGTCACGAAGCACGTCATTGTGGCGGCGAACGTGATCGCGGTGACGGAAGACTAATTTCAAACTTTTGTCATCCCTGGTTTAGGTAGCCGTCGCAGGGCTTGCGATGGACTGACCGTCGCGCGGCGCGCGACGGCTACCGAAGGCAACGGATGACAATTTCAAAACAACCAACAACAAACGAAAGGAGACAGAATATGGCAAACCCAACATTCCGTCCTCTCGGCGACCGGGTGCTTGTGCAGCCGATCGAAGAGGGAGAAGTCAAAAAAGGCGGCATCATCATTCCTGACACCGCGAAGGAAAAACCCCAGGAAGCGAAAGTCATCGCCATTGGAACCGGCAAGCTGGATGACGAAGGCAAGAAACTGCCCTTCGAAGTCAAGATCGGCGACAAGGTGCTCATCAGCAAATACGGTGGCACTGAAATCAAGATCGACGGCACCTCTTACCAGGTTCTGCGCGAAGACGATATCCTCGGCATTCTCGCCTAAGACCCGTCTCCCCAATACCCCAACCAACCCTCTACAAAGGAGTACATTATGGCAGCTAAACAACTTCAGTTCGACGAACACGCCCGGCATGCATTGCTGCGCGGCGTCGAAAAATTGAGCAAAGCCGTCAAGGCCACGCTCGGGCCTCGTGGCCGCAACGTCGTCATCGACAAGAAATTCGGATCACCAACGATCACCAAGGACGGCGTCACTGTCGCCAAGGAAATCGAACTGGAAGATCCTTACGAGAACATCGGCGCCCAGCTGGTTCGCGAAGTCGCGAGCAAGACGAGCGACATCGCGGGTGACGGCACCACGACGGCAACCGTCCTGGCCGAAGCCATCTACAAGGAAGGCCTCAAGAACGTCACCGCCGGTGCGAACCCGACCGATCTGCAGCGCGGCATCAACAAGGCCGTCGAAGCGATCACGGAAGAACTCGCCCGCATCTCCAAAAAGGTGAAGGACAAGGAAGAGATCAAGCAAGTCGCGACCGTCTCGGCCAACTGGGAGCACACCATCGGCGAAATCATCGCTGACGCGCTCGACAAGGTCGGCAAAGATGGAACCGTCACGGTGGAAGAAGCCAAGGGAATCGAAACCACCCTCGACGTTGTCGAAGGTATGCAGTTCGACAAGGGCTACCTCTCCCCTTACTTCGTCACCAACGCGGAAGACCTCGAAGCGGTCCTCGATAACGCCTACATCCTTATCCACGAAAAGAAGATCAGCAATTTGAAGGACCTCCTTCCCTTGCTGGAAAAGACGGCCAAGTCGAGCCGCCCTCTCCTCATCATCGCGGAAGAAGTCGAAGGCGAAGCCCTCGCGACTCTCGTCGTGAACAAGCTCCGTGGCACGATCCAGGTCTGCGCCGTCAAGGCCCCTGGCTTTGGTGATCGCCGCAAGGCCATCCTCGAAGACATCGCCATCCTCACGGGTGGACGCCTGCTCAGTGAAGACCTCGGCATCAAGCTCGAGAACGTTGGCCTCGAAGACCTCGGCCGCGCCAAGCGCGTCGTGATCGACAAGGAAAACACCACGATCATCGAAGGCGAAGGCAAGTCTTCCGACATCCAGGGCCGGGTCAGCCAGATCCGCCGTCAGATCGAGGAAACCACCTCGGACTACGACAAGGAAAAGCTGCAGGAACGCCTCGCCAAGCTGGCCGGTGGCGTCGCCGTCATCAATGTCGGCGCTGCGACTGAAACCGCGCTCAAGGAAAAGAAAGCCCGCGTGGAAGATGCGTTACACGCAACCCGTGCGGCCATTGAAGAAGGCATCGTCCCTGGCGGCGGTGTGGCTCTCATTCGTGCCCAGAAGGCGCTCGAAAAGCTCGAGCTCGCTGGTGACGAACTGATCGGCGCGAACATCATTCGCCGCGCGATCGAGCAGCCCCTGCGCACGCTCGTTGAAAACGCTGGCGGAGAAGGTTCCGTCGTCGTCAACGAAGTGAAGAAGCGCAAGGGTAACGAAGGCTACAACGTCGCGACCGGTGTCTACGAAGACCTGATCAAGGCGGGCGTGGTCGATCCGACCAAGGTGACCCGTTCGGCCCTCCAGAACGCGGCTTCCATCAGCGGCCTGCTCCTGACCACCGAAGCGGTGATCACCGAGCTGCCGGAGAAGGACAAGCCCGCAGCCCCTGGCGGTCACGGTGGCCCCGGCGGCATGGGCGGAATGGACTACTAAAGTCCAGCGGAGGGCGGCCGGGTTCTTACCCTGCTGCCGTCTGCGCTCTCGAAAAAGCCGGACTGGCAACAGTCCGGCTTTTTTGTTGCCCGAATTTAATGGCTTGGATGGATAGGCTTGTTTCTAAAGCTCTGTTCAAAGTGTTTACGGTTTAGCAACTCAATCGCTAAAGATATTGTTCTTGCCGTCGGGGCATGATGCGATATTTTGAAAGTTGTGCCCCGTCAGATCAAAGAACAACATATTGTCATCGTAGAAGATGACCTCTACATCAGCCAGTCGCTCAACGACTTTTTCAGTGGTAGAAATACTGTACAAGTTTTCGCGAGTGCGGAAGAAGCCCTTGCCGCCGAGACCGGATTTAAAGACGTCACGGTTTTCATTCTCGATTATAAGCTGCCGGGTAAGGATGGCATTGAACTATTCAAGCACCTCCGGGATAAATTTGCGCAGGCCAAGTACATCCTGATCACCGGTGAGATGAGCTATGAGATGGCCGAGAGTACCCGGAATCTTGGGCTGGATGCGTTGATCCTCAAACCATTCGATTTCATGATCCTGGAGGATAATATTGCCGGTCTTTTATCTGCCGCAGCCTAGGGCGAACGATATTTGACTTAGCACTTCAGGATTCCCAATCTTACCATGCCCCACGCCGAAACCATGCATCGTATCGTCATCGTTGAAGATAACGTTGAGGCCAATAATTTGCTCCGGGACTGGCTTAAGCTGAAATTCGACGTGACCTGTTTTTTGGATGCGGAATCGACGCTGCGCATTTTTCCGCCCAGTTCGGACCGGATTGTTTTTCTGATCGATTACAACATGCCCGGTGACAACGGTATTGTACTGAAGAAGAAATTGATGCCGCTTTTTCCTGAGGCCAAGTATGTACTGATCAGCGGGCTTTTTGATGAAAAGTTAACGGCAGAAGCCAAGGCGGCTGGTTTTGACGCGCTGGTGCCGAAGCCCTTTGGTATGCCGACGATCACGCAAAAGATTGAGGAGCTTCTCGGCGTCAAGGCCAAGGAAAGTCTCGTCGACATGGTCAAGCGCCAGAGTGGGAAGCTGCTGGCTCAGGTTCTTTAGGGATTCACTTGTTGCTTTAGATTCCTGGCGGCATGAGCGACTGCTTTGTCTCGGCTGTGATGTTGAGCTGGCTCCGCTTCAGTCAGGCTTGAGGCAATTTTCTCAAGACAATACGGGATGATTCGCGCTTTGGCGACGGAAGCGGGCGGGAGTGGTTTTCATGACCGCCTGGAATTGCCGGACGAAATAGGAAAGATCGGTATAGCCCAGCGCTTCAGCCACGTCGCTGAGCGGGCGTGAGGTTTCAACCAAGAGACCGCAGGCGTGGCCGATTCGTTCCCGGATCAGATATTCGCGCGGGGCCATGCCGGTAATACGGTGCACGCGGCGGGTGAATTGGGAGGCGGAGAGACCGACCTGTCGCGCCAAATCGGGTATAGCGCAAGTGCCCTGTCTCCCTTCTTCGGAAAGGATTTCCATGATCTTTTCGTCTTCCTTTTGGGGCATGGGCTCGAATGCCTCGCGCCAGAGTTGCAGGAGCATTTGAAGAGCGGCGAACCGCGCCTGATGCTGCCCGAGCTCATCCCCGCGTTTGTAAGTTTCGTGGCAGTGACGGGCGAGCTCCAAAAAGAGATTCATCCGGCAGGCTTTGTGACCGAGCAGTTGATCAAGACCCTTGTGTGGGAACAGGGCCTTGGTCGTCGGGAGAAAGTGAATCGAGAAGTTGAGAAAGGGTTCATTTGTGGTGCTTCGTCCGGAAGCACGTGAACCGGGTGTAAAGAGAAAGCAGCTTCCCGGCTTGAGCAAATAATTTTTACCGAGGTACCTGAGCTTTCCTTCGCCGCGAATGAGAAACCAAAAATTGTAATGAGGGAAGGTGGTTTTCCAGGTCCAGGACGGCGGGGTGGGGCCGTGAAGTCGTCCGCCCAAGCCAACAAATTTGATTTCATTGAACGGGAAGGTGGGCCCCTTTGCCGAACGGGGAAGTTGGACTGTCCTGGAAAATTTCCTTTTAGGTGACGGCGTGTGTTTGTAGCCCATGCGTGAAATATGCCATTAAATGCCTCAATCGTGCATGGAAAAACCTCCTCTAAAGTGCTAAAACAGAGTTCATGAAAGAAGTTCGAATCGGGATCATTGGTCTGGGGAGTATGGGCGCAAATCATGCGCGAAGCATTCTCGAGGGTAAAATCCCGCGTGCGGTTTTCACCGCAGCCAGCGACCAAAATCCCAAGGCAGCCGAGCGCTTTCCCCAAGTTCCATTTTTCCCGGATACGGAGGCACTCATCAATTCCGGCCTCGTCGATGCGGTGCTCATCGCCACGCCTCACTTTGCGCATACGACCGAGGGAATCGCGGCCTTGAAGGCAGGTCTCCATGTCCTCGTGGAGAAACCAATCTCGGTGCACAAAGCTGATTGTGAGCGCTTTATTGCCGCGTATCAACCGGGACGACAAGTGTTCGCGGCGATGTTCAACCAGCGGACAGATCCCTTTTACATCAAGTTGCGGGAACTAATCCAGAATGGAGAGCTGGGCGCGTTACGCCGGATTCAATGGACGGTGACGAACTGGTTTCGCACGCAGGCTTATTACAATTCGGGTGGATGGCGGGCGACTTGGGCCGGGGAAGGTGGCGGTGTTTTGCTCAATCAATGTCCGCACAATCTCGATTTGTGGCAATGGCTTTTCGGTATGCCGGATGAAGTGCGCGCCTTTGCCGCATTGGGACGTTATCACACGATTGAAGTGGAGGATGATGTCACGGCCTACTTGAAATACCGGGATGGCACGACCGGTGTTTTCATTACTTCCACGGGCGAAGCACCGGGCAGCAACCGTTTGGAAGTCGCGGCGGAACGGGGGAAAGTTGTCCTGGAGAACAATCGTTTCACCTTTACGCGGAACGAAATTCCAATGTCGAAATATTCCCAGACCACCGACAAGCTGTTTGTGGGCCCTCCGACATGGGAAATCAATATCCCGATTGAGGGACGTGGGCCGCAACACAACGGAATCATCACGAATTTTGTCGCGTCGATTCTCGATGGCGCTCCTCTGCTCGCCCCGGCTGTTGAGGGAATTCATTCGGTCGAACTGGCCAATGCGATGATTCTTTCCTCGATGGAGAATGAGACGGTCTCCCTGCCGATGGATAGCGCACGCTACGAGACGTTGTTGCAAAGAAACATCGCCGGTTCCAAGGTGAAGGCGGCTGTGGCCGTGGTTCCGACATCTGCCGATTTTTCCAAATCCTTTAACTCCTAAGCCTATGTCTATTTCCGATGGAATGAAATTTGCCCCGCAAGGCAAACCGGCTCCGGTCTGCAAACCGGGCGAATTCCCCTTTGCCGCCACCCACTTGGATCACGGACATATCTATGGCCAATGCAACGGATTGGTGGAGGCGGGGGGAGAACTGCGTTGGGTCTACGATTCCGATCCCGCGCGGGTGAAGGCTTTTTGCGAGAAATATCCGCAGGTCAAACCTGCTCCGAGCCTGGAAGCGATTCTGGACGATCCGGAGATCAAACTGGTAGCCGCCGCAGCGGTACCGTGTGACCGAGGTCCGTTGGGATGCCGGGTCATGGAGGCGGGCAAAGATTATTTTACGGACAAAGCCCCCTTCACCTCGCTGGAGCAACTGGAGAAGGCACGCCAAGTCGTGGCAGCGACCTCGCGGAAATACGCGGTCTATTTTTCCGAGCGGCTGCACAACGAAAGCTCGATCCTGGCGGGGCAGCTCATTGAACAGGGCGCGATTGGCCGGGTGTTGCAGACCATCGGGACGGGACCCCATCGGCTCAACGCTCCTTCGCGTCCCGACTGGTTTTTTGAGTTCAAGAAATACGGCGGCATCCTCTGCGACATCGGTAGTCACCAGTGCGAGCAGTTCCTGTTCTTCACTGGGGCGACAGATGCGCGAATCAATTACAGTGCCGTGGCGAATTACAACAACCCCGACCGTCCGGAACTGGAGGACTTTGGTGAAGTCTCCCTGACGGCAAACAATGGGGCTTCGGGCTACATGCGGGTTGATTGGTTCACGCCAAACGGCTTGCGCTCCTGGGGTGACGGACGGTTGCTCATCCTGGGCACCAAGGGCTATATTGAGCTGCGTAAAAACATCGATATCGGTTTCGAAAAAGTTGAGGAAAACCGTCTTTATCTGGTGGATGAAAAAGGAGAGCAGGTCATCTCGTGCAGTGGTCAGGTGGGCTATCCCTTCTTCGGACGACTGATTCTCGATTGCCTGAACCGCACCGAAAATGCGATGACCCAGGAGCACACCTTCAAGGCTGCGGAGCTTTGTCTCCTGGCGCAGGCCTCGGCCAAGCGCCTGAATTGAGGGACGCGAATCAGGCGGCGGCCAAGGCGGCGTTCTCGCGGTCTTCCTCCACGCGACGAATGGAGTAGTTGGACGACTGCATCTTTCCCTGGGTGCACTCCCGTGAGTAGGTGATGAGGTGATGCGCAACCATGGCGACCTGAAACACCGTCTCGACATTGCCCTGCTTCAACTCTTTCCAGGCCATCTTCCAGAAAAGACGCCGGTAATCGCTACAGATGCCGACCCGCCAGACGATGCGTCGGAAAATATTGAGGGCCCGTCGGATATTGGGCCAGGTGGCCTGCTTGAGCGGTTCGCACGGTTTGATGCGGTTTGGGTAGGTATGTTCCGCGTTATAGGCGTAGCGCGCGTAAAGTTGTTCCGGGCTGAAGATGTGGCCGATGACCCGCTGCCAGTTCCTCACCACGTTCTCGTAGGGCTGGAGAAAGACGATGTTGGAATCGCGATCTTCTGCGTCATGCAAGACGCGGTGTTCCTTTTCCAAACGCGCATAGAGCGCGGTATTGGGCAAAGCATAGAGGATATTCACCGTCATGATCGGGATGTTCGATTCATGGGCGAAGTCGATGATCGCCTGGGGCGTTTCGTCCGTGTCCGTATCAAGGCCCATGATGATGCCAGAGGCGACCTCAATGCCATAGCGGTTGAAGGTCTGGATGGCGTCCAGAATCGGCGTGCGCAAATTCTGGCCTTTCTTCATCGCCTTCAATGCGACGGGTTCCGGCGTCTCAATGCCAAAGAAGACATTGGTAAAAGCGGCTTCGCGCATTTGCTCAAGGATTTTGGTGTGAGTCACCATATTGAGCGTGGCCTCGCAGGAAAGGCGCACGGTATAATCGCGTTTCTTTTGCCACTCGATCAAATAGGGCAGGAGTTGTTCCGCAGCCTTGGGATTCCCGATGAAATTGTCGTCGACGAAATAGACGGACACGCAGCCCCCATCGGCCAGGAGATCGAGCTCCCGGATGATTTGTTCCGGCGACTTGAGGCGCGGGTTGCGTCCATAGAGCGCGGGGATGTCGCAGAACTCGCAGGTGAAGGGGCATCCGCTGGAGAACTGGACGGAGCCGAGGAGATATTGCCTCAGGTTGATCCGGTGATAGGCGGGCGTCGGGAACTCGATCATCGGTAGCCGCTCGACGGTGCGGTAGATGATTTGTACCGGCGGACGTGCAACTGTTTCGTCGAGATGCTCAAAAAGGCGCAGGGTTCCGTCGCCGATCTCGCCGCAATGAAGCAGGTCGACCTCGGGATAAAAATCGGGCGCGGAGGAGACGGAGGGGCCGCCCAAAGCCACCACTTTTCCCGCTGCATGGGCGCGACGGGTGATGTCGTGAATGCGTTGTCGCTGAATGTGCATGCCGGAGACGAAGACGGCGTCGGACCAGGCAAATTCTTCGGGGGTGATCCGGCGGATGTTTTCATCGACGAATTTAATTTCCCATTCCTGCGGGATGAGAGCCGCGATGAGGAGGATGCCTTGCGGCGGCATGAAGCCTTTGACGTCGCCCATCAAGGGGAACGCATGATTGAAGGTGCCGAAGCTGTAGCTGTAGCGGGGGAAGGCGCAGAGAATGCGGCGGCGATGGCGGGGACGAAAGGAACGCAAACGAGATGCGTCTTTTTCCGAGGGAGCTTCAATCGTTGGTTCAACGGAGAGCACAGGTAAGTGTAATTAGCACAGGATTGGGGTGGAGGCTAACGAGAAAGAAGAATTCATGCCGAGATAGGCTGAATTGTTCTGCTCATTTTAACGTGGAGTTGGCAGCGTGGTACTACGTGTGAAGGATTGAAGGAAATGGATCTGGGAACAAGATGCACAAAGGCAAAAATAGTAAGAGGTCCTTCGACTCCGCTACGCTCCGCTCAGGATGACGGATTTAAGAGAGTCGCTTACGCGACAAATGGACGAAATGGAATTTCGCGTAAGCTGTAGGCGTCCCAAGTGCAACTTGGAAACGAGGAATAAGTGCGTAGCTCATGACGAGCAGGGAAGTTTATGTCATAATACCCCATGCCCGTTGAACGTCCCGATGTCATGCCGAAGGTGCGCGATTTGCCGCATAAGCCGGGCGTCTATCTTTTCAAGGACCGGTTCAACCGGGTGATCTATGTCGGCAAGGCGCGCGACCTGCACAAGCGGGTCAGCCAGTATTTTCATCCGTCGCGACAATACCGCGCTGATCCGAAGACCCAGGCGTTGCTGGAAAGTATCTGGGACCTGGAGGCGCACACGGTGAAGAGTGAGCCGGAGTCGCTCTTGCTCGAGGGGAAACTGATCAAGGAGTACCGTCCGCGGTACAATATCAGTTTCCGCGACGACAAGAGGTTCCTGCTCGTAAAGGTGAACCTGAACGATCCCTTTCCCCGTTTCCAGTTATCCCGGGTGAAGAAAGATGACGGCGCGCGCTACTTCGGGCCGTTTCCCCATGCGGGATCGTTGCGGAAGACCTTAACCCTGCTGCGTCGTAAATTTCACATCCGCACCTGCCTGCCGGAGATTCCGGGTGAGGTTGATTTCCGTCATTGCCTCCAGCACATCATCAAAAATTGCTCCGCGCCGTGCGTGAACAAGATCACCCGCGCGGGCTATCTGGCCCAGGTGAAACAGGCGTGTGACTTTCTGGATGGCGCATCCGGGGAGATGCTGGCCGAGTTCAAGGCTGAGATGGAGAAGGCGGCCGAGCGGCTCGACTTCGAGCGGGCGGCGGAGATACGAAACCTGCTCAATGATCTCAAGAAAACCACACGCCCCACAAAACGCTTTGCGCGTCAGTTCAACACGACGGTGAAGCCGGGCGAGGACATGGTGGCACTGCAGGAAGCCCTCGAGTTGGATCAACCGCTACGCATCATCGAGTGTTTCGATATTTCCAACATTTCGACCACGCACAAGGTTGCCTCCATGGTTTGTTTCCGGGATGGAAAGCCTGACCGGGACGATTACCGGCGCTACCGTATCAAAGGCGTGGAGGGGCAGGATGACTTCGCGAGCATGGCGGAGGTGGTTCGGCGCCGGTACTCCCGCGTGCTGAGTGAGGGCATTCGCCGTCCCAGCTTGATCGTGGTGGACGGTGGCAAGGGACAGCTCAGTAGTGCGTGCCGGGAGTTAAAGGCGTTAGGCCTTGATGATCTCCCGATCATCGGACTGGCCAAGGAACGGGAGGAGATTTTTCGTCCCGGAATCAGCCTACCCCTGGTGATCGATCATTCCTCCGGCGCGATCCGGCTCTTGCAGCGGATTCGCGATGAGGCCCACCGCTTTGCCAATGGTTACCATCAAATCCTCATGAAGCGGCGCGTGAGTGAGAGCATTCTCGATGACTGCCCCGGCGTTAGTGAAAACCGCAAGAAGCTCCTGCTGCGCCATTTCGGTTCGATTGATAAATTGCGAGTGGCAACGGCGGAGGAAATCCGCGCGATTGAAGGGATTGGCCCCAAATTGGCCGAGACATTGGTTGAGTTCTTCGCAAAGCTGAAGCGGCGCGGTCAGGAAGTTGAGGACGAGAAAGGGACGGTGGAACCTGGACTGGTTGAATCTGAGCCGGGTACGTTTACATATCAGCTCAAGCCGTGAGGTGGTTCCGATGCCCTAGGTCGATGCGCAGGGCGGAACTTGCACTTGGCAACTTTGTCGTTAAATTCACTTTTGCGACGGTGACGTGCCCTCGCTAGAAAAGAATTAATGTCGCCCACGCTGACTTTTTCCCGACAGACCTGGACGGCTTCGGATGGTGAGATATTTCCCTATGCCTACTGGGACGCCGGTCTTTCTACGGGTGAACGTCCTCAGGCAGTGGTTGTAGCCGTGCATGGGCTAAGCGGGGCGGCGCTCGATTTCGAGCCACTGGCCGGTCATCTGGCAAAAGATCAGATCGTGACGTATGCGATTGAGTTGCGGGGGCAGGGGAACGATCCCCGGCCGGAACGGCGCGGCGACCTGAAACGGATCGAGGAATGGTTTGCCGACTTGAGTTCCTTCCTGACCTTGGTGCGCAGCCGCCATCCCGATTCGCAAATCTATTATTATGGAGAAAGCATGGGCGCAGCGTTGCTGACCCGCTTTGTTGCGCAGGCCCGGGAATCGGAATTGCCGTCCGGACTGATCCTGGCCTCGCCCGTGGTGGCGGTGCCCCGGTCGCCGTCGCTCTGGCACCGGATTCTCTTTCATTTCTTTCTCAGGGTGCGCCCGGCGCAGCGCATCAATTTTCGCAAGGCTGCCCGTCGGGATCAGAATGATCCCTCCAAATGGGTCACACGCGATGAAGCGCACCGGCAATGGTTCCAGACCACAACCCACAAACTCGACAGTTTCAGTGTCCGTTTTTTCAAATGTCTCTTCGAGCTGATCGGGGGATGCAATGAAGACGCGCCGAAGATCAAGGTGCCCGTGCTGGCTTTGTACGCCGCGAACGATGTGTTCATTCCCCCGGTACAGGTGGAGCATTTTTTCTCAAGGCTGGGCAGTCGCGAAAAGGAGCTGCGTTTTTTCCCGGAGTCCTATCACCTGCTCCTGCATGACTTCGACAAGCCCCAGGTACTGGATCGAATCGAGAGCTGGCTCTTACGGCGGATCGAGATCACGAACAAACGCGAAACCGCCCACGCTCAATTCAATATTTGAAGAGAGGATGCCTTCACTTCTCTGTGTGATAGGGCTGCTTCGCTTGATAGAGAGTTAGCCGGCTTTGGGCACTGGCGGCGGCCTTGGGATCAAGGTTTGGAGTGGCCAGAAAATGGGTCTCCCACTTCACGGCATTATCAAAATCGCCCGCTTCTGCGTAGGCGGCGGCGAGGGTGTCCAGCACGCCGGGATTTTTATCGTCCGACAGGTCGTGGGCGCGGTTGGCGGCTTCTACAGCTTTGCTCCCATTGCGAGCGCCCTCCTCGGGGCAAGTAGCCAAGAGCCAGGCGAGATTGTTGTAAGCGGCAAAATTATTCGGGTCGATCTGGATCGCCTTCCGGTAATCGGCGAGAGCTTGGTCCGGTTCGCCCTTGGCTTTGTTGATGAGTCCGCGATTCGTATAGGCCCGGGCATCGCGGGGATTAAGATTGATCGCCTGGGTTAGATCGGCAAACGCTTTGTCTAAATCGCCCGTCGCCTTGTAAAGCATCCCGCGGTTATCATAGGCGACAGCATAGTTGGGATCGAGTTGAATGGCTTGGGTGAAGTCGGCGAGAGCCTTGGCTGTATCGCCCATGGCCTGGCTGAGCAGTCCGCGATTATTAAAGGGAATAGGATCTTGAGGTGTCAGGGCAATGGCTTGATTAAAATCGGCAAGGGCTTTGTCGTTGTCGCCCTTGCTCAGATAGACCAAACCCTGGCAGTCGTAGGCCTTGGCCAGTTTGGGATCGAGCAGGAGCGCCTGCTCGAACTCGGCCAGGGCCCGGTCGGAGTCGCCCTTGGCGAAGTAGACGCGCCCGCGGTTATTCGCCGCGATGGCATCCTTCGGATCCAACTGCACGGCCTGGTCGAAATCGGCGAGGGCCTTGTCATTGTCGCCTTGGTCGAGATAGGCCAGTCCGCGATTGTTGTAGGCCTTGGGATCGGCGGGATTGATCTTCGTGGCATCGGTGAAATCGGCGATGGCCTTTTCGTAATCGCCTTGCGCAGAATAAATCAGGCCGCGATTGTTATAGGCATTCGGATCGCGCGGATCGAGCTGGATGGCTTGATCAAAATCGACAATCGCCTTGTCGTCGGCGCCGGTATGCTTGTAGGCGAGACCGCGATTGTTATAGGCGAGGGCATTTTGCGGATCAGCCTGGATGACCTCGGTGAAGCTGGTGATGGCCTGCGCATAGTCACCCTTGGCGAAGGCGGCCATGCCCTTTTGGAAAGCGGGAGGCTGTTGCTGAGTGAGAAGCTGGGCGGGCGCGGATAACGCGGAGATTCCAACCAGACCGAGCAAAAAGAGAAGTTTTCTCATGCAATAGGAAACGACGGGATGATTTTAAAATGACCCCACCCAGAATTGAACTGGGATAGCCGGTTTAGGAAACCGGTGCTCTATCCATTTGAGCTATAGGGTCTTATGGCAGGATTTTAATTATAAGCCTGCTCTCTTGAGCTCTCAGAATAGGATAATTTGAAAGTTTTTGCTACTGAACTTACAGGGAAGGACGCAGGGGCACGTGCCTTGATGGAAGGCTAGCCCTATCGAAATAGCAGATGTTAACTGGAGAGGCTCCGGATAATTTCCCGCTCAATCCGATCCGCTTTTCGGGGGCTGGATCGTGTCGAGTGCCGGGGCATTCCCCATGGCGGAAAGTTGTCCACCGATAATCGGCACGGAACCGGTATAGGAACCGGCTTTGTCGAGCTGGGCGAAGGCGACCATCATGGAGTAGTAACTGTCTTCCACGGCCAGGCTCGAATTAATGTAGTCGAGCTGGGAGCTAAGGTATTCCGAGGCCTGCGCCTGACCGTAGTTGGAGAGGACTTCCTGCTTTTCCATGGCGATTTTGCGCTGGCCCATGGTGACGCGGTTTTGCAGGTAGTACCGATGCAGGTTCTGGGCGGCGTCGTACGCCTGATGGAGGTCGCTTTCCAGGTTGAGTTTGGTCTGGTAGAGAAGTTGCTTTTGCGACTCGACCTGCTCCGTGGCCGAGCGGACATTGTAATAGTTCTCGCCGCCATCAAAGAGGGGGATGGAGACCTGGAGGCGGGAGAGCCACTGGTCGTGGCCAGGAGGGTTGTAATCGTCGCCCCACGTATAGGAATTTTTGATTTGAGCCGTGGGTTGCATCTTGGTGAGCTCAAAACTGTGCTGGGCATTGGCCTGCTTGAGCGCGGCGATTTGCTGCATCAGCGCCGGATTGCTTTCGAGGACGTGGGTGAGGACCACGTCGAAGGGTGGGAGCGAGGCCGGTATCGGCTGATCTCCGGGTAGGTGGATGCTCGTGGCGTCATTCACGCCGAGCAGGCTGGCCACGACGACGAAGGAATGGGCTGCCTGCCATTGCGATTGAACCAGGTCTTCCTGCGCTTGCTCCAGTTGCAGACGGCTATTATCAAATTCATCCTTCGAGATGATCTGGTGGTTGTATTCGATTTCCGCGATCTGCGCCTGCTTGGTCAGGATGCCCACCTCTTGTGCCAGTAACCGGCCCTTGCGCGTTTCCTGCACGGCGAGAAAATAAGCCGTGATGGAGTCGAGCCGGATTTGATCGCGGGTCAGCAGGGCCTGATTGTCGGCCTCGCTTTTCATCGCGTAATAAACCTCGGCCTTGGGCGGCGTATTGATACCAAGGAAGGTGCCTTCCTCATAGAGGGGAAAGTCGAGCGTGCCGCCGCCGCCATCGACGAAGCCTTTGACCTGATTTTGGTTATTGCTTAGGTCGGCCAGAGGGCTCAGGCCGGTACCGTTGACATAGCCGGTCTGGCCGATGGCTCTTAGCTTGGGTAGGTACGAAGCCCGGACGGCCTTGGCTTTATAATCGGCGGCTTTGGCCTGAAGAATGGCGCTCTGGATGCCGGGGCTTCGGCTCATGACGATTGTCAGGAAATCGGGCAGGGAATAGGTTTTCACCGGCTGGGGGCCGGAAGGTGAGGTAGGTTGCGCCGATTGAACCGGATTTGAGGCCGCTGGTGTCGGGGAACTCTGTGGCGCCGTCTCGACGGCACAAAGCGAAGCCGGAGCCAAAAGAGCGGCAAGCCCGATCACCAACCCGAAGGCAGAATGGCAACGTGATGAGGGGTTCATGGCAGATTCGAAGGCTGAATCACATCAGGAGTTCGGGTGAGGATTCCATGCAGGCTGTCCTGAATATAGTTGGGGGAATTGTGTTGGCCAAACAAAAGAGCGGCGGTGGGGGGAAGCCCCAGGTCGGGAATCGCCTCATTTGCCTTGGTTGCCATGCCTTCACAGAGATAGATGTTAATCAGAAACGTGGAATAGACCAGCCGGGATCGATGGGTGATGTACCTCTCGTTTGCCACCTGGATGACGTCGGGACCAATCAGGGGAGGCTGATCGACGATGAACCAGATGCGTTGCGCCTTGGAGAAGCAATCGACCAGATCGCGCTCGGTCAGGAGCGAGGGAACGCGGTAATTGATCTGCTCGAAGGTGCCGAATGGGCCCAGGGTGGGATCAAAGATTGAACGGGAGTTCTCGACGATGTTCTGGTTCACATCGGGCGATTTATTGCCAAAATAGACATAGTATTGGTTCCCCATGACCAGATCTCCTGGACGGAAATTATCGGAGATGTAGCGGCAGGCCTTGCGATAATCAACGGAATAGGCGCCGTAATAAGCCGTGGAATCTTCCGGCAGGGCATTGACGATGGTCAAGCCGAGTCCGCCTCCGGTCGCCATCACGATAATGAGAACCAGCGAGGCGTAGGAACTCCAGCGCGCCGTCAAGCGGCCTGCGCGTCCCCATTCCCGGCGGGCCAGTTGCTGGAGGGTGTCGGACAAATAAACCAGTGAGGCGCTGGCCCCAACGAGGAGCAAACACTGGTAGAAAAAGAAATAGCGGTTGCTGTAGATGGGTAGAAAATTGGAATAAAAAAAGAGCAGGGCAAAGAACATGACCAAGACGTAGCGCAGAGCGCGGCTGCGTCCGATGTAGAAAAAACCGAGCAGAAAGAGGAGAGTAAGCAGGATGTGGCACGGGTAGATCATCACCCCGCTGGTGTAGTAATTGGTATAACCTGTCGGATCGAGAAAGATGAGTCCCGGGCCTTGGTTGGCCAGGCCGAGGCCAATCGTCAGGAAGTAGGGAATCTTGATGGAACGCGTCCCAAGTTGGATTAAGACGCAGCTACAGACCACCGCCAGTCCGAGGTAGAGGGGCCATTGCCGGAGCCAGCCCCAGCGCCTGGGATTGAGCACCATGATGGCGATGACAAAGGCGGGGAGTACGAAGACGGAGCCTTCCCAGGAAAAATAGAGCCCCAGAAAATAGAGACAGGTGAGGGTGAATTGCCAGGGATTCAACTCTCCCGGCTCCCGGATCGCCCGGTAAAAGGACCAAAGGCAGAGCACGCCGAAAAATTGATCATCCGCCGGATGAAAACAGTTTCGCGCCCAGTAGACATTAATGGGAATAATAGCGTGGAGCAGACTGGCAATCAGCCCGACCCGGCTGGAGAACATGTCCCGTCCCATCCGTCCGATGTTCCAGGTCGTAAAGGTGCCAAAGAGGAGGGCCGGAATCCGCACTGCCCAGTCGCTCCAGCCAAAGAGAAGGGTCGAAGCGGCAATCGGGTAGGAAAGCAGCTCGTAACTGGAAGCGCGGACAACGTCATTGCGGTAATCCTTGGACGGGTAGCCGCGGGCCCAGACGCCCTTGACCTCCTGGACGATCGTGATCTCATCATTATTGAGGCTGAAAAGGTTGATGCCTGACACGCGCAGGCCGAACGAAAAAACGGTGATGAAACTAAGGGCGAGCAGGAATCCACGGCCCTGAACCCAGGTGCTCCACCAACGGTCTTCCTGGACGATCTGGCGCGGGCGATTGAACTCGATGACCGCCCAGACACGCAACGCAATCCATAGAATCAGGATCAACCAGAACCAGCCCGGCTGCTGAGCCCATTCGGGCTGAAAGTGAGCGTCATAACGGAGCAATTGCAGGAACAGCAAGGCCAGGATGACGGGGACATGAAAGAGGGCATCGAGGGCAACTGCACGCGAGCGATCCCGGCCATTCCGTTGAAACAGACACTGGGCAATCAGAAGATGGATCAGGAAAAAAACGGCACCGATCAATAAACCCCAGAAGAGCGTTTTCAATTCCAGGGTCGAATAGACCGAATTCAGGTAAGCGCTGGCCCCAACCAATTGTACCGGATTGGAAATAATCGCACCTGCTATCGTCACTGTGGGGGAATAAACGACTTCACGCTTTTCGTTACCTTCCACGTTCTGGACTTGCCAATCCTGATTGGGAGCGAGAACGACGTAGTTTCCGGCTGGGTTCTGGTAGGAAATCTGAGCCATCAGCGCGGGGTTTTCGCTGAAGCTGTCGACCCGGATGGAGATCCGGTTCGAACCAGATCGCAGCCACGGTTTGATGTAATAATAATGGAGTTGAGCCGAGGCCAGTGGGCTGACGGGGCCTCCCATGTTGTCCCGGTCCGACTCCACTGAACCAGCGATGGTACGGCCATTGACCGTGACCAGGTTTTGCCCGACTGAGGCAACCTGTAGCCAGCCGTCCTTGATTCCGGAAGGGAGTTGAAAGGATCGCGTGAAAACAGCTGATCGGGACACTTCTGGGAAAGCGCTCATCCACTGGGCCTTGATCACCCCTTCAAAAAGAGCCGGGGGGACGACAACGGGACGGATGCAAGATGGATACGGGAAGGTCGTGATTTTGGCTAACGGCCAATGAAAATCGTCCAAGGCCGGGTCGGTCCAACTCATCAGATTATCGAGCACGTTCGGGTAAGTGGAGGCGCGCCAGGATTCGTCGGAGATGAAGTCCTGACGATCCATTTCATATTCAATCGCACCTCTAAGTAGCAAGGAGCCGGGCGTATTGAAGTTCTGGCTGGAGACGCTGATGGCCAGCGTATTGGTGCCCACTTTCAGATAGGGAGTGATATCGACCAGCGCGGTGGGGCACGCCGTCAGGGCTTCCGCTGTCGAGGCATTGGCCGCCGCCGTCGGATTATTCCCGGAGACCTGCTGGCTGTTGACATAAATAGCCAAAGAGTCGGGAGCCGTGGCCATCACCCAGGCGCGCCGTACCGGGCCGGTGACATAGAGCTCCTTCCGATAGTAGGCCCGCCCTTCCGGTCCGTCTGGCGCAATCCAGTGTGCCTTCCCAAAATCGGGACGATAGGTCGGCTGTGGCGGCAGGACGTAAGGCTTGGCAAAACTCAGCCCCAGCCAGACACAGGCGGTCGCAATGCAGGCAATCGCCACCATTCCACGAATGGAGACCACCCAGGGAAGTTGTCGCGCGGGGATCATCGGAAGTAGTCGTCCACCAGGCTCTTGATGGAGCGAAAATTATTTTCGTAATAGACGTTGAACGATTTGAGGTAATAGGCGCGCGCGGTGCCTGGAGCGCCGTTGTGATAATAGGTATCGGCCATGCCCGCCAGGAAGACCGCTTGGGAGACCGAGATTCCGCTTTGATGCTTTCCCAAGACGTACCACTGGCGCGCTTCCGGGTAATTCGCCAGGTCAAAACTGACTTGGCCAAGCATGTAGTAAATGGCGACTTGTTTCGGCTTCGCTTGATAGGCGAGGGTCCATTCGTGGAGCGCCGCGCCGAATTGCGCCTGTTGATAAAAAGCCTCTCCCTGAATTGTCGCCAACTGCGCAATCTCCGTGCGCAGGACATGGGAGATGGAGGGATCTTGGGAAACATCGGTCGATTGCAAATAATCCATGGCTCTCTCATAGAAACCATTGGCGGCATTTTCCTGCGCGAGATAAAGGCGCGCCGTTGGCGAGGAATCGTCCCCCAGGCTTTGACGCAACTGGCCAATCTTCAGGAACAGTGTCGGTTGCAGCCGATACCATTCGTCGTTGGCGATGGCGCGACGGTAGTAGCTTTCGGCAACCTTGGGCTTTTCCTGGGCAGCGGCATGGTCTCCCGCTGCCACTTCAAACTGGGCGACAAAGGGAAAAGCGACCTGCAGCAGTAACAGGAGGGCAAAGATCCAGCCTAACCGGAGCAAAGGTTTTCGGGTTCCTTGATATTCCGCAAAGCCGCGCCAGGCGGAAAAATGGGCGCCCAGCGAGGCGAAGAAGAACAACATCCAGCCGTAGCTCAGGCAATAAATCCCGGCCAGTAAGCGGTCGAGAATGCCCTCTTCCTTGAAGGTGATTCCGTTGTCGGGAAGATTATCGAACGAAAGAGGTGCGTTCAATTGATTGGCAAAGTACATCGTGTTTTGAAAATCGGTCGCGCCTTCAATGGCATACTCCAGCCACGATGAACGGGTAACCGAAAACTGGATGTAACAGGAAATCGCCAGGAAAACCAAAATGGAGGACATCGTAAACATGGCCCGGTTGTCTTCCCGGCGCCAACTGAGCACACCGAGCACGATGACCAAGAGCGCGGCAAAGCCGAAAGATAGTAGTTTCAGCGAGGGCAGGGGAATATCGCAGCTTTGCCAGAGCCCTACATGCCAGGCATTCACCCGCGCAAAGCTGGCGGGATCGTACCATGCGCCGAAAGTGGCCAGAAAGGCCAAGGCCAGCCCAATGGGGTAACCCCAACGGCTAATGGGTTTCGGGAGGGAAGGTGACATGCACGGATTCGTTTTCCTTCAGGTACTGGGTCCCGACGCTGACCACGGTGTCCCCCTCGTGGAGACCGGACAGGACCTGATACCCATGATTTCCCCGCAAGCCCAAGTGCACCGGAGTGAGCACCGCATGTGAATCGGCATCAACAACAAAAACATTGGCCACCTCGGAATATTGATTCATGACGGCAGATTCGGGAATTACCAAGCCAGTCCCGGTGATGGTGATGCGGGCATAGCCGGTGACCCCCGGTTTCAGGATCAAGTTGTCATTCTTGATCGCGATAAAGGCATTGAACGTGCGTGTCGTCGGGTTGACCGCCGGATCGATCTTCTCCACCACGCCTTGGAAAGTCTGGGTGGGTAATGAGGAGAAGATGACCTCGGCCTTCTGACCGCGGGCGATGTAGGGAAGGCTTTCCTCCTGCACCAGCGCGATATCGTATACCATATCGATGTCGCCCAGCGTGAACACGGGTGCGTTTTCGAGCAAGACATCGCCCGGCTCCGATAGGCTGGTCAGGACGATCGAGTCGAGGGGCGATTTCAACCGGGTGAAGGCCAGGGCCTGCTGGGCATTAGCCAGCGTCGATTGGGCGAGCGCCTCATTTTGCTTGGCGGTGGCCAGCGCCGCTTGGGCCGCATCGACCTGTCCTTGTTCGGCGAGCCCCTTGGTCTTCATTTCCAGGGTGGCCTGGAGAATAGCTTCCGCTTTCTGGGAATTGAGTTGGGCCGCAGTGATGCCCTCTTGTGCGGCGGCCAAGGCCGGGCCGTAATTACTCTGGTCGACTTCAAGCAGCGGCGTATCGGATTTCACAATATCGCCGATTTTAACGAGAACTTTTTGCACCGTGGCCGCGTTGACGCGCGAGGTGACCGTGACTTCCGAATGGGGCCCGACGATGCCACTCGCGCCGACCAACTGGGTAATTTCGCCAACCTTCACCTTGTAGCCCTCGACCGGCACCGGCAAAAAGAGGAGGCGGGCGAATTTGGGAGAATTGGTCGCCTCAAAATAGATCACGATCGCCAAGGTAATTCCGAGAATGATCAGGGAAATGAAGAACAGATTTTTCTGCCACGCCGGTGCACCCTGATACTGGACGTAGACATCCTGAGTAGATGCCTTTACCTCGTCTTTCCGTGCCCGGAGTCGCCATTTTTCGGCGACCAGGTTCACGATGTAGCGAAATTCCTGGTAAAGTTTTTTGAGCATGGAAGAGGTTTGCTGCGCGTTTAAGGTCTACAGGACTTAGCCACTGGATGGATGAATGCAAGCCATTGTGGTTTAAGGAATAGTTTATTTCTTCCAAGTCGGACTTTTTACACTTTTCTCTTATTTTCCTGACGCCGATTGAAGTGAAAAGTCGGCCTTGGCGCAGAGGGAATGCCCTTCCATGCAAGGCGGAATGGGTTCGCCCAGTATTTCGAGAATTGTCGGCGCAATATCGAGAAGGCAAGCGCCGTGGAGCTCTTCACCAGAATGGGTTGCCAAGGCATGCTGTTTGGAGGGCAGAGCGAGAATGATTCCATCCTGGGCATGGTTCGCATCGTCCGGGCCGGTGTCATTCTCGTAGGTATAAATGCTGGGGTTCCCGACCGTGCCGATGGAGCGCCAGTGGAGATTATCGAAGTAGACAAAAAGGTCGGGTGCGATGTTTTCCCTGCGGGGATAAAGATCCTCGGGACGATGGACTTCCGTTTCGAGCAGCCGCCCTTTTTCGTCCCGGATCGTCTTGAGTTTGGCGATGATCTCGGAGCGGATTTTCTCGTAGTCTTTGGGATCAACAGTTCCCCTCGGCTCGCGTCCCTTGACGTTGAGAGCCACCCGAGCGTAGTAGCCGCCATCACCCCATGCGACGGTGCGAGACCAATCGATTTTGGCTTTGGCAAAAGGGACGACACCAGCCGGTTGCTCCTCAAGGAAAAGGTAGCCCTCGCGAATCAGCCAGTCATTGATGCAAATACCGCCGTCCATCCGCTTGGCCCCGTGATCTGAAACGACGAAGACGCTCGTCGTGTCGTCGAGCAATTCGAGAACCTTGCCGATCTCGGCATCCACATAGAGATAATAGTCATGGATCGCTTGTTCGAACGGATGCCCTTTCTCGTAGCTCCGGTGCGCTTCATCAAAGTAACTCCAGAAAGCGTGATGGATGCGGTCGGTGCCCATCTCCACCATCATGAGGAAATCCCACTGCTTGTTCACGATGAAGTGGCGCATCAACTCGAACCGCTTGCGGGTCATCTCATAGATGTCTTCCAGAATCTTCTTCTTGTTGTCAGTGCGAAAGTCACGCACATCCAGGATGTACTCGCCGACCACACTGGCGATTTCCGTCTTTAACTCCGGCGGGTAGGTGTATTCGGCCTTGATGTCGGGGGTCAGAAAATCACTGATCATCAGGCCGTTGACCTTGCTGACCGGGTAGGTCAGCGGCACCCCCATCACGATGACCTTTTTGCCCGCCTTGGAAAGGATGTCCCAGAGGCGATCCACTTTGACATCGCGGGAACTGGCGATTTTAAATTGGCCATAGTCGTGGGAAGCCCGGTTGCGGAAGCCATAGATGCCCAAGCTTCCCGGACACCGGGATGACATCATAACCGACCAAGCCGGAACGGTGATGGGTGGATCGCAGGAGCGCAGGCGACCGTAGGTGCCCCGTTCACAGAGCGAGCGGAGATTGGGGAGCTCATGGAGCCATTTGTCGAAAACCAAGCTTGGCTCGGCGCAATCAAGCCCGATAATGATCACCTTATTGCCTTCGCTCATAATTGTTACCTACTCTCTCCGCGGGGTTTAGGAGCCTTGAAGGCACACGGGATTTCAGCAAATCATATGCCACCCCGACTTCAGCGGTAAAGGGTTTTTGTGTGAGAATGGTCACTGTGTATTTATATATAAACTATAGTCTCTATATGGTTTGGCTGGATCGTTCGTAAGGACCTAACGAACTGGAATCGGTCTCGACACCTTCGACTGATTCAAGAGAATGCCTTCCCGTGAAACAATCCCAGCGCATTGCCAAGAATACTCTCTTTGGCTTGTTGGCGGCGGGGTTGGGAGGGGGGCTTCAATTCTTTGGATTGTTGCTCGTTGCCTGGCATCTGGGCGTCGTTGATTTTGGAGTTTTTTCTTACCTGCTGGCTTTTGCCACCATCTTCCAGTTCGTGGCGGATTTTGGTCTAAGTAATATCCTGATCCGGGAAATGACCCGCCGACCCGACGAGGTTGAGCATCTTTTGGGCAGCGCCAAGGCGCTCCTGTGGGTTTTCTTTGGACTCGGCCTCATATTGGTTCTCGGGGTGATCCTAGTGCTGCCCATTTCTCCTTTGATGAAGGAATTGTCCTGGATCATGTGCCTTGGCTACTTATGCCGGCTTCATGTGGCGCCCTATTCATCCGTTTTACGCTCCAAGGAACACATGGAGTTCAACTCGATCGCCTTTATTCTGCACAAAGTGATCACGGTCGTCTTGCTATGGGGAGTCCTGACCCTGAAATGGGGGCTCCTAGGCGTCGTCTGGGCCGATTTTTCGGCGAATATCTTTCTCTGGGTTTATTATAGCCTGATCGTTTCGATTGGCTTTTCTCCCGGACGACTCCGCTATGACCTGCCGCTCTGGAAGAGCCTGCTGGCGGAATCCATTCCCATGGGGAGTGGGTTGGTCTTGCGGCAATCGGCCTGGCAACTCGATATGTTTATCCTTGGGCTGCTGGTCGATCCTTTCTCCCTTGGTCTCTTCAGTTGCCCCTTCCGGTTGCTCATGGGCATGAGTCTAGTTTCCGGTCTTCTGACCCAGCCATTGTTTCCCCTTTTTGT
>CAIPBM010000180.1 GCA_903863295.1 uncultured Verrucomicrobiota bacterium | reverse complement strand
TCGAGCGAGACCTTGTCACCGGGAGCGAACTTGACGAACTCGAGGCGAACCTCACCGGAAGCGCGGGCTACACAGCGATGACCGTTGGCCAGTTCGACCCGGTAGGCCCCGTGGGTCATGACCTCCGTTACCGTGCCCTGGACGCGGATGTTGTCGCGGGAAGACATGTGAGAATTTCCGGCTCGTCCTCGGTGATGAGAACGGTGTGTTCAAAGTGGGAAGAGGGCTTTCCATCGACCGTCACGACGGTCCAGCCGTCGGCCAGAACCTTGACCTGGGCGCGGCCCATGTTGACCATCGGTTCGATCGCGATGGTCATGCCCGGCTTGAGCTTGGCCTTGATTTCGCGGCCATAGTTGGGGACGTGGGGCTCTTCGTGCAACGCGCGACCAACCCCATGGCCGACAAATTCGCGGACGACGCTGTAGCCATTGGAGACGACAAAATTTTCGATGGCCTGGGAAATATCGCAAACCCGGTTGCCCGCCCGCGCCTGGCTGATGCCGACGGCGAGCGCTTCCTGGGTCTTGGCGAGCAGCCGGGTCGTGGCGGCGGGAATATCACCAACGGCAACGGTCGTCGCGGTGTCACCAACCCAACCGCGCAGGATGATGCCGATGTCGAGCTTCACGATGTCCGCATACTGGATGCGCCGCGCCCCGCCGATGCCATGAACGATCTCGTCATTGACCGAGATGCAGATATGGCCGGGAAAACCGCGGTAGTTGAGAAAGGGACTGCGACCACCACGATCGTTGATCAGGCGTGCGGCCAGCTTGTCGATTTCGCCGGTGGAGACCCCGGGCACGACAGCGAGTGAGACTTCTTCCAGGACTTCCCGGGCGGCGCGGCAACTGGCCCGCATCGCCTCGATTTCGTCCGGAGTTTTGATGGGGATGCTCACTGCTGAAAAGTTAAAGGGAAAAATGGAAAAGAAAAGGGCTGATCGACCCACGTTGTCCTTGCACTTCGGCGTCAGCCCTCTGACTTTAAATCAACGAGAGGATGACGCCGCCAATCGCCAGGATGGCCAGGATCACGAACAGCCAGACGTAATTGCTCTCCGCCATGGCATGCCCCTGGCCCAAGGCGGCAGGGTTGCTGGAACGGCCACGGATACGGCCCTTCTTCAGGAAGCCGTCGTAATGGCGCTGCAGCAAATAGGTTTCCATCTGGCGCATCGTATCGAGCATGACACCGATCATGATGAGTAAGCTGGTGCCGCCAAAGAACTGGGCCGTCAGCATGGGGACGCCAACGTAGTGCTGGGCAGCCGAAGGCAGGATCGCCAGGACGGCGAGGAAGATCGCACCGGCGAGCGTCAGGCGCGTCATGGTGTATTCGAGGAAGTCCGCGGTGGGATTGCCGGGACGGATGCCGGGGATGAAGCCGCCGTTACGCTTCACATCTTCCGCAATCTGCGTCGGGTTGAACATGAACGAGACCCAGAAATAGGAAAAGAAGAAGATCATCGCGACATAGACGACGTAGTAGAGCGTACCACGATTCAGGGAGTCCGAGAGCTCGCGGGCCCAGGGATGCTGGCCGATGGGCAGAATCTGGATCATGAACGCCGGGACGAGGAGAATCGACTGGGCGAAGATGATGGGCATGACGCCCGAGTAATTGACCTTGAGCGGCAGGAAGGAGCTCTGTCCGCCGTAGACTTTGTTCCCGCGAACCTGCTTGGCGTACTGGATCGTCACCTTGCGCATGGCCTGCGTGATGGCGATGGTTCCAGCGATAACCGCGAAGAGGAAAAAGATGAGGGGGATGATCAATAGAGGCTGGGGATCCTTGCCGCTTCCTGTGGGAGGAACCAGCATTTGCCAGCCTTGAAGTAGACCGGCAGGCAGGCGCGATACGATGTTGATGGTAATGACCATCGAGATACCGTTGCCAATACCCTTGTCGGTGATTTGTTCGCCGAGCCACATCAGGAGCAGCGTGCCCGTGAGCAAACTGATCATGGTGGTAAATTCAAAGATGAAGCCGGGATAGGGAACCAGCGGACCAAATTGCCCCGTAACCGCGCTGATCTGGGCGAGGAGCTGGCTGTGCTCGGGATGTTCAAACTGGCCCGCGTAGAAATAGCCCTGGACGAGGCAGATCGCGATGGTGGCGTAGCGGGTGTACTGCGTGATCTTCTGGCGACCGCCTTCTTCCCGCGCGAGTTTACCCAGGCTGGGCACCACGGCGGTCATCAACTGCAACATGATGCTGGCACTGATGTACGGAATGATGCCGAGCGTAAAGACGGCGCAATTTTCCAGCGCGCCGCCGCTGAAAAGATTGAACATACCAATGACGGAATTGTTCGGGTCCTTCGAGACAATATCGTGAAAATATTTGGCCAGGACGGCCGTATTCACTCCCGGACAGGGGATGGCCGCACCGATACGGACAACAACAACCACGGCCAGCGTGAAGAGAATACGCTGGCGAAGTTCGGGAATTTTAAAGCAATTGGCGAAGGCGGATAACATGGGAAGGTAAGGGAAAAAAGTTTAAAGCTGGCAGGAAAAGCAATCGATCCGACGGGCTGGCGCTAGCCGCGCGTGATCTTGACGAACAGGAGCTGCCGTTCGTTGGCGTCGGCGATGCTGGCGATGACCCGGCCGTCCGCGTCATAGGCCTTGGGAACCGGGGCGGGCGCGGGGATATTCAGACAATAGTAGCCGGGAGCAATTTCGTGAAACATCGTCAGGGAGGTACTGATGCCCTGCATTGAGAAGATGGGCAGGGAGGCCTTCTGATCGGAGAAGCCGACGAAACGAACGTTCTCGAAAGCGACCTTGAATGAATCGGCTGCGTCCGCCTTGCGATTCGGAGTGACCTTCAGACTGATCCCGGTTTCGCGGGACTTTCCGCCCGGCAGAGTCATTTCCTTCGTGATCTCCACATCCGAGGCAGATGAATAGGCCGCCGTGACGCTGGGGAGCGAGAGAATGCTGGCCTTGGGATTATCGATCAAATGCGCGATCGCGCGGTCTGAGTAATATCCGTTGTAGCTCGTCGCAATATCCTTGGAGTCCGCCGCAGGCAGACTCACGACTTTCGCTTCAACCCGGTAGGGGGCTGGCGCGACGACTGCCGCCGACGCAACTTCGCTGCCCGTGGCCGCGAGGGCAATCAGAAAGCAAAATGCGCGCGAGCCCGTGTTCATTCCGGTGAACTTACTTCTTTTTGCCGGGAGTCGATGGCTGACCCTTGGCCTTGGCAGGCTTCGAGGTATTGGCGATCTTCTTGGCGCTGTTGCGCTCGGGGTAAACCTTTGCGGCCACGATTTCAATTGCGCCACCGGCCTTTTCGACTTTTTCACGAGCCGAGGCGCTGATGCCATCGATCTTGAGCGAGAGCTTCTTGGTCAGGTCGCCAAAACCGAGAACCTTCACGCCATCCCAAGTGCCCTTGACCAGACCTGCCGTGCGCAGAACGGCTTCATCAATCACACCCGTCACGTCGAGCTTTTCCAAGTCAACGAGATTGACCGGAGCGTAAGCGATCTTGAACGAGGTATTGTTGAAACCACGCTTGGGGATACGGCGGATGAGGGGCATCTGGCCGCCTTCAAAGCCGAGACGGATGCTACCGCCGGAACGGGCTTTTTGACCCTTGTGGCCCTTGCCGCTGGTCTTGCCATGGCCGGAGCTTTCGCCGCAGCCGAGGCGCTTCACGCGATGGCGTGAACCGGGACGGGGTTTCGAATTATGAAGTCGGATCGAGGAGGACATGATGATTAATTTCTAAAGGTAAAAGTTAAAAGGAAAAGGGCAAAAGGCACTGACTCTGGTTTCTTACATTTTTCCTTGGGCCTTTCCACCTTTCTACTGGGTTAGGAGGCGAGGGCCGGATCGGATTCGCCTGCTTTTTCGGCTTTGGCCTTGGGGCTCTTGCCCTTGGCCTTGGCACCCTTGGCGGGTTCTGCCGCAGGAGCTTCCGGGGTGGGCTCAACCGTCGCGCCCGCAGGAGCGGCGACTTTGAGGGTTTTGCCACGCAATTGGAAGATGGTTTCCTTGGGGCGAAGCTGCTTGAGCGCGTCGAGGGTCGCCTTGACCACGTTGGCCGGGTTGCCCGAGCCGAGTGACTTGGCGAGGAGATCCTTGATGCCGGCTGCTTCGACCACGGCACGGACGCCGCCACCCGCGATGAGACCGGTACCAGGGGAGGCAGGGCGCAGGAATACGCGACCGCCGCCAAACTGGCCGAGGACTTCGTGAGGGATGGTGTTGCCCTTGAGGGAAACGGGTTCGAGATGCTTGCGGGCCGCATCGGTGGCCTTGCGGATGGCTTCGGTCACTTCATTGGCCTTGCCGAATCCGACGCCAACCTTGCCCTTGCGATCACCGACCACGAGGAGCGCGCTGAAACTGAAGCGGCGACCACCCTTGACGACCTTGGCGCATCGGTTGATGAAAACGACTTTCTCGAGCAAATCGGACTTGTTCTCGTCACGACCACCGCGAGGACCGCGATTGCCGCCGCCGGGTCCACGACCACGACCGCCCTGGCCGCCGCCTCGTCCGCCGCGAGGACCACCGCGATGGTCACCGCCAGGTCCCGCCTGGGTGGGAGCCGCTGGAGCGACTGCAGCAGCCGCTTCAGGGGCTGCGGGAGTAACCGGGTCAATGACCACGGTTTCTTCGGCAATTTTCTGTTCAATGATCGGATCGGACTTGGGAGGCATAGGTATATTAATTAGAATTGGAGGCCGGTCTGGCGAGCGGCATCAGCGAGAGCTTTGACTTTTCCGTGATAGGTGAAACCGCCGCGATCGAAAACGACCTTGGTGATGTTCTTGGCCTTGGCGCGTTCGCCCACGAGCTTGCCGATTTCCTCGGCACCCTTGACATTCGGGCGGAGCTTGGAGTCGCTGAGCGACTTTTCCGTCGTGAAGGCGCTGACGAGGGTCTTGCCCGTCACGTCGTCGATCACTTGGGCCCGGATATGCTGACCGGAGAAATTCACGGCCAAGCGGGGGCGTTCCGTGGTGCCTTTGACTTTGCGGCGAACACGCACGTGAGTGCGGATACGGGAGGCTTTGGAAGTTAATTTAGCCATAGGAGTCCTTTACTTGCTTTGGGCAGTCTTGCCTTCCTTGCGGATGATCTGTTCGCCGGCATAGCGAACGCCTTTACCCTTGTAGGGCTCGGGCGGATAGTAACCGCGGATATCGGCGGCCACAGCGCCGACTTTTTGTTTGTCGGCACCTTCGATGGTGATGTTCGTGTTGTCCGTGACGGTGATCTTGATGTCGTCGGGCACGGGATAGGTGATGGGGTGAGAGAAACCGAGGTTCAGGCTCAGGTTCTTGCCTTGCAGCGCGGCCTTGAAACCGACGCCCTGAATTTCGAGCTTCTTGGCAAAGCCTTCGTTCGCACCTTGGACAAAATTGGCCAGGAGGGAGCGGGAAAGGCCCCAAAGAGCCTTGTGCTGGCGGGTCTCGCCCTTCTTCTCGACGAGAAGCGTCTTGCCGTCGAGGCGCGCTTCGATGCCGGAAGGAAGGCTGTGTTTGAGCTTACCGCGAGGTCCCTCGATATTCACGAGAGGGCCCTGGATGGCCACTTTGACCTTATCCGGGACGGGAATGGGTTTTTGTCCGATACGAGACATAGTATTCTTTCTTTTTGCTTAAGGTTTAGTAAACGGTCAGCAGCAACTCACCACCGAGATTCTGTTTTTTGGCCTGGTGTCCGGCCATGACGCCACGAGGCGTCGAGACAACTGAAATGCCCATGCCACCGAGCACGCGGGGGATTTCCTTGGCGCCGACATACTGGCGGCGGCCCGGCTTGCTGATGCGGGTGATCTGCGTGATGGAACGGCTTTTGCCGGATCCGCGCAACTTGACGCGGAGGACGGGCTTGCCTTTGGCTTCCTTGTCGGAAACCTTTTCAACTTCGAGCACGTAGCCTTCGTTCTTGAGAATGTGCGCGACATCGCTGCGCATACGGGACCAGGGAACGAGGATTTCGCTCTTGGCGGCGCGGGCGGCGTTGCGGATGGTGGTGAGGAAGTCGGCCAGGGGATCTGTTTGCATAGGAGGGAGAGTCGGTTACCAGCTGGCCTTGGTCACGCCGGGGATTTCGCCACGGAGCGCGAGTTCGCGGAAAGCAATACGGCTGAGGCCGAATTTGCGCATGTAGGCGCGACGGCGGCCCGAGAGCTTGCAGCGGTTGTAGGCGCGCGTCGAGAACTTCGGCTTCTGTTTTTGTTTAACGATCCAGGTGGTCTTGGCCATAAGGTTATTGAGGAGTTAGCTTGCGGTCGGAGAAGGGCATGCCGAAGAGGGAGAGAAGCTCCTTGGCTTCGTCGTTCTTGCGGGCTGTGGTGACAATGGTGATGTCCATGCCGAGGTTGCGCTTGACCTTGTCGAGCTCAACTTCGGGGAAGATGGTCTGGTCCTTGACGCCGAGCGTGTAGTTGCCGCGGCCATCAAAGGCACGGGGCGACACGCCGCGGAAATCGCGGATGCGGGGCAGGGCGGTGCGGATGAGCCGTTCAAGGAACTCATACATGATCGCGCCGCGCAGCGTGACCTTGACGCCGATTTCCTGGCCTTCGCGCAACTTGAAGTTGGCGATGCTCTTGGTCGAGGCGGTCTTGACCGGCTTCTGGCCGGTGATCATCTGGATTTCATTGAAAGCGTCTTCCAAGGCGACCTTGGTATCAACCGCGGAACCGATACAGCAGTTGACCACGACCTTCTGGATCTTGGGCACTTCCATGACATTCTTGTAGCCGCGGCTGGCCTGGAGGGCCGGTGCGACTTTTTCCTTGTACTCCTTGGCCAGAGTCGTCGGAACCTTGAGAGGGATGGCGGGGGCGGGCATGGCTTATTTCTTTCCTTTGGGGGCGGCCTTCTTGGCGGCGGGCTTGGTCTCCGTCGTCTTGGCAGCGCCTTTGCGTGAATCGTAATCGGCGGCGAGCATGATCTTGGAGATATGCAAAGCGCCTTCGCGCTCGATGATGCCGCCTTCGGGCTGGTTCTGGGATTTGCGGGTGGCTTTCTTGATCAGGTTAACACCTTCAATGATGACACGGCTGCGGTCGCGCAGGACTTCGAGAACCTTGCCCCGTTTGCCCTGCTGGGCGCCGGAGAGGACCACGACTTCGTCGTGCTTCTTGATGTGGAATTTAGCCTGCGGATTGCGGGGCTTGTTGACGCGATAGATTCCCATAATTACACAACCTCCGGTGCGAGAGAGATGATCTTCATGAAGTTCTTTTCGCGCAGTTCGCGCGCGACCGGGCCGAAGATGCGGGTGCCACGGGGATTAAGATCCTTGTCAATGATGACGACGGCGTTGTTGTCGAAACGAAGGTAGGAACCGTCGCCGCGACGGATGGCCTGGCGGGTGCGGACCACGACGCAACGAACGACTTCGCTCTTCTTGACGGTACCGTCTGGAGCAGCTTCTTTGACGTTGGCAGTGATGACATCGCCGATGCCGGCGTGGAGGGTCTTTTTGCCGATCACACCAATCATGGTGGCACGGCGGGCGCCGGTATTGTCGGCGACATCAACCCAGGAGCGAATTTGTATCATGGCAGTTTAGTGTTTGAGGACGGAGACGAGTTCCCAGCGCTTGAGCTTGCTGAGCGGGCGGGTTTCACGAATGAGAACGCGATCGCCGGGCTTGGCTTCGTTCTTTTCGTCATGGGCGTAGAACTTCTTGTGGACGCGGACGATTTTCTTGAATTTGGGGTGCGGCACGCGGCGCTCCACGCGGACGACGATGGTTTTGGCCATCTTCGAGGTAAGGACTTCCCCAGTCCGTTCCTTGCGGGCGGGCTTGGTTTCGACGGCGGGCGTGGTGGTTGTTTCTGTGCTCATGACGATCGTTTCTTAAAATTATTTCTTCTTGTCTGCCGGCTTCTTCGGCGTGCGGCTCTTGACCTGTAGCTTAAGCCGGCGTTCGCTCAGAACGGTCTCCAGCTTGGCCACGTCCTTGCGCAGCTCATTGATGCGGCTCGGCTTTTCGAGCGCGCCGGTCTGTTGCTGAAGGCGGAGGTTAAAGGATTCCTGGCGGGCGTCCTTTTTCTTCGCGGCCAATTCCGCGTCGGTCAAATTACGAATATCTACAATTTTCATAAAGCTTAAAATCGTCCGGCACGGGTGATGAAGCGGGTGCGGATGGCCAGCTTGGTGGCGGCCAGGCGCAGGGACTCGCGCGCAACGGTCTCGGGGAGACCATCGAGCTCGAACAGAATGTTGCCGGGCTTGACCACGGCGACCCAATACTCGGGCGCGCCTTTACCTTTACCCATTCGGGTTTCCGGCGGACGGGCGGTGACCGATTTGTCAGGGAAGATGCGGATCCAGAGCTTGCCTTTGCGCTTCATGTTGCGGGTGAGCGCGACACGGGCGGCTTCGATCTGGACGTTGGTGATCCAGGCGCGTTCCAGGGTCTGGAGGGCGTAGGAACCAAAATCGATGGTGATGTTGCGCGAGGCAGTGCCTTTGCGGCTACCGCGCTGGGATTTGCGGTATTTGACGCGTTTGGGAAGGAGTGGCATGGCAGTGGCAGGTTAGGCGTTGACGGGGGCGACTTCGTCCTTGCGGCAGATCCAGCATTTGATGCCGATCTTACCCGCGACGGTCATGGCTTCCGCGAAGCCGTAGTCGATGTTGGCGCGGAGAGTGTGGAGAGGAACTTTGCCTTCGCGGTATTCCTCGGTACGGGCGATTTCCGCGCCGCCGAGACGGCCGGAACAACGGACGCGGATACCTTCCGCACCGGCCATGTCCATGGTGGTCTGGACGGCCTTCTTCATGGCGCGACGGGAGGTGATGCGGCGTTCGATCTGCAAAGCGATGTTTTCCGCGACGAGCTGGGCGTCGAGTTCCGGATTCTTGATTTCCTTCACGTCGACGAGGATTTCGCGATCCTTCGTGGTGATGGCGCGAATCTCATCCTTGAGCTTGTCGAGTTCGGCGGCCTTGCGTCCAATGACGACGCCGGGGCGGGCGGT
>CAIPBM010000179.1 GCA_903863295.1 uncultured Verrucomicrobiota bacterium | reverse complement strand
ATGTGGTGCTGACGCCGCACCTGGGCGCTTCGACGGCGGAGGCTCAGGAAAGTGTCGGCGTGGAGATTGCGCAGGCGATCTCGGAATTTCTGGTCAATGGCATTATCAATAACGCGGTCAATGTGCCGAATGTGGACCTGCGCACGCTCGCAGCGATTCGCCCCTACCTCGGCCTCGGCGAAAAGCTCGGCCGCCTGCTCGCGCAGATTGCACCGCATGGCTTGGAAACGTTGACGGTTCGCTACGCGGGCAAAGTGAGCGAAAGCGAAACGGTGCCGATCACGCGCTCCGTGTTGAAAGGACTACTTTCGAAGTGCTCGGAAATCGCAATCAACGAGGTAAATGCTCCCAAGGCGGCGCAGAACCTGGGCATCAAAATCCTCGAGACGAAGAGCGCCGAGGGCGGCGAGTACACTGATTTGCTCACGGTCGAGGCGACCAAGGGCGAGTCGAAATACGAGGTTGGTGCGACGCTTTATGGCATTCATCCGCGCATCGTGCGGCTTAATGGCCACAGCCTGGAGGCGAGTCCCGAGGGTATCCTGATGCTGGTCGTGAACAAGGACCGGCCCGGCATGATGGGCTGGATCGGCACGTTGCTGGCGAAGCACAAGATCAACATCGGGAGCATGTCGCTGAGCCGCGGCCAGGAAGGCGGCTACGCGCTGAGCGTCTACAATCTCGATAGCCTGCCCACGGCGGAGACGATCCAGGAGATTGAGGCGGACTCGGGGATTTTGTCGGTGCAAGTGGCGCGGTTGTAATTAGCCGCGAAAGAACGCATAGAGCACAAAAGGTAGGTGGTCATCCTGAGCTTGTCGGAGGATCAGCTTCTGCTGATTCCGAGTCTAGCTGAGTTCACCGATAATCTGGGAGGGCTGATCCTTCGACAGGCTCAGGATGACGGATAGGAAAATCGGGGACGATTTTAGAATGTCACGGCTTTACATTCTCACTTCCCGATGCAGAAATTCTGGAACAGGCGGGTCAGGATATCTTCATTGTCGGTTTTGCCGATGACCTCGGCCAGCTCATCCAGCGCGGTGCGGAGTTCCACGCTGACAATTTCCAGCGCCGGCCCCACGCGCAGTTGCTCCAGGGTGGCATCCAGCGCCTGCGCCGCGCGCTGTAGCGTTGCGTCCTGGCGGGCATTGATGGTCAGGACGGTTTCCGTTTCGTCGTTGAGATCGGCGAGCAGAGCCGATTCGATCCTTGCCTCGAGGTCGTTTAATCCTTCGCCGCTGAGCGCGGAGAGCAAAATGGCATTGGCGGGAAGCGAGTCGTGTCGCCCCAAGTCCGACTTGTTGGCGATGAGCAGGCTCGGGATATTTTGCGGCAATTCGATTTTCGTCGCCACGTATGGCTGATGCGCCTCAACGACATGAAGAAGCAGCGCCGCCTGGGGCAGCAGCGCCCGCGCCCGGCGATTCCCTTCGATTTCCACCGGATCGGTCGAGTCGCGCTGCCCGGCGGTATCGATCAGCCGCAAGGGCAGTCCACGAATGCTGCATGGCGCGTCAATCAAATCGCGGGTCGTTCCCGGCGTCGCCGCAACGATGGCCCGGTCCTCGCGCAACAGCGCGTTGAGCAGGCTCGATTTGCCCACGTTGGGCTCGCCGACGATCACGGCCAGCGCACCCTCCTGTAAAATCCGGCCCAGCGGCGCGGTGCGCAGGAGCTTCCCGATCTCCGCCCGCACCTTCTCCACGCGGGCGGTAAACTCCGGTCCCACCCGCGGTTCGATCCCCTCCTCCGCGAAATCGAGACTCGCTTCCAGATGGCTGAGCAGGTCGATCAATTCCGCGCGTACCGTTTCCAGTTGCTGCCCCAGTTTTCCTTCCTTCATGGCGCGGGCGCTGGCCAGGGCGCGTTCGGTCGGAGCGTAAAGGAGATCGTAAAGCCCCTCCGCCTGAGTCAGCGAAAGCTTGTCGTTGAGAAATGCGCGCTGGGTAAATTCGCCTGGCCGGGCCACGCGCGCGCCAAGTTCCAGGCAAACGCGCACAATCTTTTCCACGATGTGGGGGTTGCCGTGGCAGGAGATCTCCACCGTGTCCTCACCCGTGTAGGAATGGGGTGCACGCCAGTAAGTGAGAATCACGTCGTCAAGCACCTCTCCGCGATAGGTCAGCGTGCGATAGACCGCGTGGCCCGGATGCCAATCCGTCGGCGCGACGAGCTTGTCCATGACCTCGCGGCTCTGAGGCCCACTGAGACGGATGACGGCCAACGCTGCCGTCCCGGGCGCGGTACTGAGGGCGACGATGGTCTCGGGGGTCATGTCGCTTAATGTAACGGGGCAGAGGCGCCGTCGCACTTCAAATTGCATTCTGGAATCCTTAATTGAGAGAAAGTTTGCCGGGAACTGGCAACCCCGCTACGTTTCGGCGCATAGGAACCCGCCATGACTATTACCGTTTTTGATACCCATCACTTCGACCGTTCCGCCATCGAAAAGCAAAATGCCAAACTGGGGCATCATCTCCATTTTTTTCAGACCCGCCTGGAGCGCGATACCGCGAAGTTGGCCGCAGGCAGCGAGGCCGTCTGTGTCTTTGTCAATGATGTGCTCGATCGAGTCACGCTGACCACCCTGCGCGACAGCGGGGTGCGGCTGATCGCGCTGCGTTGCGCGGGATTTAACAACGTGGACCTGAAAGCTGCCGCGGAGCTTGGCTTGACCGTGACGCGGGTGCCAGCCTATTCGCCTTACGCCGTGGCCGAACATGCCGTGGCCTTGCTCTTGGCGCTGAACCGGAAAATCCATCGCGCCCACAACCGGGTGCGTGAATCGAACTTCTCCCTTGAAGGGTTGGTCGGTTTTGACCTGCACGGCAAGACGGTCGGGATCGTGGGGACGGGAAAGATCGGCCAGGTTTTTGCGAACATCATGAACGGATTCGGGTGCCGGCTCCTGGCTTTCGACGCCTTTCCGCGTACCGATTTGCCGGTCACCTACGTGACGGCGGAGCAGTTGCTGACCGAGAGCGACATCATCTCGCTGCACGTCCCGCTGCTGCCGGAGACCTTTCACTTCCTGCGCGCGGAAACGATTGCCCAGTTGAAGCGAGGCGCCATCATCGTCAACACGAGCCGCGGCGCCTTGATCGAGGCGCAGGCGCTGATTGACGGATTGAAGTCGGGGCAGGTCGGGGGCGCGGCGCTTGATGTTTACGAAGAGGAGGGCGGGGTCTTTTTCCACGATCTCTCCGGTAAAATTCTTCAGGACGATGTGCTGGCGCGGCTTATCTCCATGCCGAATGTCCTGATCACCTCGCACCAGGCGTTCCTGACCCATGAGGCGTTGGCGAACATTGCGCAGTCGACGCTGGAGACTATTACCGCTTTTGAAAAAGGTGAGGTGCCTGAGAGCGTCCTCGTGAAGCTTTAGGAAATTTTCACACGGAGGCACAGAGAGCACGGAGGGAAAGGCAGGTTTTTCTGCTTTCTCCGTGCTCTCCGTGCCTGCGTGTGAGCCTGTTTCACTCTTAAGGGATCATCCCAGCTCCTAGCCGGGAATCGTGCTGAGCAGCGACTTCGCCCGGCGAATCCAGACTTCTTCCTGTTTGCGCTGGAATTTGGTCGAATAGGGCGCATCGTCGATCACGTCCTGGAGGTATTTACGGGCCGGGACGTAGTCCTTCTTCTGGATCAGCAACCCGGCGTACTGGACGCGCGCGCGCGAATAGGAATAGAAGGTGAGCACCTGCTGCCACGTCGCGATGGCGCGATCGACCTGGCCCAAGGCGGCCTGCGTCTCGGCCAGGGTCATGAGCGTGTAGCCGTAATCGTGCTTGGGATTCGCCGCACAGACGCCTTCGAGCAAGGGCAAAGCCTCCTGATATTTTTCCCGCCGGGCCAGGCAGTTGCCCAGATGGGCGCGGATGTCCTCGTCCTGGGCATCGCGCTCATAGGCCGCGCGGTAGCTCGACTCCGCCTTGTCGAGCTTGCCCTGGCTCAAATAGATATCGGCAAGTTGCAGATGATGATTCGCACGGTCCAGATAATGGATTTCAGCCTGGAGTTCCTTGATCCGCTTCCGATCCGCCGCGCCCGGCAACTCAAAGCCAGCCAGAGGATTTCCGCCGCCGGAGGGACGATAGACGAAGAAGTAATAAAGAAGTGCACTAAGAATCGAAAAGAAGAAGATAAAAACGGCCCAGATATATTCCTCGCGCCGAATGGCATCAACAAACATCCAAACTTGAAAAGCAAAGAGGAGCAGGAAGAAACCCGTT
>CAIPBM010000178.1 GCA_903863295.1 uncultured Verrucomicrobiota bacterium | reverse complement strand
CTGCATCGCTTTGAAACCTCCCAAGGACTGGTTGTCCGGCGAAATCAAGCGGCCCGCCTTGCCCGCGGTGAAATTATTTTTTCGATGGATGACGATGCCGTTTTTTCCACGCCGCGAATTATTGAACAAACCTTGGCGCGGTTTGATCAGCCGGAGATTGGTGCCGTCGCCATACCCTACATCGACGTCAACAAAGATCCACGGGTTTTTCAAGCCGCACCGGATGACCGTGGGGTCTGGATTACCTCCAGTTTCATCGGAACGGCTCATGCGTTGCGCCGGGAGATTTTCCTGAAATTAAACGGTTATCGTGAAGCCTTGGTCCACCAGGGTGAGGAAAGCGATTTCTGCATCCGCCTGCTGGCCGCAGGTTATGTCGTGCGGCTTGGATATGGTGATCCGATCCATCATTTGGAGTCGCCGAAACGCGACCTTCGCCGCATGGACTTCTACGGCTGCAGAAATTCCATTCTTTTCGCCTGGCAGAATGTTCCGACCTTACCTCTGCCCTTGCATTTACTCGGAACGACATTCAATTGCCTGCGCTGGACGTTTGAGCCCGCGCGTTTCGTCACTCGCATGGGCGGAATTCTCGTTGGTTACCGGGATTGCCTGAAAACGGATCGTCGCCCGGTGAACAGGGTAGCCTATAAACGATGGCGCCAATTAAAGCGAAATGGCTCCATGTTGATCGATTCATCATCACCCTAAATCTCGATGTCCGCTTCCTGGATTTGCGCCCAACTTGGTGCGCGTGAACACTACGCAATTCCCCGCGCCCTGGATCAATCCGGGCAATTGAATTTATTGCTGACGGATGCCTGGGCCTCGCATGGCAGTCTTTGGGGAAAACTTCATCCGAATTTGAAAGGTCGCCACCATACCGATCTCGCCGATGCCAAGGTTATTGCGTGGAACGCCAGTCTCCTGGCCTTTGAAATCGCGGCCCGGGTCCGCCGACTTTCCGGCTGGAGCTTGATCATGGCGCGCAATCGCTGGTTTCAAAATCGCGTCGCAGCCGCGCTGAAATCGCTGCCGGGTAGCAAATCGAACTCACCGGTTTTCTTTGCCTACAGCTATGCCGCGCTGGAGCCGTTGCGTCTGGCAAAAAAGCGCGGATGGCAAACCGTACTGGGTCAGATCGATCCCGGCCCTGTCGAGGAACGACTGGTCGAAAAATTGAACCGCCGATCATCATGGGCAAAATCGAACTGGGAACCGGCACCAAAGGAATACTGGAAATTGTGGCGGGAAGAATGTGCCCTGGCAGATCACATCGTTGTTAATTCTGAGTGGTCACGCGCGGCCCTGGAAGAAGAGGGGATCGCGAAGGAAAAAATCACCATTGTCCCTCTCGCCTATGATAGGCCGGTGGTCTCATCCGAGCCCATGCGAAGTTATCCCGAAAATTTTACGAAAGAGAATCCCCTTCGCGTTCTCTTCCTCGGCCAGGTCATCTTGCGCAAGGGTGTTGAGGAAATCCTGAACGCCGTGCGGCAGCTTGAAGGGAGTCCCATCGAATTCACCATCGCTGGCCCGGTTCAACTCGACCTTCCGGCGGACTTGCGGAACCACCCTCACATCCACTGGGCCGGACCTGTCTCGCGATATGAAACGGCGGATTACTATCGCAACGCCCATGTCTTTTTGTTTCCGACGTTTTCGGATGGTTTCGGCCTGACTCAGCTCGAGGCCCAAGCCTGGAAGCTTCCCATCATCGTTTCGCGCTCTTGCGGTGCTGTGGTTGAACATGGCCGGAATGGATGGCTGCTGCCGGAGGTTTCCGCTGAGGCCATCGCCCAAAGGCTGCTGGAATGCCTTCGCCATCCGGAAAAGCTGGCGCAGGCTTCCCATGCCTCTGGCCTCGCTCCCGGTCACACGCTTTCGGCTGTCGGCGCGGCGTTAACTCAACTAGTCTCCACTTAACCCCACATCCTTCATGCTTGCCTTTCAACTCTATCCCTTGCCGTTCTGGCTCGTGCTGGCGGCATTGGCTTTTTTCGCCGTGCGCTCCTGGCAACTGCGCGAGTCCGCGCTGCGCGTGCCCATGTTGATGATCCTCGGAACCGTCGCCTTTTGGTATGTAGGCGATGTTCTTTATAATGATTACGCCGAGTACCAAATGGAGATCGAGGCGAGCGCCCTAAGGAACGCCTGGTGGGAAGTTTTGATTTTCCTCGGCGCATTCTACTACCTCACGCCCTGGGGCCACCGGCACATGAATCGCAAGTATCTGGGGAAACCGAGCAATCTCCTTTCGCTCGTTTATTATGGCGGCTTGAAGTCGGACAAGCTGCAAAATCAGTTTGATTTGATTTGCCGGATCCTGCTCGTGGCGTGGATCGTTCTCATGGGGATTGGTCTCGTCCGGGTCGATTATAATTTTCAAGGCCTTTTCCTGCCCTTTCTGGGCGAGAAGGCTGACCCTTGGGCGCGCGGTCGATTGGGAGGAAGCTACGATGCCCTGTTGGCAGCCGCAGGATATTTCCAGATTGGACTCGCTGCCGCCTTTGGCGTGATTATGGCCCTTGCTTACCGGCCCTGGACATGGGTCACGGCGGCCGTGGCCTGGCTTTTGACGGTGCCTACCTACATCTTTGACCGGACCCGCAACGTCATTCTCGCGACGATCTTACCCGCCTTTTTGGCCTGGGTGTTTTTGAGGCTTCGCACCGGATTTCTGGTCAAGGCAGCGATTCTTCTCGTCGGATTCCTGATGACCGAAAGCTGGATGAAATTCATCATCCAAAACCGGACGCAGTCGACCATTTCTGCAGCGTTTTTAGAGGAATTCGGAAAGAAGAAGGACGATGCGGAACAGATGAAGCATCTCGGTTTGAACATGTTTGAGGAGCTGGGTTTTATCAATTCCTTCATTGCCAGCAATACCTACCGCCCCAACTGGGGTGCACGGTATTTTGCCGAACTGGTCAATCCGGTCCCGCGGGCGCTTTGGCCCGGCAAGCCCATGATTGGAATCGATTACGCCATCGCCCGTGGTCAAAGCGTGGACAGTATCACGGATGATGCCACGGGGGTGGGTGCGACGGTTTCAACGGGAATGATTGGACAGGGCGTGGTCAATTTCGGTCGCCTTTTGGGGCCGGTCGCCGCTGCTTTTCTCATGGCCCTCTGGGCCTGCATTTTGGCGCGTCAGGACTTGCTGGCCGCAGAGACGGGGAGACTTTTTCTTTATGCGATCGGCCTGATCCTGACGTTTAATATGGGCCGGGATATTACCCTCCTGGTGATCTATCCATTTCTCTTTGGCTACCTCCTTCTATGGTCGTTAAAGGGGTGGGAAGCTTTCATGCAACCCCGGAAGGGTCTGAAGCCCAAATCGAGCGCCTCTACCATAAAAGGCCCCATCCCTTCTGCCCGTCAAACCGCCAAATGAATCCCGGGCCACTCTACCTGACATGACTCGCACGATCGGCCTTGTCACCACCCTCGTGCCTTATCATCATGCGCGATGGCACGCCTTTGCGGGAAAGTCGAAGGCCCCTTGCAAGGTCATCGAACTGACCGACAAAGACGAGTTCCCTGTCATGGAACTCCCCCCCCAAATGGGCTCGTCCTTCGAACGAGTGTCCTTGTTTCCTCGGCAAGGCGTGGAGAAATTAACATCGCAGGCCATCGCAAAAAAAATCGCTCATACCCTGGATCAACTCAAGCCCGGTTGCGTCTGTCTTAATGGTTACGCTACGCCACTGGCACTTGGAGCTCTATCCTGGTGCCAAAAAAACCGGGTGCCGGCCGTGCTCATGTCGGAAAGCACGGCTTGGGATGAACCTCGCACGGGCGCGAAGGAGTGGATCAAGTCGCGCCTGGTTCGTCTCTGCTCCAGTGCCTTGGTGGGGGGTGTTCCCCACCGTGATTATCTGGCCGGATTGGGCTTGGAGCGCAAGCGCGTTTCCATGGGCTATGATGTCGTTGATAACGAGTATTTCAAACTGGGAGCAACACACGCTCGGGATCAAGCCGCCTCGCTGCGCAAGGAGCATGATTTACCGGAAAAATATTTCCTCGCCTGCGCCCGCTTCGTGGCGAAGAAGAATTTGCCACGCCTGATCGAAGCTTACGCTCACTACCGTAAAAAACTTTTACCCACAGCAGTACCTTGGGATCTTGTCATCCTCGGTGATGGCGTAGAAAAAAAGGTTTTGGAATCCACTCGAACACGGCTGGCCTTGGAGGGTTCCGTTCATTTTCCGGGGGCCAAATCGTACGGCGAGTTGCCGGTTTATTATGGCCTCGCCTCAGGCTTCATTCATGCCAGTACAACAGAACAGTGGGGGCTGGTAGTCAACGAGGCCATGGCCAGCGGCCTGCCGGTGCTCGTCTCTCATCGCTGCGGTTGTGCGCAGGACTTGGTGCAGGATGGTGTCAACGGTTTCACTTTTGACCCCTATCAAATTGAGGACATGGCGGAAAAGATGCTTCGCCTCACCACGAATGCCGATTTGGCCTACGGTTTGGGAAAAGCCGGATTAACCGCCATCGATCATTGGTCACCACAAAGATTTGCGGAAGGTTTGACGCTGGCCGTGGATACCGCTCTTTCGACGACCCCGCCATCAGGAACGTGGTTCGATCAAATCCTCCTGGAGCTTTTGCTGCGCCGATGAAAACGTTGTGCCTGATCGACTCAGTCTCGCGCGCCAGCGGCGGTGTTTTTGAGGCAGAACGGAGGCTGCAACAAGCGCTACATACGCAGGAAGGCATCGCCGTAAAGGTCATCGGCTTGCGGGATGCGTATACGGATCAGGATGCTTCTTCCTGGGCACCATTGAGGCCCGAAATCATTGCTGGCTGTGGTCCTAAATCCTTTGGTTTTGCACCAGGTTTGATGCAGGCACTTAGGGAAGAGGATGCCGATCTGCTCTACTCCGTCGGGCTTTGGAAATATCCATCCTTGGCTGCGCTTCGTTGGTCCAACCTAACTCGCAAACCCGTGATGGTGGCACCTCACGGCATGCTTGATCCATGGGCCCTTCGTAACTCAGGAGCAAAGAAACGGGTGGCCGCGTGGCTGTTCCAAAATGCCCTGTTGAAAAGCGCGGCCTGCCTTCGCGCCCTTTGTCTGGCGGAGGCCCAGGCGATGCGCGACTACGGGCTGAGCAATCCGATTGCGATTATCCCCAACGGGGTTGATCTTCCAGAAAAGGTGTCAGGGCGGGACTCTGAGCCCCCTCATGGCGAGTTTTCCCAAGGGCGATTTTTGCTTCTCTACCTTGGGCGTTTGCATCCCAAGAAGGGTTTGATGAATCTCCTCGCTGCGTGGAACCAGGCACGAAAAACTGGGGGCAAGGATTGGGTGTTGGCCATCGCCGGATGGGATCAAGGCGGTCACGAAAACGAGCTGAAACAGAAGGCCAGTGACCTTGGAATTCCGTGGAGCGATAACGTCGGCGTAAGTTCTGAGAAGGCTTCACTGATTTTTCTCGGGCCAAAGTACGGACAAGCCAAGGCGGAACTCTATGCCCAATGCGACGCCTTCGTTCTGCCTTCGCTCAGCGAAGGGCTGCCCATGACTGTGCTGGAAGCGTGGGCCCATGCCAAACCGGTCCTCATGACCGACGCCTGTAATCTGCCCGAGGGATTTTCCGCCCAAGCTGCCTTGCGCGTGCCGTCCAGTCCCGACCCATTCGCCGGTGTCTTGCGAGAACTATTCGAGATGTCGGATGAAGCCAGGCAGGTGATGGGAGAAAACGGTTTGGCGCTGGTTAAGGATCGATTCACCTGGATCCGGATGGCCCGCGAGATGAGCGCCGTCTACGCCTATCTGCTGCGTACCGGCCCGAAGCCCGAATGCCTGCGTGAGCCGTGATTTTCGATTCTCCCATGCGTCGCCTTATCTCCATTTTTCTTCGATTGCTGGGATTTTTAGTGGGACTTGGCGTCGTCCTCATCGTTATCGCGATCTTATTTCCGCAGCAAATCCTGACGGTCGATAGTGGCCCGGTGCATGGCGATGTGATCGTGGTGCTGGGCGGAGGCACCGATCAGGGGCGTCCGGAATGGGCCGCGAAGCTCTTCAAGGAAGGCGAGGCCCCCATCGTCTTGGTCAGTGGGTATGGCGACGACCAATTAACCGTGCGTTTGTTGCGGCAGAATGGAGTCCCGCATGAGGCAATCCAAGTCGAGAACGCCTCAACGAGCACGCTGGAGAACGCTCTCTACTCGACACGGATGTTACGCGAAATGGGGGCCCGTCGAGTTATCATCGTCACCTCGTGGTATCATTCCCGCAGAGCCTTGGCTTGTTTTCGCCATGTCGCCCCGGATCTTCAGTTCTATTCCCGTCCCTCTTACTCGTTCTATGCCCGGTCAGAATGGGATCGACAGGACACCCGGGGGCATATCCGCACTGAATATGTTAAATTACTCGCCTATTGGCCTTTGTACGGGGTATGGCCCTTGTAAACTAGGTTCGTTTGGCAGGTGAGAAGTTCAGGTAAGATTTAAAAATCCGTTCATCGCCACGCCTAAAAACAACCAGAAGCCAGAGCAAGATCGGAACGGACAAGCCCAATTGGCTCACCATGACTTCTCTGAGCGAATGAACCACCTGAAGCCAAAAGGGAGAGAGATGGACGAGAGAGATTTCCGCCGCCTCACTCCAAATGCTAAAGCCGAGGACGGCAATGATGATGAATTGCTCCCAGAGCAGACACCAGCCAAGCGCCTTAAGCCGTCGCAACCAGGAAAGCGGCGTAACGGCGATCAGGGCGATCAAAAGAGCCAGAGGCTTGATCACTATTCCCCGGGCGTCCAGGTCAAGATTGCGCACGGGCCCGGAACCGTCCGGCTTCATGAGCGATCGATTCACGATGACAATACGAATCCCGTAAGGATAATCGGATGTTGCCATCTTTTCGAAGTCGAGTTCCCGCTGATCGTTGGGTCCGCCATAGACAGCATGGCCTAGGGCAATCAAGTATGTGCTGGCCGCTTCGTTCGCCAACGGCCAAGGCAGGAGCAGTAGCGTGTAGATCAAGGTGAACTGCAGGAGCCTAAACGCCATGGGATCGATTTTGAGTCCGGCCATTCCCTTTGTTAAGTGTTATTTTTTGGTTAACTCCCACGGCCATTAAGAAACCTCGGATCGCCACGGGATGGCTTTCTTTGGAAGTTAAAAATACCTATGCCGGGAGAAACGGTAAGTCAGGTTTATGAGACCGGATCTGTGAATCAAATCTTACCTGATTCACCACAGGAATTTTATTAAGCGAAAGCATTACTTAAGTAATTTTGCTCAAAAGCTTTACACGTATTAAATCCATTCTCTAGCTGGGTCAAAGCCTTGATGCCAACACACTTTGGCATTGCAAAAGCATTCGCATTAAACATAGTTTGTCCATCAACTAACTGCGCTATCCTCATCAGTCGAGCTTCAAAGCGGATGATGGCGATGGTAACAAACCGAATTCTCGTCACCTAATTGTCAATTGACCACCTCTCGAATAGTAGTCATGCTCCGCACGTGGAAACTGGGTTAATGCGCTCTCAACTATATTCTTCAACAACGGCTCAATGGGTAAGCCGTGCCCTTCCGTTGGTACTTTTCCTTCTGATCCTAGGGGTTCAGGAAAAGGTCTCAGCTCAGGGCATCGAACGCGAGTCACTGGCCGGCGAGAGTGCGGAGATGGCCAATAAGGGTTCAGATACCAACCAGCCCTATAATTTACAGGTAGGCCCCGTAACTTTGCGAACGGATGCCAGTGTTTCCACCAGCTATAATGACAATATCAGTATCGCGCATACGGGCCGACAAGGGGATGCCATCATCATCCCGGCACTCGGGTTGCACGCCTTATGGCAGGCGACTGACTTGAATGCGCTAACCTTGGACCTGGGCGTGGGCTACCAATGGTACACGACACACTCGTCTTTCAGCTCGGTTTACGTCACCCCAAATTCTGCTGCCCAATTCAATATTTACACCGGTGATTTCAAGATCAACCTTCACGATCAGTTTTCCTACTCATCCAATCCCATCCTGGTTGGCCAGCTTAGCAACATCAATCAGTTCCCTGTTTTCGACAACACGGCGGGTTTCAATGTTGATTGGGACTTGAATGACATCATCGTCTCTCTGGGCTATGATCACCAGAACCAATGGGTCTATGGTAGCTCTTACAACTACCTGACTTACCAGACCGACACGGTGACCCCAAAAATCACCTTCGAGGTCAGCAAGACAATCGATGCCGGACTGGTCGTTGCTCTTTCATCCATGCGCTATAACCAGAACGTTCTGAATAATAACACCTCCATCCAGGCGGGCCCTTTTGTCAAAGCCCAGTTGACGGAAAATCTTGCGGTTGATGCCCAGTTAGGTGGTGACTTTGCCAATTATAATACCGGAGGTTCCAGCAACAGCACGCAGTCGAGCCTCGCCGGAGTCTATGCCAGCGCCGGAGTCAGCCACCGGATCAATGATATTTTTTCCGAAACATTCACTGCGGGACGCCAATTCATTCCGGGCGTGAATTCCAACTACACGCAACGTATTTATGCCAATTACGGCTTCAACTGGCAGGCAACCAACTACTTCACCGTCGGAACCAATCTCTGGTGGGAAAATCTGGCTGATTCAAGTGGGGCGTATGGCCAAAACGCCAACCGTTACGGAACGGGTTTAAGTCTGGCCTATAATATTACGGATCGTTCCAATCTCGGTCTTTCCTACGATTATGTGCTGAAAGACGCCAATCAAAGTGCCTACAGCTATTCGCAGAATGTCGTGACACTGAAGTATCTCTATCGCTTCTAAGTGTGGATGAAGACCAGCATTTTATTCGGCATACTGGGGGGATGGCTGATCTCGGTGGTCTTGTGCAGCGCGCAGATGTCAGTCAATCCGAGTCCGCCTTCCTTGCCTCCACCTTCTCACGCCTCCTCAGTCTCGGTTCCTTCGACCAATAGTTCGCCAGTTGCACCCGACTTCGGAATTACAAACCCCGGCGGCAATAATAATCCCGGAGGCGGCAGTTCGACTCCGTCAGATTCCAGCAGCACGATCCCGGCTACAGCGGAGATGCTGACCTCAATGGCGGCCCTTGATGACAAGATTACTATCCAGCCGGGTGACCGGATCAGCTTCCGGGTCATTGAGGACAAGGATCAATCGGTTCCCAGGATCGTGACCGATACTGGGGAAGTCGATTTCCCTTACGTGGGTCGTGTCAAGGTTCAGGGTGAGACCTGCCACCAAGTGGCCATTGATCTCAAGAAACTGCTGGAGGTCGACTATTACAAACGGGCCACCGTCATCGTTGGCCTCGATATCATCGCCGACCGGGACAAGGACAAGACCAAGAAGCATGATGTTGCCTGGGTCGTTGGGCAGGTTCGGCAGGTTGGCCCTCAGGAACTCTCGAAGGATCAGCCGATGACCGTCAGCCAGATCATTCTCCGGGCCGGCGGGTTTGGAGATTTTGCGGAACAGCGACAAGTGAAAATCATTCATCGAGCTGCCCCCTCCGCGACGCCCACCGCAGCCGGTGAGGTTCCGGCAGACGTGGTGAATGCCCAAGACGCCCAAATCGTAGACGTGAAGGCGGTATTTAGCGGCCAATCTGCGATCGACCCCATCGTCAAACCGAACGACTATATCATCGTACCGAAGCGGCTGGTTAATTTCTAATCGCGCCATGATTGAACGTTCCGAATTATCGGCAGGTGAATCGGCCTCGCCCCGCGATTTATCCGCACAACGCGCACTCCGCTATCATCGGATCAAGCTGGCTGCGCAACGTTATTGGTGGATCGCGGCTCTCACGATCATGATCGGGGTGGGGGTACAGGCCTATCTTTGCTATACGCAGCCACCCCGCTATCTTTCATTTTCCAGGATGATGTTGGGCGGTCATGTTTCGCTTCCCCAGCAGCAGGTCTACAATGAAGTGAGCGACGGCAATAGCTTTTACGGCACCCAGGTTGCCCTGATGAAATCCCCGGAAACTCTGACCCAGGCCAGAGAACGGGTTAATACGCTCTACCCGGATATCCCCGCTGATCCACTCGCCCAAATTGATGCTGGTGTCGAACCCCGGACTTCCATTTTCGATCTTAAGGTCATCTCAACCAATCCCGATTACGCCCGCGTTCTGCTGGACGCAGTCATGGACACCTACCTGGCCAGTAAGCGCGGGCGGAAAAATCAAACCACCGACGAGGCGGCGTCAGCTATCACGGAAGAAGTCTCCCACCTCGACGCCCAGATCCGTACCGACGAGCAGCAGTTGCTCGATTTCCAGAAACAAAACAATGTTGTTTTTATCGAGGAACAAAGCGCCAGTTCGGCGAACTATCTCGTCTACTTGAACAACGAACTGGCTCAGTTGATCAAGGAACACGGTCTTCTGACTCTTGAAAGTAAAGATCCGCTGATTAATCCGGAGGACTATTCAGTCAAGACGACGAGTACCAATATTGCACCTGGATCCACGACGCTTAGCGACAGTTACACGCGGGACACAGCCGCCATACTCGCGGAACAGGACTATATCGAGAAGCTTAAGATTCTCCGGGATGAATATGGCGTCTATCTCAAGGATATGCATCCGAAGATGGTCAACCTCACGGATGCAATCAATAAGGAGCAGAAGTTTCTCGACCTCCTCAAGACCCGGAATGTCGCGACCCGCGACGCCCACCGGGAGGACCTCGAATTACAAATCAAGAACCTGCAGGCCCAGATCGCCATCTGGAACACCAAGTCCTTGGAATTGAGTGAACGACTCGGTACCTACCAGCAACTGAAAAACAAGATCACCCGGGAACAAACCCTCTATAATCAACTCGCATCCAGCATCCAGGCGGTCGACATGAACAAGTCACTCGACCAGGATTTTGTGGTCATCATGGAAGCCGCATCTAAAGCCAAGCCTCTTGATCCCAATTATCCCCTGCAGTTAGCCTATGGATTGCTGGCCGGATTGGCGGTAGGCCTGGCCATCATTTACCCATTGGCCCGGCGGGACAACAAACTCAACTCTCCATTGGAACTGGAAGAAGCCATAACCTTCCCCATAACTGGACAAATCCCCTTGGTCGAAGCGGATAAAAAGACCAAGCGTGTTAAGCTTTTGAGCGAGGACGATTCGCGGTACGAATACCTGGAGCAATTTCGCTATATACGGTCAGCCCTGCTTTTCCATTCCGGCAAGGCGCAGCCTCCCCGATCCTTGATGGTCAGCAGCGCGATCCCGGGCGAGGGGAAATCGACACTCGCCGCCAATCTCGCCATTGTCTTTGCTCATACGGGAGCCCGCACGCTCTTGATTGATGCCGACCTGAGAAAAGGTGTCCAGCATGACATATTTGATCAGCCGGTTGGCCCGGGGCTGGCTGAGTATCTCCAGGGCGAAACCGGCTGGCACGATGTTCTCCGGGCGACCTCTCTCCCCAATCTGCATCTGATCACGCGCGGTAAATCCCCCAAGCGTTCCGGCGATCTTTTCCTGACGACTGCCATTGATCAACTCATCCAGGAAACCGGTGCTGCTTACGATATTATCCTGTGGGACAGCGCACCCATCCTGGCGGCCAATGATTCGTCCAACCTCAGTACCAAGTTGGAGGGCGTGCTCTTTGTGGCCCGGGTCCGGCACAGCACGGTGGATGCGATCCGCACCGCCTTGAATGATATATCGCAGAAACATGCCCATGTTTTCGGTGTTGTTCTCAACGGCGTCGAGCCGAATCAGCCCGGCTATTACCATCGATATCAGTACACGGAATATTATAGTGCCGCCGTTTAAGCCCGATCCGCACTTCCATCATCTCCATGAACTGGCCGCAAATCCTTTTCTATTTTGTCCTGGGCCTTTGTCCAAGCTGGGGGGGCATTTCGCTAATTTTGAAATGGAGCGAACGGCGTGGCGACACCCTCCGTGGGAGCGAGTTTCATCATTCCCGGAGGACCTCCGTGCCCCGGCTGGGAGGTATCGCCCTGGCCTCGGCCTTCGCCGTTTGTGCCCTCACCATCTTGCTCTTCAGCTCGATCTCGGCCGCCAATGCCCAGACGTTATTGGTCATCCTGATCAGTTCCTTGGCGATGTTTGGGCTGGGACTGTGGGATGATCTGCGCCCTCTCAGCGCCAAATTCAAACTGGCCTCGCAGATTTTGATTTCGGCGGCGGTTTATTTTGGAAGCGTGAGAATCGATATCTTTAAAAGTCCGCTGACCGATACCGATATCTCTCTGGGCATGTTAGGCTTTTTCGTCACGGTCTTGTGGCTGGTTTCGCTGACCAACCTCATCAATCTCATCGACGGCATTGACGGCCTGGCGGGGGGGATTTGCCTGATGCTGATGTTTCTGCTCGCCAATGTGGGGATGGGCGGCGACTCCGGATTCATCTCGCTCCTGGCCATCGGCGTATCGGGAGCCCTGCTGGGTTTCCTTCGTTTCAACTACCCACCCGCAAAAATTTACATGGGTGACGGCGGCGCCTATTTTCTCGGTTTCCTCATTGGCATCCTCTCCATCGTTAATTCCAACAAGGGCACGGTTGCTGCGGCACTTCTGGCCCCGGCCTTCGCGCTCGCCCTGCCAATTGTCGATGTCGGACTCGCCGTGCTGCGACGCGGACTGCGCGGGTTGCCCATCTTTCGTCCCGATCGCAAACACATCCATCATCACATGCTGACCCTGGGCATTTCCCGGGAAGTCACCCTGCTCAATCTTTACGCCGTTTCCATGCTCTGTCTTGTTCTGGCTTTTGGCGTTTTCTACATGCAGGGGCGCATGCTGCCACTCTACGCGGGACTCTTGTTTTTTATCCTTCTCATGGCCAGTCGCATTCTCGGTATGACTAAAAACTGGGCCAATCTGAGTAGTCAATTAAGCAAATCGTTGGCCCTGCGAAAAGAAACGCAATATGCGCTGACCCTGAACCGGTGGCTCGTTCTCGAAATCGAACGGCATCAATCCTGCGACGAACTTTGGCAGGATTACACCTTCGTGGTGAAGAAACTCCGGTTCACGAAAGTCCGCGTCCGGCTCCCTGATGGCTCCGTCAATTCCTGGACGGCTGATGAAGTGCACGTGGATTCCGATGATCTCCACCGCGCCGTCCATGAAATTAGTAATGGCACCAGCATCGAGTTCTACGCAAAAAAAGAGGTCATGTCGGACATGCTCTTCAATATCCTCGGCGATCTGGCTTCGGAAGCCTGGTACAAGGCGGCGGCCCGCTGGCATGCCCTGAACCGTCCGAAATTGCATTTTGTGACCACCGACGCTTCGGTAGGGAATATTACGGAAAGTAACACTGTGGGCTTTTATCTCCCGGTTACTTAGCGACTGCTGAGCCTTCCAGGTACTTAGAGGCTTAGGAGTTTACCCGAGCCCGTGTCGATTATATAGTCTCGGCCAATTCCGATGCGGGCTCGATCGATGAGCGCGAAATCTATCGGCAGGATCGCGCCTTTTCTCTAAATGAAAGATACTTCCCGTCCATCAGTTCCTCCGTCCGCACTTCTGGCGTGGATGGTCGTCATGACGGGCGGTTGGCTCGCGGTCAGTAGCAAATTTTGGCCTCAGACCATCATGCTTGGTGCCTTGGGAGGGCTTTTTATGGTCTTTCCTCCATCTCGGTTCCCGCCAAAATTGATCCTGATTTTTTGCGGCTTGATCCTGATGCTGGCCTTCACCGCCTTTCTTCCAGCGAATTGGTTTGGTTCATCGATTCGTGAATCATTCCGGGGGCACGGAATTGATCTGCCCAGCACCCTGTCCGCTCAGCCTTGGTTGAGTCTGGAAGACTTGACGTTGCTCATCGCGACGTTTCTCTGGGCATGGTTTTGCTTCGAAGCCGATCTCTCCGCCGGGCAACGTCGATTCTTTATTTCCGCCTATCTGATCGGCACCTTGATCCTGGCCACAAATACGATCCTGCAGGCGACTTCCCTTGCGGCGTGCGTCCCTTCCTTTTTGATCGGCGCCGGGCAATTTGAAAATCGCAACCAAACCGGCGATCTGCTGCTCATGAGTGGCATCGTTTCGGCGAGCCGCGGATTTTCCGAACTTTCCCGCGGGAAATGGGGCGGAGTTTTATGGATTCTGGCAACCGGACTTTTCATGACGGCGATTCTGCTGAATGGATCGCGCACGGCGGTCGTCCTTTTCGGGGTGGGACTGCTGCTGCTCTGGGTTCTGCGCCCGGAGTTTCAACGTCATGGCTGGCTGATCAAGCTCATGGGTATGATTGTCATTCTTTTTTCGATCGTAATGCTCGTCCTGATGAACGTCGAATTACGCGACCGTTTCCTCGTCTTTATCGAAAAGGGCCAGGAAGGACGCGGCCCCATTTACCATGATACCCTAGCCCTCATCGGTAGCAGTCCATGGTGCGGGATCGGCCTCGGGAATTTTGAAGGATACTTTAACGTCCAGCGTGATTCCAGTGCCTACCTGGCTGAACGTTGTCTGCATCCCGACAGTGATTGGTTGTGGCTCGCCTCGGAACTGGGCGTCGGCGGCGTGGTTCTTTTCGGCATCCTCATCGTCCTGATTTTTAGAATTTACCTGGTCAAGACGCCCTTTCGCAACCTGACCCATACCAGCCTGACGGTGGCGCTTCTTTTTCTCTTCCATAGCTTGTTTGATGTGGGAGGACATCGTCTCGGCACCGTGTGGAGCTGCCTCTATCTCACCAGCCTCGGCGCCTATCGACCGGTGCCTTCACCTGAAAGTGGTTTTCCCAGCATCGCTGGTCGCTTGGCAGGAATATTCTTACTGATGGTCGCCATTTTCCGCATCCAGTCGGTCAACTTGGAGCCATGGATGCCGACTCGAGGTTCACTAACTTACCTGGAGAAATCGCGGCCGTCTGACATGTCGCTATCGGAGCAGCATCACCTTCTCACTCGAGCGTTGGTCTGGGCACCTCTACAATGGCTGCCCTATTACCAGAGAGGCCTGATCCGTCTGCAATCGCCTGCGATGATGGATGGGGCCAACGCCGATTTTGACAGGGCGTTGTATCTGGAACAGAATTCGACCGGGTTGCCGCTTTCGATTGGCGATGCCTGCCGGTCTTCGGATCCTGCGGAAAGCCTCGTCGCCTGGAATGAACTGCTGCGACGTTCCCCCGAGCGACGCGAGGAATTCCTGCAGAATATCTATGGAGCCCCAGATCTTACGGCCAAGTTGCGCCTGGAGATGGTAAGCCTTGCCGGGGACGACCCGAATCTCCAGATCATCGCCATCGCCAGCCAGAACCCGGAGGATTTTGGCTGGTTATGTGAGAATTTTCTCACGGAAAACACGTCACTCGAAGGAGTAAAACCTGCCTTGGCCAAGCGACTTTTTGACCGATGGGTCGATATGGGCGACCCGGCGGCTTTCATCGATCAATGGCCGCAACATCCCGAATGGCGGGCCGCGGGTTGGAGCGCCTATGCGCGTGCCTTGGCCAAGGCAGGTCGGTACCCAGAAGCCGTCACCACCGTTTTGCAGAACATGTCCGCCCCAGATTTATCCAAAATATATTCCCTAGATCTTGCAGAAGCCAACCGCCAATCCGCCGCCAATCCGGGCGATCCCTTTTACCTGGTCCAACTTTATTTGGCAGAAACGGCGGCAGGTGCCAACGAGGACGCTTTGGCCACCCTCAAAAAGGCGGATGCGCTCTCCAATCGACCTTCTTATGTCCCGTACCTTCTCGCCAAAGCGCTGCATGATAGTCATGAAGACGAGGCTGCCTGGGAGGCCTTGAAGCCGCTACTCAATCCATGAATGATGAAAGGGCATCTAGCTTTTCCAGACCGCGGCTTGGTATTAATTGCTAGCGGGAGGAACGTTCGGGGTTTGTTCAAAGGACGAACCCGGCTGTGGCGTCTCACTCAGTGAACTCGATCCCAATTGGTTCGGGCCGGGATGTGGATTCTCGACGACGTGACGTCCAAAAGGCGACGGCTCACCGGTAACATACAGGCCGGAGAATGCGCCCGGATCGCTATCACTGACAATGACCAGGTATTCACCCTCAGCACCATTTAGTGAAAGAGGAGCGCCCGATGAACCGATGATCCCATTTGGCTGTGCCCCTGACACCGCATTCGCCCACGACCCGTTGCCTTCCGGCTTGTTGCCGAGGACAAAAACCTTCAGAGGCCCGGACTTGGAGAAATTCAAGCGGACACCACCCAGAGAGTAGTTTTTTCCGAGATCGATCACAATTAAATGAGGGCCAGCAGCCTTCTTCTTTGAGAATGAGATAGAACCGCCTTGGCCGTTGATCAGGCTATTGGGCGACGCTCCCTTGGAGAGAGGAGATGAGTAAATGACTGTAGCGCCCTCCTTCGCCGTGGAAATATTAGTCGGAGCCTGCGCCCGAAGTGCATTACCAGCGCAGAGAACCATAACTGCTGCAGTCAGAGCCATTCGGCGCATCATAAATAAGCCATTGATGGTTTCACGGGGTTCGAAGGTCTTCATGGTTTAAGGAATGTAGCAGAAAACTCAGATGATACCTAGCCCTCTTATTTGACGATTATGTTAAATTTTGATCATTTTTGGGACTAACTATCTGAAAACAACTATCCCACCTATTTAAACGAGGAATAACTTGCCTGTAAACTTGTGAAATCTAAACTTTTGAAGTGTTAAAATTCAATGGACGGGATTGGCAGCGCTGGTGGAATCCCCTCCTCTCCATCGCCGTTTTACTAGCGGTTCTCCTTCTCTTTTTCCCTTTTGATACCGGGTATACCGCCCTCCGCGATCCACTGGGGAAGGCTCTTTGGGCAACTTGGACAGCGAGTGAAACTCCCGGCGACCAAGACTATTCCTATTGTCTCCTAGTTCCGCTCATCGTCGTTTTTTTAATAATCGAAAGAAAGGCGATCCTGGTACGGATACCCATTAACGGAAGCACCGTAGCCCTGGCCTGGATTATCCTGGGATTAGTCATGTTCTGGATCGGCTCTCGGGCCGGTAAGCAGTACATCGGTTGCGGGGCTATTCAAGTTCTCTTGGCCGGATTCATCTTTTGGTTTTGGGGTGGGGCGATGTTCCGTCAGCTTCGTTTTGCATGGGTCTTTTTGGTTTTTGCGTGGCCTTTGCCCTTTTTGGATGCGTCAATCGCTTTTCCGCTTCGCCTTATCGTCAGCAATCTCGCTTTCCGAACGCTTAACCTGATTGGCATCCCATGCCTGTTAAATGGCACCGCGCTCTATTCCGCAGCGAATCCGGCCCATGGATGGCAGATAGGTGACCGGTTTCAAATCGATATCTCGGATCCGTGCAGCGGGTTGCATTCCCTCCTTCCGCTGCTCATGTTTTCTGCGGCTTACAGCTACTTTTTTCTCCCGCGCCGCTGGCAGCAATGGACCGTTTTTTTGAGCGCCATCCCATGCGCCATAATCGCCAATGTCATCCGGATTCTTCTGCTGGTTTTCGGCTGCATGAAATGGGGCACACCTTCGGCCATGGGGCCTGCGGATCATCCCTCCCTGTTTCATGAAGGCTGCGGGTTCGCCACGTTCATGCTGGCCTTGGTTCTTGAAAGTTCATTCGGGTATTTTTTGGTCAAAATTGGGCAAAGGTACCCGCTTGAAAAAGAAAAGATAGAGCCGAAAGCGGGATCATCCTCGCGGGCCGAATCCGAGGCCGTTCCCCGCTGGCGAAGTAAAACGGTTTACGCACTGGCCATCCTCATGTTGGTCGTCTCCTGGTATCAGACTCCACATGTGCTTTCTGAGGAAGCGGGCATCCTGACCGCCCTCCCCAACCAAGTTAACGTGTCAGACCTGGATGGCGGCTCCTTTTTTGGACTTGATGCCCCTGTCACTGACGTGGAACGCAATGTCTTGCCGAAGGACACGATCTTTTCCCGCAAAAGCTATGACGATTTTCATGGTCACACCATATTCTTCTCCATCGTTCTAAGCGGTCTTCAACAGTACACGATTCATCCTCCCCAAGTTTGTCTGCTCGCCCAAGGTTGGACGATTACGAGTGAAGAGAATGTCCCGGTTCAACTTGCCAATGGCCGGACACTTGTAGTGCGCAACCTTTCCATTCAGCGACAGGCCGTGAGCAGTACCCAGCAGCCCACTCTCATCCACGCCTACTACATGTACTGGTATGTCACGGATGGCATTTCGACACCCTCGCGCGCGACCCGCAATTGGCTCAGTAGCTGGGATCGTGTCGTCCACAATCGCGATCACCGCTGGGCCTACGTCATCGCCATGTCGCCGATTACCGAGTCCTTGCGTCCCGATGGTCTTAACGCCGAGCAAACCAAAAAAATGCTCCAGGATTTTATCCGTGAAATTGTTCCCACGTTCCAAAAAAGTGAAATGCCGGGAGCGACTTCTGAGAAGCCTTGATCGACGGGATCAAGGCCGAACATTCACGTCGAAAGTTGGGCTTTGGCTCGACGCTGCAACCGGAGAAAAAGAAGTATCCCTCCACCCAGCAACATGGCCCAATTGCTCGGCTCCGGTACCACTTCGAGATCGCCATTGTAGAGATAGAGCTGCAGACCGGTGTAGGTATTGGTCAGGTTTCCGTTGATATCCGTGACCTGGATGGTGAACGGCGTATAGCCACCACCGACATTGGTTACTCCCAGGACATAGCCGTCACCGGTGTGATTGGCGGCAGTGGTGTATAATCCGGAGTAGTCGATATCGGCCCCGGCAGCGATCAATAGATAAGGATTATTATCATAACGGAGCGCCAAATCCTGGTCGGAACCAACCGTCAGATCGACCAGGGTAATCGTGTCCGCGCCGCCTGGAGTGAACGTGATTTCGGCATTGGTATTACCTAGCACATTGAGAAAGGTTGATTGCGAGGTGATCGGGGCGGTGAAGTTGTTTTTGTTGGCTGGAACCCCGGGGGTGTAGCCCAAACTAAAGGAGAGGTTGGACCCACTGTTGATGGTCAGGATAGGTTGACCAGCATTGCCCCGGTTATCGAGGGTCAATCCCGAGCCAAAGATGGTATTCGATGCTGCGCTTTGCTGGCCGCCGGATGAGAGCGTCCCGTTCATGGTCACGCCGGTTCCCGAGGCTGGCGCAATCGTGCCGCTGCCCGCGAGCGTAGCTCCACTGCTGACCGTGACTGCGCCCGTGCCGGTGGCCGATCCGCTGGTATTATTGGCGTAAAGCGCACCGGCGGAGATCGTGGTGCCACCGCTATAGGTACTCGCCCCGGTGAAGATTTGCGTTCCTGCGCCATTCTTATAAACGCCACCTGTCCCGGAGATGGCTCCGTTATAGGACATCGGTGTCAGGACGCTATTGGTGCCCGCGATGGTCAGGTTCCCGGAACCGAGAAGGAGGCTACTGCTGGCGAAATTTCCCTGGACGTTGGCACCGCTACCGCCGGCGCCCGTTATCGTAAACGTCGGGGCCGAGGTATACCCTGAGCCAAAATTGGTGATGACTATCCCGGTGATTGCGCCGCTGGTGCGGGTCACCGTGGCGGTTGCGCCTGAGCCGCCGCCGCCCGTAATGGCGACGGTTGCGGCCGTGTATCCTGTGCCGCCACTGGTGATCGTGGGAAGGCTCAGCGCATTTTCCAGAAATCCCACCGTCTGGGAGGTATTGGCGAGATCGACAATCTGGTCTCCTCCGATGTTCAGGCCTCCGGTGAACGTATTGGCTCCGGTCAATTGTACCGTGCCGGTGTTGGTTGGTGCGCTACTGGTACCCGTCGCGGAACCTGCTGCCTGACTGCCGGAGATGGTGACGAGTCCGCCGGTTCCCGTCGTGATACCGGCGGCATCCCGGAGGGTGCCGGAAAAATTGACCGTCCCCCCATTATGGCTGGTCAATGTCACGCCGTGCACCGTGGAACCCGAACCAAGCGTGATCGTGCCCGAATAAAGGGTCGTCCCGGAGGTATTGCTACCGCCAATTGCTGTTAGGCCTCCAGAATTATAACTGCTGACCACAATATCCCGAGCCACGGTATAGGCGCCATTGCTCAGAAGATTCACCGGATTGGCCACATTGCTGCCGGAGTCGCCGAGTTGAATCGCACTGGTGGCATTTCCCAAGGCTCCGGTTACGCCCGCGCCGCCATTGGGAGCATTCGCCCCCACTGTCAGCGTCCCCCAACGCACGGTCGTATCTCCTGTGTAGGTATTGGCTCCGGACAAGACGAGTACCCCGGGGCCAGCCTTGATGATTCCACCATTGGAGACGGTACCGGACATCGTAACCGGCTCGGCCGTGGTGATGGAGGAGCTGAGCGCACCCTGCGCCAATACGTCGGTGGTAAGCGTCCGCGCCGTGCCGCCCAAATTTACGGTGCCAGTGAAGGCGAGGGTCGAACCGGCGACAAAGGTGCCATCGACCAGGGTGGCATCGCCGCCGAAGATGATGGCGTTTGCAACGGTTCTGGTCGATCCAGCAGCAAGGGTTCCGTAAGTAAGTGTACCGCCATTGATCGTTACGGTTCCAATGCCGAGCACTTGATTGGTCGTAGTACCGCTGCCGTCGGCATTGAGAATGAGCCGACCCGCATTCAACACGACTCCAGCAAACGCGTTGGAGCCTGAAGAGAGCATGAGCGATCCGCTGCCCGATTTGCCGAGCAAGTTTGAGCCGGAAAAATTACCGGCAAAGGTGAGCATGCCTCCATTGACCGTGATGGTGCGGGTGACTCCGCTACTGCCCAAATTAACATTGGAAGCACCGAAACTGAGGTTGTTGGTACCCGTGAAGGCGAAGTCATTATTCACCACCAGGCTGTACGTTGTTGTTGTCCCAGAAAAAGTCGGTGAGGCCACCGTGTTATTGATCGTTCCTCCGTTAATGGTAAAGGTGCCGCTGGCTCCAAGCGCACTGCTTGAGCCAATATTCAGAGTCCCGGAATTCAAGACCGTACCTCCCGTGTAACTATTCGCGCCGGTAAGCGTCAATTGACCCGCGCCACTGAAAACGAGCGAAGACATGCCTGCGCTACTATTTTTGATTACCGCCGAGATTGTGATCGTCTGGCTATTCCCCGTGATGACCAACTCTTTGCTCGCGCCAATGAGCAGGCCTCCCGTGGCACCCGATCCCGATTCCTGGATGGTCAGGCCACCACTGCCCGCGTTCATCAAGCCGTTTAAGGTAAGTGTATTGGAAGTGGAAGCACCTGTTCCGACATCGATGGTGCCTGCACTTGTGCCCGTGTATTGCACCGTATTGGCCACAAAAGAGCCGGTCAGCCCTGTCGGCGAACCTGCTGACAAGGCGTAGTTGACCGTTCCTGATGTATCGGTTATTCCCGAGGGCGAAGAAGCGCTGGTTCCCGTATACGCCGCGATATTGCCAACGCTGACCGTGGCATAGGCGAGCGACGTGCCCGTCCCGGTCGTGGCATAGGTACCGAGAATTCCAGTCGCGTCATTACCCGTTGAGGTCGTGATACTGCCGGACGTCGGTAGAATAAAATTAACCGTGCCTCCCGCGTTGCGCGTGAGGGCCTGGAGCGCAATCGTCAGTGTGCCCGAGCCGACGTTGATCCCTGAGATCGTGGTTGCACCGGAACCGAACGTCGTACCGGCGAACGTCTGGGATGTATTCACCCCTTTCTGCTGCATGATTTGTAAAGCGCCGCTGCCAGAGCCAAAGGCCAGGGCGGACGAGCTGCTGATGAGATTGGTTGCTGATGTCGCATTGGCAAAATCTTCCACCAGCGTGCCGCCATTGATCGTCGTCGTTCCGGTGTAGGTATTGGCCGACGCACCATTGAGAATCCAGGTTCCCAAACCGCTCTTCGTCAACGCTACCTTGTTGGTACCCGTTCCGTTGCTGATGACATTCGTCAGGGAATTGGTGCCGGTGTTCGTTCCAGTCAGGGTCAACGTGGTTGTGCCACTCGCTGCAGCACTGGTGACTGTGCCGCCGATTTGGAAGACATTCGTTGTCGTCGCACTGTTATTCGCGAAGGTATAGGATCCTTCCAGCGTGAGCGGGGAATTGATCCCTTCCGTTATGCTATTGCCAGTCAGCATCGAAGTGATCTGCGAGGTTCCGCCGGAGGTCAGCAACAAGCTACCGCCCGTCAGCGTGAAAGAGCCCGCGCCGGTATCGAAGACGATATTCTTCAGATCACGGTTCGCATCCACCGTGATCGTTCCGCTCCCGGAGTTGAAGGTCGCCGTGTCGGTGTTGGTAGTCACGCTGGTCGATCCAGGCGCAACCCCGGTCGACCAACTCGCCCCGTCACTTAGGCTCGATGTCCCACTTCCTGTCCACGTGCTGCTCGCTGCATGAGCCCAAGAGTCTGAGAGGAAAAAGACCACCGCTGCCAAGAAAAGCAACGGGGACGGATTTTTCATAATCTCAGGAAATACGAAGACTCATCGGTGCGTGATTAAATATGAAGGGAGTTACAATACTTAAATTTCAGCGTTGGACTATTAGCGGGACTAAAGGTAATTGCCAACAGGAATTATTCCCGGGGAGAAAAATCTTTTGTAAATTGTCGGCTGGCCTGCTTTGGTGCAGGCTCATTTCTCAGGCTTTCTGCCTGAGATGCTTACGATTACGCCCGAGTGATGGAATGGCAGACATACAGGACTTAAAATCCTGAGGGGAGCAATCCCCGTGCGGGTTCGACTCCCGCCTCGGGCACGGGCTTTTATCCGCGGACTTCCTTTGACTCAAAAAGAGGCCTGTCCCGGGCTTGTCGCAATGGCAAGCAACCCTAAGGCGTCACGCTAGCATCATGAACAAAGGCGTTTTGACGGATGTCGCTTTGACTCAGCGGATGATTGCCGATGACGACATTCAGAAACCGCACGTGATTGACGGCATGATTGGCGTCGAAACCCACAAGGTCTGCCAGAGGAGCGGGAAGTTCCGGCGCGACTGAAGTTATATTTTTGAAGGTGACATCGTCGATATGCCCACGCTCGGTCTCCTTGCTCCAAACTGCGGTTCCAATCCAAACAGACATCAGCCGTCTCGCCTCCTCGATTCGGATGTTGTCAAATACAACGTTTTTGACCGAAGCCGAGTCGCAGTTGTAAACGCGCAGGAGCCATTCGCGGCCCTTGTCGTGTATAATATCGCAATCCGAAAAGAGCACATTGGTGAGAGGTTCCCGTAGCTCCGCGCCAAGGCTCAGTGCATGGGCAAATTCATTCCACAGCACACAATGCTTTATCGTGACATCCCGTAGCTCACCCTGGTTTTTATCCGTCTTCAGGACGATCAAATCATCAAAGGTCCGCAAAAAGCAATCGCTGATATCCACCTGGCGGCTGTTACAGATGTCCATGCCATCGGAATTGCCGCGCCAGCCGAATACCTTGACGTTGCTAATCTTCACGTTGTCCGACCTCCGGACGGGCAAGGTAAAGCCGCTCGAATCCCGTAGAATGACTCCCTCCACCTGGATATTGGTGCCATTAACTCCAAGGACGGATCGGTTGCCGCGGGGGCAGAGGCTGCCGTCGATGATGCCGCGTCCGCGCAGGACGATATTTGATCCTTTCAGATAAAAGATCGGGGCGCCTGGGTTCGCTCCCTCAGGATGGCCGTAAACAACGGCTCCGTCGGCAATGTAGACTGTCTTGCCAGTGGTAACCTGAATGTTTTGGACTTGGTGGACGCCCGGTCCAAAATAGATCACATTGGGATCGTTGGGATTCGGAGCCGCCGCTTCGATGGGATTGGCAAACAGGTGGAGCGAATTGACCCAGTTGCCATTCACTTCCAGCGTCAACTGTCCCGGCTTGGCAACCGTAAAAGTGATGGTATTTCCGATGCACTCCGGCTTGATTCCGCTAGACGCTGGCAGAAGTTTCGCGCTCGTGACGTCTTCCGTGAAGATGACGGTTATTTTAACCGGCCCTCCCATATCGAACGACGAAAATGATGCGGTGGAAGTTTCGCTCGCGACTGGAAGTCCCATGTAATGCCGGTGCTCGGGAGAAGTGGAATTAATCCGAGCAAGGTAAACCGGGACATTCGTTTGCCCGACGGTCAACTTGAACTGCGCGGAAAGCGGTTCACCCTCCGGTGCGGGAGATGCTTGTGCCAGGTTTTGCGCCGGCAAGGTACCCGCAAGTAAAATCAATCCGAGAATCGCCCGGCATAAAATTGTCAGAGGACCGGAACGGGCGAGCGCAGCAAACCTGATATCGATCATGTTCATTAATCGGAATTTTCCCGTATGGTTGGAACTTTTTTGGTGTTCGAGTTCCCTGAGGCGATCTTGAGACTGATTGTGATTTTCGACAAGCTGACTTGTGACTTATGCTACGTCGCCGCCGTGAGGTTTCCCCTTTCAACGGGATACCAAAATGGGCACGCCCGTTCACACAAAATTTCGGTGACTGGGTGGGACTCCAGAAAACCACCTTGTTCCATTTCAAAGGTAAAATCCAAAACGACTCCTCCCCAGTCCTCTGAAATCCTCATCCGATTGGTTTTGACTCCTGCCTCGGGCACTTAATTACCTCTCCGCCAATGGCGGGCTTATCCTCTAATTTTCGTTCTTACTGATTTTTGTCGTCAACAGCGTGGCGTGCTTACCGAAATAAAGGAGACAAAGAACACCGCTGCCCATGAGCCAAAGAGGCAGAAAATTGAACCCTCGCGCGACGGCTTCCTGGGCATCTCCACCGTCCCGCACGGCGCGCAAGACCAAGGCGAAGACGAGACTGATGAACCCGTAGCCGAGGTTGAAGACGACGCCCTTGAAAGAGAGGACAGTTGCACGATGACTCGAGTCGACCAACGCGTTCAGGTAGTAGGAGACCATGTAGCCGAGGGCCATCATGGCAGCGCCCAAAGGCAGAATGGCGAGGATGCCCCAGTAATTCCAGCGGCAGGCGACGGCGATGAGACCCACCAGGATCGTGAGGGCAATCAGGGCGTAATTTCGCGCCAGGGAATGGGTCGTGACCATGCGTCTGGCAATGGGGGAGACGACCAAGCCGAGTCCTCCCAACATCGCCCCGATGATGCCGAAGGCCGCTTCCGGGATTTCGATGATCCGGAAATAGGAACTTGAAAAGGTCAGGAAAAGCCGGACGACGCTATCAAGCAAGACGCCCGCCACGATGACAAAGAGCGCCTGGGGTGTCCTGACGATCCACGTACCCGCCTTGACGACGAGATGCCAGGCGGTTCTTTCCGGCCCGCTGGAATCCTTGTTCTCAGGCGCGAAATGCGTTTTTCTCAAGCCCGGTTCACGGAGGCCAAGGGCGGTCCATAGAACCAGCAGCGCGGTGATCAAATTCAGATAGACGGGGAAGCGGAGCGTGGAACCCTGGGCGAAGTGGCAATTTACGCCCAGGCCGGAGAAAACCCGTTGCATGAGGTTCGGATCGTAGACCGCGCCGCCGACCAGCATGGCGACAATCATGCCCACGCCCTGCCAGCGCATGACTTGATCCAGGACGAGCGGCCACTCGCTGGATCTGCCCCGTTCGGCGAGTGAATCGAAAACCAAAGCTTCGTCCGCGCCGCTCGCCATTCCTTCCGCCATCCCGCTGAGGATTCGATTCGCCAGGCAGCAGAAAAACAAGACCAGTCCCCCATTGCGCGGAGCCAGGCTGAGGATGGTCATTTCCAGAACCATGAACACGGCGGCGGTCACGACCAACGGCTTGCGCCCAATCCGGTCTGCCAGCACGCCTGCCGGGAGATCCGTGAAGACGATGGCGAGCGCCCACGCGAAATTGAGGAGAGTGTATTCCGTGGCGCTCAATCCCAGGTCGAGAAAGAGAATGGCGAGAACGGGATAGTAGAAGCGGGAGTTGAAGAGAACCCGGAACAGGACGAAGCGCCGCCAGTTGCGGTCGGCATCGCTCATGCGTTGAGGGGATTGATCCGGGGATTTCATGCGCAGAGCCTGTCTTAATCACCTAGGCAAGTCGCGTCCATTTTCCTTCAGGGCTATTCAGAGGAGATCGCGGATCGAGTCCTTGAGGAAACATTTGGTATGGCCTAAGTTGCCCGTCACAAATCAGAAGATGAAAACACTCCGACTCTTCCTGTTGCTGGGCCTCGCCCTGGTTCTGGTTTACCTTAAATACACTTCAGGCTCGCCGGACAGTAGGGCTGAAGCTCATGTAGTGCATAGCGGTTCCTCTGCGTACTCGGGGGAACAAACGGGTGTCCCTCACAAGGCGCTAGAGGTTCTCCAAATTGTGCGCGACACCGGTTTGCCTCCGGAGGGCTATGTCGGAGGTCGTACCTTCCAGAACCGCGAGGGTCGTCTTCCGGCCGATGGTGAGTACCGGGAGTTCGATGTCGACCCTCACCGTGGCGGTCGCAATGCCGAGCGGATCATCGTGGAGTGGAGGACAAAGAAAGCCTGGTACACGGGTGATCATTACCGGACTTTCATCCCACTGCCATGAGCGCATTTCATTTCCAGGCCGACCCGCTCGAATCTTCAGGTCGAGGCCACGTGGTTGTCCCAGCAGACATGAAGGACAAGGCCCAGCTTCTCGTTTTCCTGCAACGTGCGTTGGCACTACCTGATTATTTTGGCCAGAACTGGGATGCTTTGGAGGAGTGCCTGCTCGATTTCGAGCGGCTGAAACGAGAACCGGTCATCCTGGTTAATCAGGATATTCCCTTGCATGGGAAACCAGAGGATCAACGCCTCTATTTGCAGATTCTCGCGAGTGCCGCGCTGGTATCCGATCGGCTGCAGGTGATTTTTCCAGATAGATGCCGGCGGGAAATCGAAAAAATTCTGCAAGAGCGCTAGAGGTTTTTCTGCGCCAATTCAATGAAATAGGCGAGTGACTCAGGATTGCTCATGGCATCGCGCTGGACGACCTTCGCGGGGTCTGAGCCCATGAGGATGCGCTTTACCGGAACCTCCAGTTTTTTCCCGTTCAGGGTATGGGGAATTTCCGTCACCTCGTAGATGGCGTCCGGCACGTGCCGGGGTGAGACCTGCGCTTTCAGTCGAGCATTGATCCTGCCTCGCAAATCATCATCAAGCGTAAAGCCCGCACGAAGGGTAACGAAGAGGATCAGCCGGTCTTCGCGATTGAGGCCGCTTAAGTCGACAACCAGCGCCTCGGCGATTCCGGGAACGTCCTCCACGGCGGAATAAAACTCGGCGCTGCCCATGCGGACCCCGCCACGATTAAGCGTCGAATCGGAGCGACCGTGAATGACGCAATGGCCATCCTGCGCGTCAATCTCTATCCAGTCGCCATGACGCCAGATGCCGGCGAAACGCTCAAAGTAACTGGATCGAAGACGACTGCCGTCGGGGTCATTCCAAAAGAAGACCGGCATGGAGGGAAAGGGTGCGGTGAGAACGAGTTCGCCCATTTGGTTGAGCACGGAGCGTCTGTCATCATCCCAGGCCTCGATCGCTGCACCGAGGCCTCGGCATTGCAGTTCACCCGCGCGGACGGGTAGCAATGGATTACACAAGATAAAGGCCGTGCAGACGTCTGTTCCGCCGCTGGCCGAACCAAGTAGGAGATCTTTCTTCACTTCACGATAGACCCAACGAAATCCCTCCACCGGCAGCGGCGCACCCGTCGATCCAATGGCGCGCAGTTGTTTCAACGGATAGTTGATGGGCTGAATTCCTTCCTTCATGCAGGCCAGGAGATACGGCGCGCTGGTCCCGAAAAAAGTGACGCCCAGTTGATCGACCATCTCCCACAAGGCCGCAAAGCTGGGATACTTGGGGCTGCCATCATAAAGAACGACGGTCACCCCGGGTAGAAGTAAGCCGGAGACGAGCATATTCCACATCATCCAGCCCGCCGTGGTATACCAAAAAAAGCGATCACCCGGGCGCAGGTCGAAATGCAGGGCCAGGGCTTTGAGATGCTCGAGGAGAATACCGCCGTGTCCCTGGACAATGGCCTTGGGGACGCCCGTGGTCCCCGAGGAATAGAGAATCCAAAGGGGATGATCAAAAGCCACCGGCTCGAATTTCAACTCCGGTGGATTGGGCTGCGCGAGAATTTTATTCCAGTCGATCAACCCTGTTCCTTCCCGCAAAACCAGTGGTGCCTCGCTGCCCGTGACCCCGAGATTGGGATTGGAGATCAAAATGAAATGCTCCAACGAGGGTAATCCCCCGACGATTTCCGTGAGTACGCTACTGCGATCATGGATCTTGCCGCCGTAACGATAACTCCGTACGCCAAAGATGACCTTCGGTGCGATCTGGTGAAAACGGTCGATGACACCGCGGCTGCTCAGTTCCGCCGGACAGATCGACCAGATCGCCCCGAGGCTGGCGGTCGCGAGGAAAGTCACAATGGTTTCTGGAATATTCGGTAGGTACCCCACGACCCGATCACCGGTCTGCACGCCGCATTTCCGGAGTTGATCCGCAACGGCAGCGACCTGACGATGCAATTCCTTCCGCGAAATAGATTCCCGAACGGGCTGGCCGTTCGCTTGTGGTTCCGTTTGAAAAAGGATGGCTGGAGCGGGGTCGTCGCCGGGATGGCGCAGGGCGTGCTCAGCATAATTCAGCGTCGCTCCAGGAAACCAACGCGCTCCCGGCATTTGGCGCGAATCCAGTACACGCTCAGCTGGATGATGAAATCGGACGGCGAAAAAATCGGTGATCGATTGCCAGAACGCCTCGAGGTCACGGACAGACCATTCCAACAGTTCCGGGTAACTGGCAAATTTCAGTCCCCGTTGAACCTCCAGCCATTTCAGATAGCGGGTCAAGTTGGTTTTGGCGGCCTCCTCGGGGCGGGGAGTCCAAAGCACTTCACTTTTGCTGGCAGATGCGGTTTCCATGGAAGGCAAGAGAGGGTCATGGTCAAGGGAGGCTGGGGACGTGTCAAACATTTTGCCGCCCCAAGGTTGGCAGAGCAAATGCCATTGACGAATGATTGTCGCGTCAGCAGGGTTAGCTTGCCGGATTTTTCATCGGCAGTTCACTCGAACCTAGTTTTCATTTTCATGCCTGACATCGTTATCGCTTCGGCTGTCCGCACTCCGATAGGTCGCCTCTGCGGCTCACTGGGCAGCCTACCCGCTCATCAACTTGGTCGCGTCGTCATCAAGGAGGTACTCCATCGCGCCCAGGTTGCTCCTGAGGATATCTCAGAGGTCATTCTGGGACAGGTGCTCACCGCTGGTTGCGGCCAGAACCCCGCACGGCAGGCAGCGATTGCGGCTGGGCTTCCGTATGAAGTTCCGGCTTATGGCGTCAATCAGGTTTGCGGCTCGGGACTGCGCGCGGTGGCGCTCGGATTCCAGGCCATTCAACTCGGCGATGCCAAAATTGTCGTGGCCGGGGGGCAGGAAAGCATGAGCCAATCGCCCCACGTTGCCCATCTCCGCCACGGAATTAAGATGGGCGACCTTGCCCTCACCGACACCATGATCCGCGATGGTCTCTGGGACGCCTTTTACGATTATCACATGGGGACGACGGCGGAGAATGTCGCCGCGCAATGGAAGATCAGCCGGGAGGAACAGGATGCCTTCGCGATGGCCTCCCAACAAAAAGCCGCAACAGCGCAGGCAGCGGGATATTTCGCAGAAGAGATTGTTCCGGTCTCCGTTGCAAATCCCAAGGGCACAATTCTTGTGAAGTCCGATGAAACGCTCCGGCCTGAAACCACACTGGAAGGCCTGGCCAAACTCAAACCGTCGTTTCAAAAATCGAACGGAACCGTTACAGCGGGCAATGCCAGCGGTGTCAATGATGGCGCGGCAGCGGTGCTTCTCATGGATCGCGAAGAAGCTCAAAAACGAGGTGTCGAACCGTTAGGCCGCATCGTCTCCTGGGCCACCGTTGGAGTTGATCCCTCCATCATGGGGGTGGGCCCCGTACCGGCGGTGAAGCTGGCTTTGGCCAAGGCGGGATGGAAGCTGGAAGAGGTCGACTTGATTGAGGCAAACGAAGCGTTCGCTGCCCAAAGCTGCGCTATCGGAAAAGACCTGGGCTGGAGGCAGGATCGGGTGAACGTCAACGGCGGAGCGATAGCCTTGGGTCATCCGATCGGCGCATCCGGCGCGCGGATTCTCGTCACCCTGCTGCACGAACTTCGTCGCCGTAAAGCACGTCGTGGTTTGGCTACGCTCTGCATCGGCGGCGGCATGGGCATCGCCCTGTGCGTGGAGCGCGACTCGTCGCTATAAACGTTATGGGAAATACTCTCGTCGGAAAAAATGCCCTGGTCACGGGTTCAACCAGCGGCCTCGGGAAAGCCATTGCCCAGAAGCTGGCCTCCGCCGGGTGTCACGTCATGCTTAACGGTTTTGGCGATCCGGTTGAAATAGAGGCGCTTCGGCACGAACTGCATTCCAGCCACAAGATCAAGGTCGATTATCACGGAGCCGATTTGTCGAAACCAGCGGAGATTCGGGCTTTGGTGGCTCGGAGTATTGAGCAATTCGGTTCGGTCGATATTCTCGTCAACAACGCCGGATTCCAATTCGTCTCGCCCATCGAGGAATTTCCGGAAGAAAAGTGGGATGCCATGCTGGCGGTCAATCTTTCCGCAGCCTTTCATACGACCAAGGCTACGCTGCCAGGAATGCGTGAGCGCAAGTGGGGTCGCATTATTAATATCGCATCCGCGCATGGCCTCGTCGGGTCGCCTTTCAAGTCAGCTTATGTGGCCACCAAGCATGGTCTGGTGGGGCTAACCAAGGTCACGGCGCTCGAAACAGCGCGCGACGGCATCACCTGCAATGCGCTGTGTCCGGGCTTCGTGCAGACCGCCGTGGTGGACAAGCAAATTGATGAGCAATCGCGGATCACGGGAGTTCCGCGGGAGAAAGTTCTCGAGGAGGTCTTATTATCCAAGCACCCTACCCGCGAGTTTGTTCAGATCGATCAGGTCGCCGCATACGTCCTTTTTTTGTGCTCGGATGCTGGGGCCTCGACGACCGGGGCCATGCTTTCCATCGATGGTGGCTGGACTGCCATTTGATCATGTTTATCGAACAATTTCGCCTATTTGCTGCACGACTTCCATCGTGCGCAAAACTCCGCGGACCTTGGCAACCTCATGCGTGCGCAACAAATTGACCTGACCGAGCAGAGCAAGAACCGCGAAGAACGGCTCGGCCACGCGGACTTCTTCCTCAAAACATTCAAAGGCGTGGGGCAGGGCCTGACAAATCGGCCAACCGAGACTTCGTAAACGAAAACTGTTGAGAAAGACCTGCATCTGGTGCCGGATGCGGGTGCTGCTGTCCTGTAAATTCCGGTAATAAAAGCCGAGACCGGGATCAATCCAGATTCGTGAGACGCCCGCGTTCGTGGCGGACTCGATTTGCCGGGCGAAGAAATCGTGGAGCATGGTCATCGGATCGCCGCTGAGATCGAAATCGCCCACCGCCCGCACATTATCGCCCTGGACGAAGCAGATGATGACGCCCGCGTTGTAATCGGCCACTTCCCGAAAAATCTCCGAACTGTTGGACGTGCCGGTCAGGTTCAGGATTTTTGCGCCCGCTTTCAGGCAGGCTGTGGTCACGCTGGAATGGTAGGTCTCCACGGAAACGCAGAGCCCCGCCGCCGCCAACTCCCGCACCACGGGAAGCAGCGCACTCGATTGCGCCGCACCGTCGACCAACGCCGCGTGGGCCAGGGACGATTCGGCGCCGACATCGATGATCGTCGCGCCTTGCTCATGAAGGACGCGACCGCGCCGGATGGCGGCCTCCGCATTCAGGACCACGCTTTCGCGATACCAGGAATCAGCGGAAAGATTGACCACACCCATGAGGTAGGTCTGCTGCGCGAAATCAAACCGCTGCGAACCGAGCGCGAAATCAGCGACCGGCAGCGAGGCCATCGCGCGGTATTTCTCATGCAACGCGGCGAGGGTGGCGAGATCAAGCATGGTGGGTGGAGTAAGCCTTGATCTGCAACTGGGTCAATTTGATCATCTCGGGAGCCTCGACTCTTTTGGCGAGTGCGAAATAATCGCGATACCACATCACCGTCTGCGTCACCGTTTCGGCGAAATTCCAGCGCGGTTGCCAGTTGAGCGTTTCCCGGGCCTTGTCGATCGCGAGGCTGAGCAGGGGAGCTTCCTTCAGATTTTTTTCCTGCTGGATTTGTTCCCATGAACCGGGCCAGTGGCGTAAAACTTCCTCGACCAGATCGCGGACGCTGCGGTTAGCGTCCGGTTCCGGTCCGAAATTAAACGCCTGTGCGTAACGGGAGATTTCCTCGACCGACTTCTTGCGTCGCGCATCCTCCAGCTTCGCACCGAGCAAAAGATAACCGCTGAGTGGTTCCAGCACATGTTGCCAGGGGCGGGTAAAAGCGGGATTCCGCACCGGGATCGGCTTGGCCGCGGAGAGGGCGCGTATGCAATCGGGGACGAGCCGATCCTCCGCCCAATCGCCGCCGCCGATGACATTGCCCGCGCGGGCCGAGGCCAGCGCCACGTCGGTGCCATCCGCGAAAAACGAATCGCGGTAAGAGGCCACGACGATTTCCGCTGCCGCCTTGCTCGCGCTATAGGGATCGTGTCCACCCAGCGGATCGGTCTCCTTGAAACTGCGCGGGCGTCCGTCATTGTCGTAGCATTTGTCGGTGGTCACCACAACGACGGTGCAGGCGAGCCCGAGTTCCCGCACGGCCTCGAGAACATTCGCTGTGCCGATGGCATTCGTGGCGAAGGTCCGGACCGGCTCGCGATAGGAGACCCGCACAAGGGCCTGGGCGGCGAGATGGAAAATGAATTCGGGACGCACCTCCGCGATTTTCGCCTTCAGCGCGGATGCATCCAGAATATCCACGATGTTATGCTTTATTCTCGCCGACAGATTGAGCGCCTCGAAAAGCGAGGGCTTCAGCGGGGGCAAGGCCAGTCCATGGACTTCCGCGCCGAGGCTGAGCAGCCATTCGCAGAGCCAGGCGCCTTTGAAACCGGTGTGCCCGGTGACTAGGACGCGCTTTCCGGTGTAGATGCTAAAATCGAAGCTCATTTGATCGCGGGGAAATGGCTTTTACATCGCAAAGCCAGCTCAGCCTCTTATATAGTAAAACGGCGCCCAACGCCACGATCATGAATTCACCCGACGTCTCTGCCCCGGAACTCCGCGATGAAATTTTGCGTCTCGTCGCGCAATACCACAAGGTCGCCCACGCGCCCAAGCCCTTCATTCCCGGCCAGACCAAGGTGCCCTATGCGGGCCGCGTCTACGATGATGAGGAACTCCGCCTGGGCGTTGACAGCATCCTCCAGTTCTGGCTTACCGCCGGGCCATTCGCGAACCAGTTCGAGAAGGACATGCGAACCTACTTCGACAGCAAGGCGGCTTATCTGGTCAATTCCGGTTCCTCCGCGAATCTGCTCATGATCGCGACGTTGCTCAGCCCGCAAATCGAGAACGGTCTGCGCAGCGGAGATGAAGTCATCACCCCGGCGGTCACCTTCCCGACCACACTGACGCCACTGGTCCAGAACGGATTGATTCCCGTCTTCGTCGACTGCCAGCCCGGCGTCTACGATATCGATGTGGCCCAGGTTGAGGCCGCCATCGGCCCAAAGACCCGCGCCATCTTTGTCCCGCATACTGTTGGCATTCCCTGCGATCTTGATGCGCTTACCGCCATCGCGGCGAAGCACAACCTCTGGTTGCTGGAGGATGGCTGCGACGCGCTCGGCTCGACTTGGGATGGCAAGCTCGTCGGTACCTTCGGTGCGATGTCATCCATCTCCTTTTATCCCGCGCATCACATGACCCTCGGCGAGGGCGGCATGGTCATCGTCAACCAGGCCGGGGTCCGCAAGACCTGCCTTTCCGTGCGCGACTGGGGCCGCGATTGCTGGTGCGAAACCGGCGTCAGCGATACCTGCGGCAAGCGCTTCGACTGGCAACTCGGCGGACTGCCTCATGGCTACGATCACAAGTACATCTACTCCAATCTCGGTTATAACCTGAAGGTCAGCGAAATGCAGGCCGCCATCGGCTGCGCTCAGTTCAAAAAGCTGCCCGCCTTCATTGCCGCACGGCGCGCCAATGCCGCGTTTTATTTTGAGCGGCTCAAGGCCCACGCCGAACATATCGTCCTGCCCACCATTCCCGCCAAGGCCAACCCGTCCTGGTTCTGCTTCCCGATTACGCTCAAGTCGCACATCAAACGCCGCGCATTCATCGCGTTCCTGGAAGAAGCCAGAATTGAAACCCGCCTCGTCTTCGCCGGGAACGTCCTCAAGCAACCCGGCTTTGAGAACATCCCTCGCCGCGTCCATGGCGAACTCACCGGCACGGACACGATCATGAACCAGACCCTCTTCATCGGCGTCTATCCCGGCCAAACGGCCGAGATGCGCAGCTACGTCGCCGACAAGATTGACGAATTCTTCAAGACGAAGATTTGAAGAGATCATGTTCTCCGTCGTTGTCGCCGTAGGACCAGGTCCGCATGAAGTGGAGCGAACACTTGATCTGATCCAGCAGATTGATCGCTTTGAGCAGTCTTCGATTGGTGAATTCCTGATCGTTAATGATACGAAGGACATGGGCAGGTGGAATGAAATTCTGTCGCGCTATCCGTTTGTCAGGATTTTAGAAAGTGTAAGGCAAGGTCAGGGCGATTCCTGGCGGGGCGGGATGGCCGTCAATATTCTGGGCGGAATTGATTCGGCGTTTCGCCACAAGCCCATTTCTTTCATTTTAAAAGTGGACACCGACAGCTTTATTCTTCGGTCTTTTTCACATGAAATCGGCGATGCTTTCGAGCAGGATTCCTCTCTCGGAACCATCGGTTCCTGCTTTCGCAATGATCTCGATGGAAAGTTGGTGCCCCCTTCGACTTGGCAAGTGAATCTCAGGAAATATCTCAAGCTATTCCGCCTGCGCAGAAATCCTTTTCCTCATCTCGAAACCGCTTTGTGGGGGCGACATCGTCTGATTCGAACTCTCATCCACCAAGCAGTAGCTCATGGATGGCCTTTAGGATCTTGTGCTCAGGGCGGCGGCTATGCCGTAAGTAGGAGAGCGTTCGACTTCTGGACAAAAAACGGGTTCTGCGAGGATCCTCTCTTGTGGTTAAATACAGATCTCGGTGAGGATGTCATTCTCTCTCTTCTAACCTACGCTGCAGGCTTGGAGATAGCGGATCTTAATCAGCCCGGGCAGCCGTTCGGCGTGATTTACCAAAATTTGGCGGTTCCGCCTTTCGAGCTTAAAAGGCGCAATTATGCCATCGTCCATAGCTTAAAATCCAAGTCCTGGAATGAAGAGGAGGAAGTCCGACGAATCCTTTCGCACCTTGAGTGAGCCAGACTAAAAAAGGCAGCTATGTCGCCGAAAGATTGACGAATTTTTCAAGACGAAGATTTAACAGCGGTCGCCTCTTCACCCCTCGGCGCGGCGTTATCGGCTTTCAATGCCCTCATTTCAACGCGTTCGAGTTCTTCTCGAAGACGGTCGTCCCGCCGCCACATGATGTAACCGACGATGTTGAGCAGGATGTAGACGGATTGCTGGGCGAGGAGCGCGGAGTGATCGTTCATCCACGCCGATGCGAACCAGCCGAGATCGGCCACGAGGAAGACCACGAAGCAGCTCGCGCGATGCTGGATGCAAAGCCAGAATCCGCCGAGCGAAAGCAGGGTTGAACCCCACTCGATGAGTGTTGTGGTGAAGGGAGACATAAGAGCCTCATGGTGGCAACAGTATCGCCTCGAACCGGCGTTTGGGCAAGGCAAGCCGGGCGCTTTAGTTGCTTGTCGTTGGCCCGGAAGGGAATCCAATTGTACCATGGAGGGCCCGGCTCCTGCCGGGCCGCGGTCCTTTCACGAGCGGAGATTTTCTGCGAAGGCGCGGCCCGGCGGGAGCCGGGCCCTCCATAAAGAGTCTGGTCGCCTGGCTACTTTTTGCCTGTTCAAGACGCTCCCGTTGTTGAATACTCCACCCTCCTATGCCCGCAAAAATCTATTCCGACAAAGACGCTGATCTCAATGTACTCAAAGGCAAAACCGTGGCCGTTATCGGCTTCGGCTCGCAGGGCCATGCCCATGCGCTCAACCTCAAGGAGAGCGGCGTCAAGGTCATCATTGGTCTCTATCCCGGCAGCAAGTCGATTGAAGCCGCCAAAAAATACGGCTTCCAGGTTTTCAATGCGGCCGAGGCCGTGAAGAAGGCCGACATCATTTTCGTCGCCGTTCCCGACATCACCATCGCTTCCGTCTATGAGAAGGACATCAAGCCGAACCTGACCAAGGGCAAAACCCTCCTCTTCTCGCACGGCTTCGCGATCCACTTCAAGACCGTGGTTCCGCCGAAGGACATCGACGTCATCATGGTCGCGCCCAAGGGCCCGGGCCATCTCGTGCGCCGTCAGTACCAGGAAGGTCGCGGCGTTCCTTCGCTGATCGCCATTTTCCAGAACCCGAGCAAGAAGGCGAAGAAAGTCGCCCTCGCCTGGGCCAAGGGCATCGGTGGCACCCGCGCCGGCGTCATTGAAACGACCTTCAAGGAAGAGACCGAGACCGATCTCTTCGGTGAGCAGGCCGTGCTTTGCGGCGGTGCCAGCGCGCTCGTCTCGGCCGGTTACGATACGCTCGTGGCTGCCGGTTATCAGCCCGAAATGGCCTACTTCGAGTGTCTGCATGAGCTGAAGCTCATCGTCGACCTGATGTACGAAGCGGGCATCTCCGGCATGCGCTTCTCCATCTCTGACACGGCCAAGTATGGCGACGTGGTCACCGGACCACGCATCATCACCAAGGCCGTCCGCGCTGAGATGAAGAAAGTCCTGACCGAAAGCCAGAACGGCAAGTTCGCCAAGGGTTGGATTAAGGAAGCCACTTCCGGCAAGAAGAAGTATCACAAGCTTCTGGCCGATGGTGCCAAGCACCCGATCGAGAAGACCGGTGCCCGCCTCCGCGGTTTGATGCCTTGGATCG
>CAIPBM010000177.1 GCA_903863295.1 uncultured Verrucomicrobiota bacterium | reverse complement strand
TTGGGGATGCCGATGATCATGTCAATAATATCGCCGTAATCCTGAGCTTGTCGAAGGATCAGCTCTCAATGGATGCCATATTTCAACTGATAAGGCCAAAATCACCGGAGGCTGATCCTTCGACAAGCTCAGGATGACGGATTTCTTTATGATGGAAAAAGCTCGATCATCACCTTCGTGCAGCGGTCGCACAATTCGGTATTGGTGTCGACGTGATCCCAGTATTTCCAGCAACGGATGCATTTCTTCATGCCGTGGTCTTCCGCGCGGGTGACTGTGATGGTTTCTTCGCCATCGGTTGGCTTGATGACAACCTTGGAGACGATGAAGAGTTCTTCAAGATCGGAGGGCTGAACTGATCCTTCGACAAACTCAGTATGACGGCCTGTTATTTCAACATAAGCTTCGAGGCTTTTGCCGATTTTCTTGTCGCGGCGAGCAAGTTCGAGCTTTTCGTTTACACGTGAACGGAGATTGAGTGCTGCCTGGAAAGATATTTTTAAATGCTCGGCAATTAGTTGATCCATCTGTCCAGCCGGTTTTGGAAAGGTACTGGCATGTACTGATTTCGGAAATCCAGCGGACTGCCAGGTTTCTTCAGATGTAAACGGCATGATCGGGGCAAGAAGTCCAACTAGTCTGTTCAGGATTCTATGCATCACGTCTTGAGATGCCCGGCGCTTGGGATTATTTTTGGCATTGCAGTACAATCGGTCTTTAAGCACATCCACATAGAGTGCAGATAGCTCAACGGCACAAAAGCGATTGATGGACTGATATACGGCAGAAAAATTATAATTTTGGTAGGCGAGTAATACCTCGGATTCGAGTTGGATGTAGCTTGAGTAGATATAAGAATCCAAAGCAGTCCATTCATCATGGGATACCTTTTTATGATCAAAATCAGCAAGATTCCCCAGCAAGATGCGCAACGTATTCCGGATCGATCGATAGGTATCCGCGACGCGGGCGAAGATGTCGTGGCTGAAGGGGATGTCGTCCTGGTAATCCTGGCTGGCGACCCAGAGGCGGAGGACGTCGGCGCCGTGCTCGTTGACGAGCGACATGAGGTCGACCGGCTTCTGGTAACCTTCGTTGGACTTCGAGAGCTTCTTGCGTTCCTGGTCGACGACGAAGCCGTTGGTGAGGACGGCCTTGTAGGGCGCTTCGCCACGGGCCGCGACGGAGGTGAGCAGCGATGACTGGAACCAGCCGCGATGCTGGTCGCTACCTTCAAGGTAGAGATCGGCGATTTTCTGGCCATTGTACTCCGGGCGCTTGGCAAGGACGGCGGCCCAGCTCGTACCGGAATCGATCCAGACGTCGAGGGTATCGCGGCCTTTTTTCAAGGTAGCCGCCGCTGTCCCTAGCGGCGGTTCCCCAGAAATGTCCATCTGTGCGATGAGCTCCTCGGCGGACTTGGAAAACCAGATGCCGGTGCCTTCCTTTTCGACGAGGTTGGCGAAGGCTTCGATGATTTCTTTTTTGAGGATCGGTTGGTCGTCCTCAGTGTAGAAAACGGGGAGAGGGATGCCCCAGGTACGCTGGCGCGAGATGCACCAGTCGGGCCGGCTTTCGACGGCGCCACGGATGCGGTTGCGGCCCGATTCGGGAATCCACTTCACGTTGTCGATAGCGGTCAGCGCGTCCTGGCGGAAGGCATCGACCTTGATGAACCATTGCTTCACCGCGCGGAAGACGATGGGCGTCTTGGAGCGCCAGCAGTGGGGGTAATCGTGCTTATAGTCTTCCTGGGCGAAGAGCAGACCCTTGTTTTTCAGGATCTCGATGACAAGCGGGTTGGCCTTGAAGACGTAGACCCCTGTGAGTTCCGGCACGCCCGCCTCGGCAGTGAGACAGCCGCGGTCATCGACGGGGGCAAGGACAGGCAGGCCGTGCTGCTGACCGAGAATGTAATCGTCCTGGCCGTGGCCGGGCGCGATGTGGACGAGGCCCGTACCCGCATCCGCCGTGACGAAGTCGGCGGCGAAGATTTGGCGCGTGCGACCGTCGTTGAGAAAGGGATGGGTGTAGGTCAGGCCGACGAGGTCGGAGCCTTTGAAGGGGCCTGAGACCAGTCGGTATGGAGGGCTCGGCTCCTGCCGGGCCGTTGCGGATGAAGTGGAGTCGGTTTCGTGGCCGAGCGGCCCGACGGGAGCGGGGCCCTCCAGGGGGAGCTTTGTAACCAGGCCGGTGTTGAGGAGGATTTTTTCGCCGTTGATTTCGTAGACGGCGTATTCGAGATGTGGTGAGACGGCCACGGCCAAATTGGCAGGCAGAGTCCAAGGCGTCGTCGTCCAGATGAGAAGTGACGCATCTTTCAATGCAGGAAATTTTTGCGCAGCTTCTTGCGTCAGCGGAAACTTCACATAGATCGCCGGATCGACCTTCTCCTTATATTCAATTTCCGCTTCAGCCAACGCCGTCTGGCAGCCGGTGCTCCAGAGAACGGGACGCAGGCCCTGATAGACAAGGTCCTTGCCGACCAGCGTGGCGAAGACGCGGAGCGTTTCAGCTTCGTAGGCGGGATCGAGCGTCAGGTAGGGATTCGCCCAATCACCGAAGACGCCGAGGCGCTGGAACTGCTCGCTCTGCACGCCGATGAAATGGCGCGCGGTCGCCTCGCACTTTTCGCGAATCTTGATCGGATCGGTCTCCGCCGCGCCGAGTTCCTTCATCACCTTGTGCTCGATCGGTAGCCCATGGCAATCCCAGCCGGGAACGAAGGGAGCGTAGTCACCCTTCATGTTATGGTACTTCAGGACGATGTCCTTGAGCACCATGTTAAGGGCGTGGCCCATGTGGGCGTCGCCATTGGCGAAGGGAGGGCCATCGTGCAGAATAAAGGCGGGCTGGCCCTTGCGGGCCTCGAGAATCTGGTCGTAAATTTTTTCTTCGCGCCACTTGGCGAGAAAGGCCGGCTCGCGCTTCGGCAGCTCGGCGCGCATCGGGAAATCAGTCTTGGGTAAAAGCAGGGACGCTTTGAGTTTGGCGGAGTAGTCCATCGGGAGGAAAAGATTAGGCGATTGGTAAAAAAAAGAACAGGGCGTTGTGCGGGGCAAGGCCTCCTCTTACAGCGCAGCCAGAAGTTTCTGCAAATCTTCCGGCTTGGTCACGGGCAACTGGCAGGTGTAATTCTCGCAAAGATAGGCAGTCGGTTCAGGGCACGTGGCAGGGAGGTTCTCGATCAGCGTGTGACGCGGTGCAAAAAAATCGCGCGAGGCTTGGTCGGCAATTTGAATGATCACGAGTTGCGGGATGTAGACGCGCCGTGCTTCGGCCAGGAGCGCGGCCAGCCCGGGATGAGCCGGATCGGGGCTGTGCAGGATCAAATGAGCGGGCGCTTCTTCCAGCAACGCCGCCCCGACCAGCAGCAGCGGCATGCTGAAAGGCTGGGCCTCGAGTCGCGAGGCAAAAGCTCGCACCGCTCGGCGCGCGTGATCGAGAAAGACTTCGTTATGCAGCAGATTGGCCAGGCGCAGTAGATTGATCGTCGCCACGGACGTGGGCGTGGGCTCGGCGCCATCGTAGTCCTCCTTCATGCGGAGCAGAATGGCGGGGTCGCGATCCGTCGCGGAAAAATAACCGCCATGCGCCTGATCCCAGAAATGGAGGTCGAGGGTGTCTTGCAGTTGACGCGCCCAGCGGAGCCACTCGGGATTAAAATCGGCTTCATAGAGATCAAGCAGACCGCTGATGAGAAAGACATAATCGGTGGCGAATCCAGGGATGGTGGACGGGCCCTCGCGATAACTGCGCAGGAGCTCGCCGCTGGTGGCATTGAAGAGATGTTCCCGGATAAATGACGCCGCCTTTTGCGCGGTGCGGAGATGGGTGGGTTCGCCGAGAATCTGTGCTCCCCGGGCGAAAGCGCCGATCATGAGGCCATTCCACGCCGTGAGAATTTTGTCGTCAAGATGCGGGCGGGGACGCATGCCCCGCTTGGCCAGCAGCACGGAGCGGTCGTCATGCAGCCGGTGCTCCATGTTTTCCACCGGACGCTTGAAGCGCTCCGCCGCCTCCGCCAGCGTGAGGCGTTGAATGAGGACGTTGGCGCCATCAAGTTCGCCATGTGGGTCAGAACCGGGTGGAACGTTGCCATCGGGTTCTATGCCGTAAACTGCGCAAAATTCCTCGACACGATCCTCGCCCAATACTTCGAGAATTTCTTCGTGAGTCCAGATATAGAATGCACCCTCGCTTTTCTTTGCGGCACCGGCCTTGGGCAGGCTATCGGCATCTTCCGCGGAGTAAAAACCGCCCTGCGGGCTGGTCAAATCGTGCTCGACGTATTGCAGGATATTGCGGGCGACCTTGGCGAAGAGATCCTCGCCGGAAAGTTGATAAGCGGTGAGATAGACCTGCGCGAGCTGGGCCTGATCATAGAGCATTTTTTCGAAGTGAGGCACGTGCCACTCCGCATCCACGGAATAGCGATGAAAACCGCCGCCCAGGTGATCGTGCATGCCGCCCGCCGCCATCTTGCGTAGCGTATGCAGCGCCATGCCGCGTGCGACTTCGGAATCCTGCTGGGGCTTGATCTTCTGCTTAGCCAGGTGAAGCAGGAACTGGAGGTTGACCGGGCGCGGGAATTTAGGTGCGCCGCCAAAACCGCCCTCCGCTGAATCAAACATCCGCGAGTACTGGGTCAGGTCGAGACGCAAAAGTGGAATGGGATTCCAGGAGACCCCGCTGTCTTCCGGACTGCCCTCCGTATCCTTTTCCGCCTCGCGCAACGCGGCGAGAAGAGAGTGGGCCTTTTCATCGATTTGCTTGCGATCCGTTTTCCACAGTTCCGCAATCCGGCGCAGAATGGTGATGAAGCCGGGACGTCCGGGCACATCGGTGGGAGGAAAATAAGTACCGCCGACGAAGGGGCGGAGATCAGGGGTCAGCCAGACACTCATCGGCCAGCCGCCGTGGCCGGTCGTCGCCTGGACAAACGTCATGTAAACCTGGTCGACATCGGGCCGCTCTTCGCGATCCACCTTGATGCTGACGTAGTTCTCATTAAGAAACGTGGCGATGGCGGCCGATTCAAAAGACTCGTGCTCCATGACATGGCACCAGTGGCAGGTGGAGTAACCGATCGAAAGAAAGATCGGCTTGTCCTCCGCACGGGCCTTCGCGAAGGCCTCGTCGCCCCAGGGGAACCAATCGACTGGATTGTGCGCGTGCTGCAGCAGATAGGGCGATTTTTCTCGGGCGAGACGGTTGGGAGACGATGAAGCCATCCCATGAGCATACCGGAGTTGCCCCGTTCGGCGAGCGCAAGCCGTAAGGCACTCAACTTCCCGAGGGAAAGAACTTGCCTTCGGGCCGAAGGTATCGTTTCATAATCCTCCGCCTCGTTGTTTTCAACGAAGGCGACCTCCTTGCCGCGTGGTGCAATTGGTAGCACACCAGATTCTGGATCTGGGTGTTCTAGGTTCGAGTCCTAGCGCGGCAGCTTTCTTCGTTTTCGTGACCTGTCAGGACTAGCTCGGAATCATCCACCTCAAGCCTCTTGATTTCAGGTACTTCCAAAGGAGCATTGTCATGCGATTCAGTGTCCGAGGTGGACAGGTCGTGACCGGCCCGGAACAAACTTTGTGTGCCTATTTGTGTGCTTGTGGGCTTTTTAACCAGCAAACTCGGCAGGTTTATAACGGCGTCTGAAACCGGAAGTAGGCCCGCATCGGTGTAGGTCTTCGTCGTCAGTTTAATGTCGCTGTGCCGCATGATTTCCATCGCAATACGCGGGGATGTACCGGCGCGGGCCAAGTTGGTGGCCAGCGTGTGGCGGAGTGAATGGAAATCGGCTCGCTGGTTCTGCTCGTTGATAAATTCAATTTTGGCCGCTTTCAAATCGGCCTTGAACGTAACCATCGTGGGCATCAGGTGAGCCAGGAGCCTCGTTTCCTTTGCCGGAAGATTCGCCAGAACGGTTTCCAACTCGGAGACCAGATCAGTATGAAGGGCGATAATGGCTTGTTTATGATTCTTGGTAGTGGAGGCGCGAACGCTGATAAACGGCTGGGTGGCTTCCAAGTGGAGATCGGTACGCAGCAACTTGGATAGCTCGCCACGCCGTAGACCTGTGTAGACCGCCATGAGATAAATGACCTTGCGCGTTCCCGCCACTTTCAAGAGCCGTGTCATTTCGTCATCGGTGAAGGCGCGGCGCAAGCGCACCTGGCGTCCGTTGGTCTGGACTTTTTGGACGTGCTTAAGCGGATTCTTCTCAATGCGCTCGTGCCGCTCCATCCAATTCAGCAAGGACGAGATCGAGGCCAGATATTCGTTAAGGGTCTTCGGCGCCTTCCGCTGCTTCGCACGCCAGCGAAGGAATGAATCGGACGTTACATCGCACAGGATCGCCCATTTGCACTCCCTCAGCAGTTTTTGAATCTGCTTATCCACGATGTAAATGTACTCCTGGTCGCGGCCAGTGGCGGTCAGGTCCGAAAGGTAATCCTTGAGATGGTTGAGCAGCGGGGATTGCAAGGCCGTTCGCTTTGGGCCAGAAGGAATCATGCCTGACTGCTCCATCTGTTTGTCTCGCACGATCTGCTCCAGGCGCTGCTGAGCCACGCGTTTGTCTGACGTATGCAGGGGGACTTCGGTTATCTTGGCCTCGCCCTCAAGGCGATAGCGGCCACGGTAAAGTCGAGCCGTCTCGGTCTTTCCATCGGTGACTCTCTTCCGGCGATAAATCATGCAAATCATAAGGTCTCCTTCCTGCGGGTGTTTTGGCTGGCGGTGTCGCGCTTCTGTTTCAATCCTTCGAGGTAGGCGACAACATCGGAGCGATAGAGTCGAGGCGAACTCAGCACCTTAACTGGTTGGGGTAAATCGCCGCGGGCAATCAGGCGTCTCACGGAGCGGGTGGAAATATTGCCAAGTTTTTCGGCAACTTCCTCCAAGTCCATCAATCGGTCTTCTTCGGTTTGGTTGGGTGGGGAAATAATGGCTGGCATAAGGGGTTCACTTTCCGCCGCCCTTGGCCTTTCTAAGCCGGGCGACTTCTTTTTCATCTTCGATCCGCTTGCGGTTTCGATCAGCGGCTTGTTTCCAATAGAGGTTAATGAACTCGTGCGTCAGCTTGCCTTCGTGCTTGTTGATGAGTTCGGCGAAATAGCGCCGCTGCCAGACGGTGACCTCCTCAACATCGGTGTTGGGAACGATGAAGGCGCAAAGAGCGTTGACCCATTTGGAATCAAGCATGGTCTTGCCCTTCATGATCCGGTCGAGCTTCAGGACCGGAATGTCATGGCTGATGTCGTCGGCATCCATCGCGTCGAGGATGCCCTCGATGCACTGGTTCACGAAGTAATTGGCATTCTGGCCAAGCTCTTCGGCTTTTTTAAAGACACGGTCGTTCAGGTCGGTACGCAGCGCCATCGTGACTCGGCGGGCGGATTTGGGTTCATTTTCCATGGTGCCTAGCCTATCAGAAAAAGTCGGCGAAAGCAAGATAAATGTGATATAATATGTAGTGTCACGTCAATGCTGATCCTGCCCACAGGTGTCCTGCTAAGCTCTTCTGCTGGCCTTCCTGCTTCGTTTTCAACGCGTGGCGATGACAAGCTCGGCCGGCGACACCCTCCAAGCACGAAAGCAAAGAGGGCGGCAGCGCAAAAGCCGCCAAAAACAGATGCCTCTCCTCCACTTTTCTCTCCAACCCTCACCCAACTGGCGGTGCCAGCGAGCGGCCCCCCAAGATCCCTTGGGGCCGCGAGCAAGCCGCGTCGAATTTCTCGGGGCCAGCCGAAAGTGTGACAGGCAAAGTCCTGGCGCACTTCCGGCGCGGGGCAGGAAGGGGGTGTTAGCTGTCATCCATCTTATGCGTGCGCCCTCTAGCCGGACTCAAGATTGGGATTTCATCAATCACCTTCTCTCCGAACGTTCTCTAATCCGCAGGGTCGAACTTCAACAGCGCCCAAGGCACATCGGCGGGAGCTACCCAGTAGTTGTTGAAGTAACGCACGACTTGGGGCGAATCGACCGGGTCCATCCCGCGAGGCGGCATCTCTCTCCGCTCAGCGGGCCTGGCGCTGCCGATGATGGCCTGCTCAAACCCGGCGGGTGTATAGTAGTTCAGAATATGACACACCTGCTTACCCGTCACCTTAAACGAGTGGACGTGGTTGCGGGGGACATGGCCCAGCGACCCGGGCCCCAGCACCAGCGTCTTGCCGCCGACTTCGGCCGTCATCTCCCCTTCCAGAACCCAGAAGGTCTCATCCGCGTGAGGGTGAACATGAGGCGGGGCGAAGGCATCGTCCGGCATCCACTGCTCGATCATCGAGTAACGCCCGTGCGTCTGCTCCCCGGTGGCGTGGACGACCCACAAAATGTCCAGCAACCAGTAGGCCAGGGAGTCCTTGGGGGTTGATAAGAACGGCTTGGATGTGCGGATTGGTGGCAGGTGGTAATCGGTCATAATTTTTATGGTTCCCGGTCCGCTCTTGGAGATCGTTTCGTCCATGAGAGAGTGTTCATATCGTTTCGATCATACTACGCGATGAGCCAATTTTCGGTATGGGGCAAAACCCTACCGCAAATGCGTAGCCCCCTGCTTATCGGAAATCATGAGCCTCTTGGCGGTTGCAATTGATTTTCATCTGGTAGGCATAGAGTTTGTACATTCCGAGCACTATGACTGGATAAGCGACGGTGGCGGGAGACGCGGGGAAAAGGGGGCGTCTCCCGCCGCGGTCGCCACCATGAACACGGTGACGCGAGCGGGGCGAGGTGGCGTAGTCCAGCCCCGCCCGGCGGAGCGTCCTGACAGACTTATAAGCTAATAGGAGTGATGTTCTCATGAACGTAGATCGCACCGTATCTCTCCCAATTTTTGTAAAAGGTGCCTCCTAAATCTGCGCCCTTGATGGAAATGCAGTAGTGGTAAGGCATCTCATTGCCCCACCAGTCCTTTTCTGGATGAATTTCAAGGGCCACATTGAGACTGGCCAGGGCGTCGAGCGTTTTTTCATTCGCCTGCGCGGTGGCATGGACTTTCTCAATTTCTTCCTTCACGCGCGTTTGGAGAGTGCCGACCATTTCCTGTTCCATGCTGAAGACGACATAGATGCCGACGGCGCTGATGAGGAGGGCGCAACTCAAGGCCCAAACGACAGCATTTCCAATGGTCAACCACTTGAGGGCACCGGTGAGGATGGGAACACGGTCACCCAATCTTTCCTGCAACAGATCACATTCATCGTTCACCCGGGCCACGGGCTTGACCGCTCCTTCCATAACCGAGTCCTCGATCTTCTTCGTCAAGGCTGAGGAATCAATTTTATCGAAGGCCGTTTGGACGACTCCCTCTACTTTCGGGACTATGGCTTCCATGCGCCCGGCGGCGGCAGTCGATGAATCGGCACAGCGGTTCGCTTGGACGAGCGTCTTTTCCTGAGCCTTGGCCTGGAGGCCAACGCTGGTTTCGAGCCGGAGCATGTTTTCGGTCAAAGGCTGGACCAGTTCGCGGTTGAACTGTCCCGGCAATTTTTCCATGTAACAGCGATTGGCTTTCAGGAGCAGAAACACATCGCCAAGAATTCCAGTGCCTTTGCCCTCCTGTAATTCGACGGTGAGAAAGCGGGTAAGCCGATCCCGTTCCTCCTGCGAGTCGAGTGACGCGACCATGGCGGTAGTCGCAGCGTCCAATACATAGCCGCCAGTCACAGGATATTCTCCAGATTAATGCCGGTGGCCACGGTGCGCTCGCGCGGCTTGCGGATGTCGCCGGGGGCCTGAATCTTCTCGGCATAGAAGTCAGGGACGAGGTAAGACTTGATCGCGTGAAAGCGGCGAAACATTTCGGCCAGCCACTTTTCGAGGACCATGCGGTGGACCATATCAAGGCCAAGATCGGCGTTGGCAATGGCTTCCGCCGGAGAAATGGTGCGCCCCAGCTTGACCTGAATTCCCCTCAAATGATTGCGGGTATCGGTCATAAGTGAGGGTATTTCCAGAGACGCCGCATAGTAAGACGACAACTGCTGTTCGAGCAGACTGCCATCGAAGAATTTGGTGGTCGGGATGCGCTCCGGATTGCGGACAATGACCCAATCGACTGTGTCGCCAAGAGTATCGACGGTCTCGCTGATGTCCTCCATGTCGGAGATTTCATCGATGGGAAAGATCAGGACGGTGGCCCTCGCCTTCGCCTGGGCCGCGAATTTTGGGAAATCGACCTTGGCCATCGCCGAAAGGATGATTCTGTTCATGTGGGCCTGCGGGTCGATCACCGTCACCGGAACATGGGTGACCTTTCGCAGGATTTTGATGATGTCGGCCTCTGGTTCCCGGCTGGTTTCGATCAGCGTCACGGCCTCGGGGAACGTGCTGCTGAGGGTACGGTTGAAGACATCAAGATCGTACCCTTTCCAAGGCACGCCGTGTTGGTCCAGCCAATTGCCTTTGCAGATGGCTTCCATTGATTTACCGAGACCGCCCCGTGTCTGGATAGCCAGGGCGAGTCGATGGTTTATTTCAGAAATTGATTTTGTATTTGGGTTTTCGGATTTCATGGGTTGAGGGGTCGGGGGCTGGCATAAAGAACCCGTCCGCCGACGTGGGGTTATCTGACGGTTGAGTGGTTGGACTGGAAGAGGGTGGCAGTTCGATCAGGTGCTTTTTCCGCGCCCGTACTTTGACGAAATCGAAAATGGTGGAAGCCCCGGTTTTAAGACCGTGCTCCGCGAGCAAGGCCGCCGCGATGCGTGGATAGCTCCAGCGTTTCGCCCGGCACTGCCGGATGAAATCCTCGTGGGGAATGAGCTTCGATTGATAGGGTGCGGTCATAGGGTGACAATCCGGGCCGATTCGGCCTTAGTTCGGACGCATCCGGGCTGTCCGTGAGGGTGAAGGGCGAAATGCCCGAATCGGGCCGAATGGCCTTCGGGTTTCGTTCGGGCAACCGGAATTTCTAAGCGAGGCTTAGACCTATTGCGTCTGTCTTCCTCACTCACTGATCTTCGTTCTGTCGTGATGTAACGGGTCATACTGATGGTTTTGGAATTAGAGAGATGGGGGGGGGCGAAAGTGGTACTACAGCCTTTACACACTATTTCACATACAGTATAGTGTCAAGAAATCCATGTTCACGAGAGCCAAGATTTATAACGGAGGCACTTACCTGAAGAATCATCTCCGGGCTAATGACTACTATTCCAAGGGCGAACGGGTCTCTGGTGAATGGGTGGGCATCGGATCGGAAAAGCTTGGTTTGAGAGGTGAAGTTACCCCTGAACAATTCGAAGCCCTTCGTTCCAACCATCATCCCTTAAGCGGGGGACAATTGACTCCTCGCACCAAAGACACGCGGATTGCTTTGACTCTTGAGGCTGGTGACGACTTTCGCAAAAAACATCATCGGCCAGGGAGTGAGACGGAAATTGAAGCTCACAGACTGAAGATGGGGCCTCAACCGAATCGGGTAGCGTTTTACGATTTTCAGTGTTCGGCGCAGAAATCGGTTTCGATCATGGGGGTGCTGGCCGGGGATGACAGGCTGCGGGAAGCCCATGAAAGGGCTTCTCGCGTCGGCCTAAAGGAATTGGAAAAGTTTGCCGCGCGTCAGACCAATACCGCCACCACTCGCGGGAGTGAATTGACCGGGAACCTTTGCGGGGCGGCTTTTACCCATGACGCCAGCCGTGCCCTCGATCCTCAGCTTCATACCCATTTCGTCCTGGCCAATGCCACACAGACCGATTCGGGGAAATGGTTCGCCCTACATGAAAACGGGATGCTGGAGGCGGTGCGGTATGCCGGGAAGGTCTATCAGAACGAGCTGGCCCGCGAGGTGAAAGCACTCGGCTACGAAGTCCGGGAGGTGCGAGAAAAAGGGGAGATCAAGGGATTTGAAATCAAGGGTGTCTCACCGGAACTCTGCGAGCGATTTGCCAAACGCCGGGAGGAAATCGAACGAGAGATCGACAAATTTGAAAAGAAGGAGGGCCGGGAACCGACTCGTGCCGAGGTCAGCGCCATCACCCGGCAGACGCGCCCCTCCGAATTGAAGGAAATTTCCACCGCCGAAGTTCGGAAATTCCAATTTGGACAGTTAAGCGCCGAAGAATGGCGTCAGTTGCAAAAGGTCCATGCTGAGGCACGGGTGCGCGTGAAACATGGCGTGACGGCCCCGGTGGGGCAGGAAAAGGCTGCACTCAAGGCAGCGGTCGATCATCTTTTTGAGCGGCAAAGCGTCCTTCAGCGCCATGACATTTTGGCAGAAGCCCTCAATCAAAATCTTGGCTCGCTCGACCTGACTAAGTTGACCGCTCAGGTGGAGGCCGGAAAAGCCGGGTTGATCCGTCTGGCCGATGATCCTCTACAGCCGCTGCGGTCGGAACATGCCACACGCGACGGGCTGAAAAGTGAACTTTGGTCGGTCAATTTCGTGAATAAGACAAAGGGCGCGTTCCCTGCGCTCAATCCCAGATTTGAGCCAAAGGGAAAACTTTCCCTGGAACAACGTGACGCCGTGAAGCATATCCTAAACAGCTCGGATCAATGTTGCGGCACGCGGGGCGTGGCGGGTGCGGGGAAAACCACTACGCAACGTGAGGTTCGGCGCGGCTTGGAGGAGGCTGGGCATCGCGTTATTGCCATTGCACCCACGGCTTCGGCGGCGAAGACATTACAAGCTGAAGGGTTCAAGGACGCGACCACGGTGGCCGATTTTCTCCAGAACGGTCCCTCCAAGTTTGATCTACGCGGTGCCGTAATTATTTGTGACGAAGCGGGTCTGCAATCGAATCGGCAGGGGGAAGAATTGCTGCGCTTGGCTCAGAAACACGATATGCGGGTGATTTTCGTGGGAGATGTCAGGCAGCATGTTTCCGTGGAAGCGGGCGATTTTCTGCGCGTGCTTGAAACTCACAGCAATCTCAGCCGTTGCGAAGTCACGGAAATCCAGCGCCAGCAACATGCTGGGTACAAGGATGCGGTGGGGCTGCTTTCGTCCGGCGCGGCCCGCGCTGGGTTGGAGACTCTCGATAAGCTCGGCTGGGTGCATGAGGGGCAGGCGAACTATCTTAAGGATGCGGCTACTGCCTATTTCGAATCGACGGATGACGGCAAATGCTTGGATCGCTGTTTGGCGGTCTGTCCGACCTGGGAGGAGAACCGCCACATGACCGATGAAATCCGCTCGGGTCTAAAGGAGCGCGATTTGCTGCCAGAAGAGGATATGACCTGCACAGTGCATGATTCTCTTCGGTGGACCGTCCAGCAGCGCGGCAATTGGCGCAATTACAAACTTGGCCAAGTAGTGACGCTTACGAAATCGATGGGCGGCTGGAAGGCTGGCGAGTCGGCGTCGGTGGCGCGGGTGGAGAGTGGCACGGTAGTCGTGGTATCGGGTGACCAAAAGCGGACGCTCCCTTTGAAATCGGCGGGTTCATTCGACGTGGCCATTCCGCGTCCCATCGCCGTGTGCCCCGGCGACAAAATCCTGATTCGGGCTAATGCGCGATCGCTCGGGCTGATCAATGGACAAGTGCTGACCGTCGGAAAAGTTGAACCTGACGGCTCGCTCCATACGCGGGAGGGCCTCACGGTGCCTCCCGCATTTAAGCAGTGGACGCACGGCTATGTCGTCACGTCACACAAGGCGCAGGGCCGTACCTGCGAGCGGGTGGTGGTGGCAGCCGCCCGTTTGGATGCCAAGTCATCTTACGTCGCCTGCTCCAGAGCTCGGGAATTATGCTCGGTGCATACGCCGGACAAGGCGGCGCTCATGTCCCATTTACCGGAAGGAGATCGCAAGGCGGCTCTCGACGTTCTGGCCACCAATCCGCGAGAGAATTTGATCGCCGACGTTCGTTCGACTGCCTACCGCGAGATCACCGAGCAAATCCGTCGCATCCGTGCGTCGGTGAATCGCCGGACGGAGCAAATGCGCCAGATGGTCAGGCGACATGACCAGCATCGCCAAAGAACGTCCATTACAGAATCCGTGCCCGGGCCAAGGCATACACCTGCGGAATCAGAGCGCCCCCATTACGACTTCAGCACCGTGCAATCCCAAAGAACCGGGATCGGCATTTAAACTCAATCCAGAAAGAGAATTTATGGCTATCAAAACTAAAGACGGAACATTCAATTCCAGGCCCGCCAATTATGAGCGGGACACTCACCCGGCCGGAATCAACTTTGAACTAAAAGATGGAACCGCGCTCTTCGCACCCTATTCATTTTTATCTCATGCCTTATACCATTCTGATGAAATCATTATTTATTACATCTTTGGCGTCGTACGAGTACGAGGTGAACGCCTCCGTCCGGTTTTCACCATGATACGCAGCCAAGAGCTTGGCTCGATCAATTGCGCTGTAGATAAAATCGCTGAGTCCGAAGAGCCGCTCATTCGGGACATTCTCTTCGAGGATGCCGAAACACTTATGAGTTAAAAAGAGCCACGTTGTGTTACCGCGAGCTGTGCTGCGCTCAGGCTATCGGTTCGGGCTAGAAGCGTACGAAGCTACATCTCACCGTGAATCCGACCATTGCGAGGTGAGATGATAGCTCCCGGACCCAACCTCGTGCGAGCCGCCGTTCTTACCGGGTACAACCACGGTCGCGGTCGTATTGTCCGGGATGGTTACGTCCAGGGTAAGTTGGTTGCCCTCGATTTTCCAATTGCTGACGATTCGACCATAGGGCGAATCGAAATGGGCTTTCACCCACGTCAGGTCGCCAACAACGGATGGCTCAATGAGTATCTTTTTGAAACCCGGCGCCGCTGGGCGGATACCTGCAAGGGTTTGATAAAACCACGCGTCCAGGTTACCCGATTGGATAAGCAACGCCTCGCTATTCATGCCTGGATCACGGGTATCGCAATCCCATCTTTCCCAACAAGTGGTTGCTCCCTTGGACAGCATGTAACCCCAGCTTGGGCGCGTCGTTTGCGTCGCGATGGTCCAGGCTACATCTGGCCGTCCGATTTCGGTCAGCGTCTGCATCAGCCATTGCATGCCGATAAGGCCGACCGATAAATGGCCGTGGTGCTTGACCATGATGTCGTCCACCAGATTGGCGATGATGGCATCACGCTGATCGTCCGGCACCAAACCGAACTTTAGAGCCAGCACGTAGCCACATTGCGTTTCTCCCTGATATACGTGAGTAGCTGGATTGAAGAATTTCTGATTGAAAGCCGCTTTCAATTTATCCGCCATTCCCCTGAAGGTGCTCTCGTCATCCGCCTTTCCCATTAATTTCGCCAGCCGTTCCACGATCCGGCAATTGTGATATTGATAGGCCGTCGATACGAGTTCGTGAGGCGTTGCGCCAAAGTCAGAAACTTTACCATCCATGGTGTAAGTGTCGCACCAGTCGCCGTAACTGGTGCCGGGCAGCGTGCCGTCGGGCAGTTCAAGTCTTTGCATCGCTAAAACCCACCTCTTCATCGCCGCGTAGTGCGTTTGCGCAACGCGAGTATCGTCATAGAAGTCGATGAACCAATCGGGGATGATTGTAAATACACTGGGCCATTCCACCCCGCTACCCCCCTTCCAATACATCGCGACATCGGGAATGGTGCCATCGTCCCGTTGCGACCGCTCCACGTCATCCATCCACTTCGTATAAAACGGCGCGACATTGTAATTATAGGCCTCGCTTTCCGCGTCCTTGGCCGGATCACCCGTCCACGCCTGCCGCTCGTCGCGGTCGGGATCAAGGGGCGCGGAGCGCATAAACATCCTCATTCCCCACCACATGGTCGTATGAATCCGGTTGATCAAATCGTTCGAACATTGGAATTCTCCAGCAGGTTCTGCATCGGTGTGAATTACGAGGCCCTCGAAGTTGTCCACGGTCGGCGCATAGGGTAAGCCGGCCACCTGAATCCGCCTGTATCCCTGGCCTTTGAACCGGGGATTCCAAATTTCGGTGCCTTGCCCCTTGAACGTGTATCTATCGGTGGCGCGTGCGGAGCGGTTGTCCGCCGTTTTGAGAGTACCGTCGGCATTGAGGCTGTAGGCACTGACCAGGGTTACCTTGGTTCCCGTAGGAGCGGAGGCCTTTAGCCGCACCGTCCCGTAAAAATTTTGTCCCATGTCAACGATGTAGGTTCCCGGCGTCGGCTGGGTGATCCCCACAGGATGGATGACCTGGGTGATGCGCATCGGCTCGATCATTTGCGCCTGCAATTCGCCGCCCGGGCCAGACACCACCTGCGCCTGCTCCCACTTCTTGTCGTCAAACCCGGCGCTGTCCCAGCCCGGCATTCCCATCCGCGCGTCGTACTCCTCGCCGTCGTACTCGTTATTGGCTCGGATTGGGCCATTAGTCGTCAGCCGCCAGTTCTCATCACTGACCAGCGTGGTTTTCGTGCCGTCCTCATACTCGACTTCCAATTGCAACAGCAGCTTGGGATAGCCGAAGGTCTGAGTGGGCGCCGGCACGGACAGCCGCGGGGCGTAGAATCGGCCGTTGCCGAGAATCACGCCGATCGCGTTGGCGCCCTGCTTGACTTGATCGGTCACGTCGAACGTCACATAATAGTCGGCCTTGGTATAATCCGACAACGCCGGGTCCATCACATCGTCGGAAATCTTCGCTCCGTTGAGAAAGAGATCGAAGAAACCGAGCCCGCAGACATAGGCCGTGGCGCGAGTGACCTTCTTCGCGACCTCAAACTCCCGGCGCAGATAGCGGGCGGGCAATCGTCGTTGGTCGTCGCCCCCGTTTGCATTGCCCCAGGGAAAGATCCCATAAGGCCCCAGCACCTTTGCCGGCATCCATGAGGAGTCGGGGTCGGTGGCGGCTTCCCACTGCCCGTCCGTGACGACATCCAGTCCACCGCCATCCGCAAATTCGAGGTGCAGCTTTGCAATCAATCCCGCCGGGCTTGGGCCTTCGCCGGAATTGGTGGCCGTGATCCCGATGGTGTTGTCTTTCGCTTGCAAGAGGGAGGTTACATCCACCGTGACGGGTTCCTGCCAATTGTTGCCCTGGCCGGCTTTTTTGCCGTTGATGGAAAGCTCGAACGTGTTGTCCGCTGTAATCACACACGTCGCTTTGGTCATTTTTCGTTCTGTGGGGAGAGTGATCATGTGCCGGAAATAACGGGGTCCCGCTGGAGCACTCTGAGCGGGATTCCCCTCGGGGAACCAGATCCATTGCGCCCCGTCGAGAGAGGCCGCGTTGTCGGAATTATCATGACCGATCCACTTTGCCGACCACTCTTTCAAGCCGGTGCTGAACACGGCGGGCTTGCTCCACTCCGAGGGTTCGCCCTCGGCATCCCACACCCGCACTTTCCACGTATAGCGGGTGGCGGGGGCCAGCTCCTTGCCGCCATACTCGACGTTGATCGATTGCTCCGACGCGACGCGGCCCGAATCCCACTGGCCGTCCACGACAACCTGATAGGCCGACTGCATTTCATTGGGGCGGTCGGACTCGATGATCCAACTAAATCGCGGCTTGGGCACGTCGATTCCCAACGGGTTGGCAAGATTCTCACAGCGCAAATGCGTGAGGGTCACGGTGTCCGCGCAGAGCTGCGCGGTGCCTATCCAGTAGAGCATCATCAGGGACAAACACACTCTGACACTCCATCGTGGACGGAAGACGAACTTGAATATTTTTATGTCACTTGGCATACATTTGGCCACTAACTAGTGGCGCTCGGTCATGCTCGTCCCAGCAGGCGCTGAATGTCTCCATGGAACAGGTAGTCACGCGCGGACACAACGACCAAAAGTCGGGCGCGTGACGCGCTTGTTCGCACGATACCGTGTGGAACGGAGGCATCATAATACACCGCGTCCCCTGCGCGCAGGGTGAAGCGTTCTTTGCCGTAAAAAAAGGTGCAGGTTCCCTCCAGCAGATAATCAAATTCCTCGCCGGCGTGCGCCCACTGACGGCCAGCGGAAGGTCTCCGTGAAACGTCGATCAGCAATGGCTCCATCAGCTTGCCCTTCTTGTTCGCGGCAAGCATTTGGTGCGCATGCGAGCCCCGGCCCCGCAACAGCTCCATCTTGTCGTGCGAACGATGGAGCGAGAGCGGCGCGGATGACGTCTCTTCATCGAAAAGGGCGGTCGCCGGCACTTCGAGCGCCGCCGCGACCTTGGCGAGGCCGGACAAGGTCAGCGCGGCCCGATTGCTTTCAACCCGGGAGAGGTAAGCGGGGGAAAGTCCGCACAGCCGGGCCAGCTTGCACTGGGTGAGGTTTTTCTCCTGCCGAAGGCGGACGATCCGCCGGGCGACGCAGACCACCAGAGAGTGAGCCGCGCCGGGTTCCGGATCTGCTTTAGCAATTTGACTTGCTCTGAGCATATTGCTTATCGTGTATGATATTGATGAATATGCAACCTCCTTCCGCCAGCCTGACGCCGTATGGGAATCGGGTTCTCGTCACCGGGGGCGACCGTGGCATCGGCTTGGCCGCCGCGGAGGCCTACGCCGCGGCCGGTTGCAACATCGTGCTCAATTCCTTCGGTGCGCCCGACAAAGCAGAAGCGGAAGCCCGGCGCCTGGCGGAAGCCTTCGGCGTATCCGCCTGCAGCCTCCAGGCGGACGTTGGGGATTCGTTGGCTGCGCGGGCGATGACGAGGGGCGCGGCGGAATTCCTGGGCGGCCTCGACATTGTCGTTTGCAACGCGGGCATTTGCCATTTCAAGTCGATCCTTGAGCTAACCGACGAGGAGTGGCTCCGCCATCTCAACACAAACCTGAGCGGAACTTTTTATGTTGCGCAGGAGGCGGCGAAAATCATGATCGCCCAAGGGTCAGGCGGACGGATTATTTTTACAACCAGCGTGGGCGCCTTCCGCTCGAACGGCACGCAGACCCACTATTGCGCAACCAAGGGTGGGCAGAACCTGTTAATGCAGGGAATGGCGCTGGAGCTTGGCCCCTATGGCATCACGGTCAACGCGGTGGCGCCGGGCTGGATTCATACCGACATCAATGATGCTTCGTCCCGCGATCCGGCGATATTTGAACCGTGGCTGCGCGCTCATTGTCCTGTGGGACGTCTCGGCGTGGGCGACGATGTCAAAGGTGCCTACCTGTTCCTGGCCAGCCGGCAAGCCGCGTACGTCAATGCATCGACGATCACGATCGACGGCGGATGGATGGCCCAACTTTAACTAAGAGGAAGATCAGTGACCGTCTCCCCCGATTTGCCCGCGCAGGAGAAAAAGCGTCTGAAAAAGCGATGGTTCGCTTACTTCGGCGCAAATACCCTGGCGCTCAGCATTTTGCTGCACGTTGTATTCGGCGTCGCCGCCACCTACCTCATCGTGGAACATTTTGTGCCCAAGCATATTAATTTCCACGCTACTGAGCCGCCGTCTGTCCATACGGATGTGGAGCATAAGGTGCAGATGGCCAAACGAAACAATGTTGAGAGCGCGCCGCCCGACATCAAGCGCATCGTATCGACGGAAATCTCGCCTATCACTCTGCCCGACCCTCCCGAGGTTCCCGTGACCGATGAGGCTAATCCCTCACCGATGTCCGGAGTCGACGGCGTGATGGGTTCTAGTCTGGCGGGCAGCGGCGACCATGGAGCCAACGGTTCCCCTGGCGGCAATCCTCTGTTTGGCGCCCCTGATGGCTCTGGGCTACAAGGCGACTTCTACGACTTAAAGCAGACGCCTGATAAACAGCCTACAAACCTAGATGAGTCGGCCTACTACGCTTTGCTTAAGAAGTACCTCGCACAGGGTTGGGATGACTCTGTACTGAATCAATATTATAAAAGCAAGGTACCGCTTTATGCGGATTCCATCGCCATTTCAACCAGACCTTCCGAAGAAGCTCCCAAAGCGTTTAACTTGCAAAACGAGGTTCAGCCGGGGTTGTGGGTTGTTCATTATCACGGGACGGTTAGCGCGCCCGCGCCTGGCGAATACAGATTTGCTGGTTTCGGTGACAACGTCCTAGTGGTCAGAGTGAGAGGTCAACTTGTGTTCGACGGTGGATGGAACCCTCTTTCGGAAAACAATGATCTGCATGAGGCACTCCCCTTTGCGTTTCCGTCCTACGTTCCCTTCGCCAATACGGGCATCGGCGATGCGCACCTCAAAGTTGGTCCGACATTTCGATTGGCAGCCGATCCCGTTGATATGGATGTTTTGATCGGGGATGACGGGGGTGTTTGTTCCTTTTTTTTGCTTATTCAAAAAATGGATGGTAACTATGAAAAAACAGATGATGGAACTCTCAAACTACCGTTCTTTCAATTGAGTTCTAAAGACGCGCCTGATTTTTCGAATAACGCAGAGCATCCTCCTTTCAGCACGACGCCCGAACCGTGGCAGCTCGTCGAACCTTAACGGGGGTACCCCGCAATTGCGACCGGTTCGAATGCCTGCGATGATTCCCCTTAAAATAATGATAAAGAAATTACTTATTTGGTTCCTCGCGATTAAGGCCGACGTCCTGGCAGAGCTTGATGAAGTCGCGCAGAGAACGGTTGTCGCTCCAATCGAAGGTACCCTGGGCCTCTTCATGGTGAATCCAAAAAACATAAGTGGAGATCGTATTGATCCCGCCTGCTTTCACTTTCAATAATTCGTCCCGCCATTCTGCGCGCGGGTAACGTATATAATGAAATTCGCCGACGATGGGTATCCACGGCTTGCCATCGAGAAAAAAGGAGCGCTGGTCGGCCGTAATTGTCTCCCCTTGGGGGTTTCTGGTCGTTCCTGGACCGTAGGGACAGGTTGCGGCTGGGGGAACAACCTTCGTGAGGTCGATGGCCAAAGGATCAGCCGCAGCCAGGAATGGGAATAGTAATAATAAAAGGAGGCGTGCCATCGCCAGGCGCGTTGAAATAACTTTAAATCCCGCGTAGTTTCCTGTGAACGCTAGCTCCGCATTTTGACCCCTTAATTTAGTTGTGGTTAACATTATGATAAAGAAATTACTTGTTTGGTTCTTGTTCTTGGTGATGAGCGCGGTGTCGGCGAAGGTTGCTGTCGCCGTTACGGTCGGGGGTTTGCGCTGCGAATATCTTCATGATCCGCTCGGTCTCGATGTCCTCAAACCGAGGTTGAGCTGGATATTGCAATCCGATCAACGGGCCGAAGTTCAAACGGCCTACCAGATACTTGTTTCCAGCTCACCGACGTTATTATCCAAGGATCAGGGCGACCTGTGGGACAGCGGCAAAGTGCTTTCCGATGAAAGCGCACACGTTGAATACGGCGGTAACTCCCTTTCTTCGCGGCAAGCTTGTTGGTGGAAGGTGCGCGTTTGGGATCGCCACGACGCTGCCAGCGCCTGGAGCAAGCCCGCTCGATGGGAAATGGGCCTACTCAAGTCCGAAGACTGGCGGGCGAAGTGGATTGAGGCCCCGCCGACGGCGTTGCCGAGTTCAATCGGCGGCAACATCTCGATTCTCCATGCCTACTATGAAGCAACCGACGGCGCGGGTTCCAAAGATGTGACGGACATCGTCAGTGGAATGCTAAAGGACAATCACCTTCAGTTGGTGGTAACCAGCGATGCCTTGGGCGGGGATCCCTTCTACATGCATGTCAAACAGCTTCGCGTGGATTATAGCCAGGACGGAAAAAACCATGAAGTGACAGGAACGGAACAAGCAACCCTAAGCATCCCCGGAAGCAACCAATCACAACCCTATCTCCGTAAGGATTTCAATCTCAGCAAAACGATTGCCAAGGCGCGGCTTTATGCGACCGCACTGGGTTTGTACGAGCTTCATCTCAATGGAACCCGTGTGGGCGATCATATATTCGCTCCCGACTGGACCGATTACAATAAGCGCGTGCGCTATCAAGTCTACGACGTGACCTCCCTGCTCAAGTCCGGTCCCAATACCCTTGGCGCCTTGGTGGGGAACGGATGGTATAGCGGTCATATCGGGAACGGAGGTTTCCAAGCCTGGGGCAAAATACCGGCTTTGTTTGCGCAATTGGAAGTCACCTATTTGGACGGCAGCGTCGATACCATTGTGACGGACAAAAGCTGGAAAATTCATGCCGGTCCCATTTTGTCCTCCGACTTCATGCTCGGTGAAAACTACGATGCGCAGGAGGAAATCGTCGGTTGGGATCAGCCGGAACTGGACACCGGCGACTGGAACAATGCGGGCGAGAGATCGGAAGCGACCCGCGCCTTCGATAGCCAAGTCGACCAGCCCGTGCGGGAAACCGGTGAACGTCATCCCAAGGCGATGACGGAACCCAAACCTGGACGGTACACTTTTGACCTCGGACAAAACATGGTCGGCTTCGTCCGCCTCAAAGTGTCTGAGCCCGCTGGAACTGAGATCACGTTGCGGCATGCGGAGATGCTTAATCCAGACGGCACCATCTATACCGCCAACCTTCGCGGGGCACCGTCGATTGATACCTACATATGCAAAGGTGACGGCGTAGAAATTTGGCAGCCTCGGTTCACCTTCCACGGCTTCCGCTATGTCGAAGTCACCGGCCTGACAGAGGCTCCTACCACGGACACGGTGAAGGGAGTTGTCATTGGCACCGATATTCCGCGAACGGGGGAATTCTCGTGCTCTAATCCGGACATCAACCAACTTCAATCCAATATTCAATGGGGCATGCGCGGCAACTATCTTTCGGTGCCGACCGACTGTCCGCAGCGCGACGAGCGCATGGGCTGGATGGGCGATGCCGAGGTCTTTATCAGGACGGCTGCTTATAATGGCGACATCGCCGCATTTTTCACCAAATGGCTCGTCGATGTGGATGATGCGCAGAAGGCAGATGGAGAATTCACCGACATCTCTCCTGCACCAAATGGTGTCGGTGGAGGTACGCCTGCCTGGGGAGACGCCGGGGTCATTTGCCCATGGACGATCTATTTGATGTATGGAGACAAACGCATTCTGGAACAACACCTACCTGCCATGGCTCGATGGATCGATTGGTGCCAGGCGCACAGCACGAACCTCATTCGCGATCATGATCGCGGAGGTGATTACGGCGACTGGCTTTCGCAGGGGGAAGATACTCCCAAGGATTTGATCGGCACGGCTTTCTTCGCCTACTCGACGTCACTCGTGGCCCAAGCTTATAAGGTGACGGGCGATGATGCCAATGCCACCAAGTACGAGCAACTCTTCGAGCAAATTAGGGCGGCCTTCAACCAGCACTATGTTCAGCCCGATGGGCATGTTGGCAATGGCACGGAGGCAGACTATGGAATGGCCTTAAGATTTAATCTGCTGCCGGATGAGTTGCGCCCTAAAGCGGCGCAATATCTGGCCGATGATGTCGCCAATCACAACAATCATCTCACCACTGGATTCGTTGGTGTGAGCTATCTCCTGCCGGCCCTCTGCTCGCAAAATCAAACCGATACCGCTTACCACGTCTTCGAGCAGACTAGCTTTCCTTCCTGGTTATTCTCCGTCAAACAGGGAGCCACCACGATTTGGGAGCGCTGGGACGGCTGGACGCCGGAAAAGGGATTTCAAGATCCCGGCATGAATTCCTTCAATCACTACTCACTTGGCTCGTGTGGTGAGTGGATGTTCAATACGGTGGCCGGAATCGGCGTCGATCCCGATCAACCAGGATTTAAACACATCATCATCCGTCCTCGACCGGGAGGCGATCTAACGTCAGCGGCAGGTTCTTTCGATTCCATCCACGGGAAAATTTCGACTAAGTGGACTTTGGCGAACGGAACCTTTTCTCTTCAGGTGACTATTCCGCCAAACACCACGGCGACGGTTGAGCTTCCGACGACAAATCTTGCGTCCGTTCAGGAAGGTGGTCATGCGGCGACGACCCAATCCGAGCTCCACCCTGTTCAGAGCGGGAATAATAACCCGCAATATGAGATTGGCTCGGGGGACTACAGCTTCACCTGCACGGTCCCCTGAAAATAAATGCGCCCAGGCGCTACCTGCCTGCCAGCGTGGTCCCTCAGTCGCATGCGGCGTATCTACATTGATGCCGTCTTAATCAACATGCACCGTGAACTCGGCCGGATTCAATCCATCCGACGTGGCTCGAATCTTCACCTCGCCAGTCTGGCCCGCTTGGGCCCGTAAAATGAGCAGGGCGAGGCCGTTGAAAGCATGCCTTTCGGGGTTGGAGAAGGTCTCCAGATCGGTGGGGTCTCCGTTGTCGGTGGCCACGATCTGGCCCGGGCCGCTGACGACCTCGTATTTGATCTGATTCTGCGCGGTGGGGACAGTGAGGCCGTTGGAATCGACCACGCGCGTCGTGATGTAACTGAGATCCAGGCCATCTCCTCGAACGGTGGGGCGATCCGCCTCCATCTGCAGCGCGGAAGCATCGCCCGTGGTCTTGACGCTCGCCTCCGCCCAGGGCTTGCCGTTTTTGTAACTCACGACCTTCAGCTCGCCGGGCTGATAGACCACGTTGCTCCAGCGCATGCGATAGCGGTCCTGGAAAAAGGTGTCGGACGTGACCTCCTGAGAGTAGACCCCCATTTCACGGATGCTGGCATAGGTACGCGGCGCCAGGTTGGTGAACTCGATCCGGACATAGCGCCCGCTGGCGTCAACGTCATGGACGGCAACGGCTGAATCGCCCGACCAGTCGTCCTTGGTCACCACCTGCTGCCATTCCTGTCCGTCGTCCGACGTGCTGATCTTGTACTGGTAGTTGTCCGGGCTTCTTTCGAAGTTGATCAGGATCGAGCGGATCGGCTGCGTCTGGCCAAGATCGACCTGCCACCATTGTTGCTTGGTTCCGTCGGAGGCAGTCCAGCGCGTGTCGTTGGCACCATCGACAGCATTACTGGCGTGGCTCTGGGTGGCGGCTTCATCGCTGCTGGCGGTGGCGGGCTGGTTGAGCGCGAGATTTTGCGGAAGCGGCTGGCTGCTTGCCGTGCTGCGCCTGCCCTGCGAGAGGCCATTCAGGAACAGCTCCGCCTGATCACCCGAGGTGTAAACGAAAACGGGAGTGACTTTTCCAACGCGGTCGGGCCAGTTCCAGTGGGGTAGGACGTGTGCCATCGGCAGGTCAGGCCGCCAGTGCGCCTGATACAGGTAAAACAAGTCCTTCTTGAACCCGGCAAGATCGACGGCTCCAAAATAAGAGCTTCGCGAAGGCCCGATAGTCTTGCCCATTTCCTTGAGCTTCTCCGCGTAGGCCGCCCGCTCCGTGGGATCGTGAATATTGAGGAGGTTAGTTTCATCGTTGTTGAACGGCGTCGGTTCGCCGAGATAGTCGAAGCCGGTCCATGTAAATAAACCCGCCACGTAAGGCGAATGATCGAGAGCGGCGAAATCGAGATCGGGTGGACAACCCCAGGCTGGCGCAACGAGATCGTAGGAACTGACCTGAAAATCCTGCTTGGGGGCATTCTGATCGTTGGAATCCGGGAAGGTATAGAATCCGCGCGAGCTCAGCGCAGAGGACGTCTCGCTGCCGAAAATGGGCACGGTGGGATTGGCGGCATGGAACTTGTCGAACAGGTCCCAAGGCTGTTTCTGGTTGGCCTGGGGGTAGTTCTGGCCGTACATGTCGAGGCCGTACTGGATGCCTTTGTTCGACCCGGGACCATCCTTCCAGGTGTCCTGATTGTTGGAGGCAACCGTTGTCGGGCGGGTTGGGTCTTCGTCGTGCGCGATCGCCGTAAGCAGAGCGGCCTCCTTCGCGCGATCATCGTTCCAGAGATCCGGCATCTCATTACCGAGACTCCACATGATGACCGAAGGATGATTGCGGTCGCGGCGGAATTGGGAGCGGAGATCGCGCTCATGCCAGTCATTGAAGAGCACGCTGTAGTCGTTCTTTTTTTTCCCGGACCGCCAGCAATCGAACGACTCGTCCATAACGAGGATGCCCATCTTGTCGCAGAGATCGAGCAGCTCCGGCGCGGGCGGATTGTGGCTCGTGCGCAGCGCGTTGCAACCCATGTCCTTGAGGATCTCGAGTTGCCGCTCAGCTGCGCGCGTGTTGAAGGCCATGCCAAGCGTCCCGAGATCGGCATGGCCGCAAACGCCGTTCAACTCGACGTGCACGCCATTGAGGAAGAAGCCGTGGTCGGGATCGAACTTGATCGTGCGGATGCCGAAGGGTGTCTCGTACTCATCCATGATCCGGCCATTTTGCTGGACTTCAGTAACCGCGACGTAGCGGTTGGGATGCTCCAGTGTCCAGAGGTCGGGATGGGCCACGGCGAGCTTCACGTCCAAATTGGCACGGCTACCGGCAGGCACCTGCAAGGCGGTCGCTGGACTCGCGGCAACCGGACCACCGACCTTCGCGCCATTCGCGTCGATCTTGTAAATCGTGGTGGTCGTCTGGGTGATCGCGTCGGACGAGCCCTGATTGGCAAGTGTCGCCTTGTACTTGATCGTGGCAGAGTCGGGCGACGCGTCGATCGTCGAGATAGCCACACCCCAATGATCGACATGCACGGGGCCCGTTTTCGCCAGCCACGTGTTGCGATAGATGCCGGCACCCGGATACCAGCGCGAGGACAAGGGCGGATTGTCGAGGCGGATGGCCACGACGTTCGTGGCACCCACCTTGACGAACGGCGAGATGTCGACTTCGAACGACTGGTAGCCGTAAGGCCAACCACCCGCGAGTTGGCCGTTGATCCAGATAGCCGAATAGGACATGGCTCCGTCGATGTCAAGAAAGAGGCGGCGACCCGCGTCAGAAGCGGGAATATCGAAATGCTTCCGGTACCAGCCCACGCCCGCCGACGGGAGCTTCCCGGTTTCGCCGGAAAGGTAAATGTCGAACGGGCCTTCCACCGCCCAATCGTGTGGCAGAGCGAGCGACCGCCAATCAGAGTCGTTAAAATCCGGCTTCACGTAGGAAATATCGCCGCCGGGATTGCCGTCCGGACGGGTGACCGGTTCGGCCTTGGAAATGCTATTGGAATCGGCCAGGAGGTAATCCTTCAACTTGGGATAGTCGAGCTCGCCGGCCTGCATGTCGGCGGGATCGTCGCGCTGGAACAGCCAGCCTGCATTGAAGTTGGTCCGCTCGCGTGCTGGCGTGGACTGCGCGTGCAAAGGAATTGCAACGGCGAAGGTGAGCGCGAGAACAACGCGCCGCAACATGATTATTATAGTTTCTAAAACACGCATTCTTGTATTTTTAAGTATATTTAAATGCCTTTAAGAGGCCTCTACTTGCCTACCACTATCGTTGCATACTCGCTTCCTACATTCTATTGACATCTGCATAACAGGCTGACGCCGAGGCAGACATTTGATGATAGAGCCGCAGGCACTAATTTGTCGATCCAGACAGATATCGGGTAGTGTCCTAATTTGAATTTGGCCCTCAGTCTGATATGGAATACTCAAGAAAAGGCTTCGAAATAGTTTGGATCACGTCCTGCGGCGACTCCTTTTTCTCTTTAAGATCAGCGAGTTGAATACAACGTCGACTTTGATATAGGGACACGAGCGGTAAACGAAGGTCTGCGCCTCTGGGGATGAAAGTCCGCCTTCAGTCGTGAAGTATTTCATCAGTTCGGCCCGCGTGGTTCCCGCCTTGAGTTTCGAGCATTCTTGAATGATCTCCGATATTCGGCTGGTCAATTCTTTATCTTTCGGAGAACTCGCGTGTAAAAGTTGCCACGGAACAAACATCCACAGCAGTGCAAGGAGGGCGATACGCTTGATTGGCGGAGAAAGAGATTTCATAGGTAATCCAAATTTTCATTTCCCGTCCGCCGCGATAGCGACTTTAACGGCTGTTTCCGCAGGCTCTACAGTAGGAACCAGAAGGCGCGCTCGAAAGGCCATGCCTCACTCTAGCTGGAAGTCACGATAGCAACTAGGGCCGCTTTCAGAGGTGGTTTCAGACCCGGCCACGCGATGATTATTTTGTCCAAATCCCGGTCAGGTAAAACTTGTGTGCCTATTTGTGTGCAAGCTTTTGTAAGTTGTTCTTGTTTCAGGTCTTCGTCATAGTTTCGAGTCCTAGCGCGGCAGCTTTTTGACCTCTTCGAAAGCATACCTTCATGGCTCAGAAACGCTTACTCGGTTTCGCCCAAAGGTCATCGTCGGTCAACTGCAGGATAATTATTTCACGGCAAATAGGGATTCATAGCTGAGGGCGAATTTATATTAGAATGATCGGGTTTGCCGGATCAAAGCTAGTTGTGGCCTATGGGGTAATTGCTAGCGTTAACTATATGAGGAGCGCTGGTTCAGTAATTCGAGTGTTTCATGGTCGAAATATCAGCCTCTTCAGCAAAGGAGGAGCTGGTCGTCTCTCCTGCGCGAACTGTTATATATAAATAAATCTCGATTTGTTTTACGAAAGAAAATTAATACAATGAAGAACCCTACTAGTATATGGAAATGGATGGCGACATTACTCGTCGCCGTCGGATTTATGGCTGGCAACCTCCAATTAGGTGAGGCAGCTCCGAACTTTACTTTTCTAACCCCATGGAATGATTCGTCCTCCAATTTCATGGATCTGAGTGGTCTAAATGACGGTCCAGCAGGGGCTCACGGCTTTATTATAGTCAAAAACGGGCATTTTGTTGAAAGCACCACTGGCACTCGCGTTCGATTTCTGGGAACCAACCTTGTTTTTGATGGGGTGTTCCCGACGCAATCAGACGCGGCGGATATCGCTGCTCATCTAGCAAAATATGGGATCAATGTTGTGAGACTACACCATTTTGATAACACTTTTGGTTGGACGGACGATGGATCCAAAATATGGGATTTGAGCGCATATCCCGACAAACACAAAGACCATTTGCGAGTTTCCAGCAGTCAACTGGATAAAATGGATTATTTGGTAAATCAGCTTGAACAGCACGGTATTTATATAGATATGTGCTTGCATGTATCCCGCAAGTTTACGGATAAATATCCTTACAATGACGGGTTTCCTGCGGGAATCGATCTGGTTCCTTTTCCATTCGACAAGCGGGTCGACATTTACGATCCGCAAATGATCGCGGATGATCAGCAATATTTTCATGATCTCCTCACTCACTTGAATCCTTATACGGGCAAAACCTATGCGTCTGACCCTGGTCTCCTCGATGTAGAGATTAATAATGAAAATTCACTTATGGGCTTATATGGGGATACACCGGGTTCCAACCTTTGGGCGCTGCCAGATCCATACAGCTCAGAGTTAACCCAATTATGGAATGCCTGGTTATACAAAAAATACACAAGCAGACACCACAAGCCCAGGGAACCGGAACGGAAGAGTGGGGCGGCGGGGGCGATTATTGGGGTGGTCAAAGCATGACCCTCCCTTTTGCCGGTCATCCCACGGGTGTTGGAAAAGAAAAGGATGCTCTCAACGATGAAGACAAAATTGAATCGGCCTACCGATTCCTGCTCGCTGACCTGATGCCCTTTGGGAAACGTGCGGTTATTCAACTGGAGCATGGGGGCACCGATGATTCTATCGAACATTACCGCACGGTGACCTACTGGTATGGGATCCCAGCCGCCTCGTTGGTCGAGAGCGATACCTTTCAAGTCGGTGATGAAACGAGTGAGAAAGCCCACAATTACCTGTCTCCAGATGCATCAGCCCCCTACGCCATCACCAGTCGTTACGAATGGGGCGTGGATACGTTCCATGGACAAGCGATCTATCCACCAACCACCGACCAAGGCCGTAAAACAACGGGCACTTCCGAATTCACGGTGAAGATCGATCCTCAGAATCTCGGGGTGATGTTGCGTCGCAAGCTCGATTACTCTTTCCCCAACCAGCGCGCCGAAGTTTTCGTGGCGAATGCCGGTCAATCGGGCGATGCCTCGGCCCCGAACTGGCAACCGGCGGGCATCTGGTATTTGGCCGGATCCAATACGGCCGTCCATTCGCTGCCCAAGGAAGAGCTCGGCCCTGCCGCGCACGATCTCGTTATTTCGAATCGATGCTTTCGCGACGACGAATTCCTATTGCCCAAGGATTTGACCACAGGTCGATCCGCCATTCGCGTGCGGATTAAATTCACTCCGGTTCACACCCCGCTTTTCCCGGGTAATCCCGAGCCCGAACTCGCCTGGAGTGAAATTCGGTATGACGTCTACAGTTACGTCATGCCTTCCTTTACGGTTGGATCCAAGTCAGGATCAATTTCCAAGTAAAGAGCCCACAAAAATTTGATCGGCATGAAAATTCACATCCTCATCTTACTCCTCGTCCTTGGCCTTACCTCACTTTCGGCGGATGAAACCGCCCTGTCATCGGGCGACAAAACTTTCATCGTGGTGGGCGACTTCACGCATATTCGGCTGCGCGGGCATGCGAAGATCGAGGGTGCTCCGGACGACGGGAGCTACAAGGAAGAGGTCAATGGACCCTCCATTACGGCCAAAGTGCTGGGATTGCCCGGGGGTACTTACACCGCCGTGATCGACTTTACGGAGGTCGATAAACTCTTTAAGGCCCCCGGCAAGCGTCTCATGAAGATCACAAGTGGAGATGCCGTCCTGGCTGACAACTTAGATCTCTTCTCCGTCGCCGGTTTCGAGAAGGCCTATCAACTCAAGGCCACCATCGTCCATCAGGACGACACGATCAAGGGCCCGCTCGCCATTACCTTCACAGCAATCCAGGGTGCCGCGAAGTTTAACGCCATCCATCTCTTCGATGAACAGGGTACCTGTGTCGCTTCCGTGAAGGCGGGCGATCTGGTCGAGATGGATGATGCTTTCGCCCTCAAGATTCCCCAGATTTCCAGCCCGGTAATCTATACCGACCCCGATCAACCGATGGATGCGCGCATTGATGACCTGATCCAGCGGATGTCACTGAGCGAAAAAGTCAAACAACTCATGAACGCGGCCCCGGCCATCCACCGGTTGAATGTTCCTGAGTATGATTACTCCAACGAATGCCTTCACGGTGTTGCCAACAACGGCAAAGCGACCGTTTTTCCTCAGGCCATCGGAATGGCAGCGACCTGGGATGCGGACAAAATACATCAGGTTGGAGAGACCATTGGGATTGAGGGGCGGGCGAAATATGAGCAGGCCCAGCGCGAGGGAATGTACGCATCCGGACAGGGTCTGAATTTCTGGTCGCCGAATATCAATATCTTCCGCGATCCCCGTTGGGGCCGGGGTCAGGAAACGTACGGAGAAGATCCCTTTCTGACCTCGCGCATGGCCGTGAATTTCATCAAGGGCCTTCAAGGGGATAACCCCAAGTACCTGCTGGCCATGGGATGTGCCAAACATTTTGCCGTCCATAGCGGTCCCGAGAGGGGAAGGGTCAATTTCAATGTCGATCCTGACCCGCGCGATCTCTACGAAACTTACCTTCCCCAATTTCAAGCTGCCGTCCAGGAAGCCCATGTAGGTGGCGTGATGACCTCCTATAACTCGATCTACCATGTACCGAATGCCTGCAACCCGTGGCTGATCACGGACCTGCTCCGCAACACCTGGGGATTCACCGGCTATGTCTGTTCAGATAACGTCGGCGTCACTCACATCTATCGCCAACATCTTTATGCCAAGACTGACGTCGAAGCCTCCGCCGATGCGATCAAAGCGGGGCTTGATCTCGAAGACGGCAATGCCTTTCGCGCTTTGACCAAATCGGTTGGCCAGGGGCTTGTCACTGAAAAGGATATTGATCAGGCCCTTCACTATGTCCTCGCGATTCGATTCCGCTTGGGTCTTTTTGATCCGCCGGAACGCGTCCCCTGGTCCAACACCCCGATGACCGAGGTCGAAAGCCCGCAGCATCTCGCCCTCGCCCGCGAGATGGCGCGGGAATCGATGGTGCTTCTAAAGAACAATCATCTTCTTCCCCTCGATAAAACCAAGCTGCAACGAATCGCGGTCATCGGGCCGAATGCCCAGGCCGTGCTCACCGGCAACTATAGTGGAACGCCCACCAAGCCGGTCACCATCCTCGCTGGTATTCAGCAGGAAGTCGGCGACTCGGTGAAGGTCGATTACTTCAAGGGCGCTCCGTTGAATCAAGACCCGAAGAACCCCCAAAACGATGTCTCTCCGGATGATTACCAAGCGACGCTTGCCGCCGCCAAGACTGCCGACGTCATCATCTATGTTGGCGGACTTGATAGTGTCCAATTGGAAAGCGAAGCGTCGCCCTATGAGAGCCCCGGTTTTGCCCATGGTGATCGCACGGCGATTGAACTCCCCGCCGTTCAGGAAAAATTGCTTCAGGATCTCCAGGCCACGGGCAAGCCGGTCGTCTTCGTCAATTGTTCGGGTAGCGCCATCGCCATGCCGTGGGAAGCCGCCACGCTCCCGGCCATCCTCCAAGCTTGGTATCCCGGCGTCCAGGGAGGAGCGGCGGTTGCCGATGTGCTCTTTGGTAATTACAACCCGGCCGGAAGATTACCCGTCACCTTTTATGAAAAGACGGCGGACCTTCCTGATTTCAGCGATTATAGCATGGCCAACCGGACCTACCGCTACTTCACCGGCAAGCCAGTTTTCCCCTTCGGCCATGGGTTAAGCTATACAACCTTCGAATATAAACCGGTCATACTCCCGCTTGCCACGGTGACGGCCAAAGACACGGTGCACCTCACCGTACCGGTCACGAACAAAGGCGACCGCGACGGCGATGAAGTTGTCCAGGTTTACGCACATCACAAAGATTCCGCGGTGCCACAGCCCATCCGCTCACTCGTTGCCTTCAAGCGTGTAGCCATCCCCAAGGGCTCGACCCTCAATGTCGATTTCGATATCCCCGTGGAACGTTTCCATTACTGGAGCGTCGAGAAGAAAGCCTACGTCATTGAACCGGGCATGGTTGAACTTCAAGTTGGAGCCTCATCCGCCGATATCCGGCAAACCTGTACCGTGACGATTCAATAAAGGCCGTGCGCCTGGTGCCCCAGAGGCGCATGCCGGATAACGTGTTAACCCGATAAGGGTTTGTTAGCGTAAATGCTTTTTTTATACGTTTACGGTTATTCCTATCCAATACCAACAGCTCATGATTGTCCTGTCGTCGCGGTTCAATCTCTACAGACTCGCGGCTCAAAACCTAAGGGCCAGACATACCCAGGCAACTAAGGATTCCGGCGTTTAAAAAGGATAGGGGCGGTTGCTGTCAGGATATGGGCAATTATTGGATCAATAACAACCTCGGTTTTATCATGAAAAATTATCTGGTTCTCTTGGGCGGAATCGTCGTTGTTCTCGCGCCGTTAACTTCGCGAGCTGACTCCTACACCTACACGCGACTGGTTGAGCGCATGACCAACTTGCAGGAGCTGGCCAAGTTGCCGCCACCCGGGGAGAAAACGTCCCTCGCCTCCAGCTATGATCGTCTGAGCACCTACGATGCAGAAACAGATAAGTATATCGCCTGGTCCGCCAATGGGGACGGAAATGGATACATTCGCAAGGAAGGAGACACCATCGTTCTCATGGATGTCCAGGGGCCGGGATGTATCTGGCGCACCTGGTCAGCAACCGCAAGTACCGGGCATGTGAAAATCTATCTGGATGGCGCGACCACCCCGACAGTGGATCTTCCCTTCAAGGGCTACTTCGATGGCCAGACCGCACCCTTCAACCGTCCCAACCTGGTTTATATTCCTTCCGCTGCTGCCCACGGCTTCGATAACTACACGCCCATTCCCTATCAGAAATCGTGCAAAATTGTGGCGGAGAAAGGTTGGGGTTCCTATTACCAGTTCACTTACACCCAATTTCCAGAGGGAACAGTCGTACCGACCTTTAGCATGAATCTTCCGCCGGAAGATTCCGCCGCGCTGGATGAGGCAGATAAGATTCTGGGGCAATGCGGACAGAATCCATCCCCAGCCCAACCTGGAAGCCAGACGGAAAGCAAGCCCGTCACGGTGGATGGCGGAAAGGCGGCAACTGTTCTTGATCTGAAAGGCGCTGGAGCCATCACGGCGCTCAAGGTGAAGCTTGATCTTCCCAAGGACCCGGAAGCCGCCCGCATTTTACTCCGTCAATTGACAATTAGCATCACCTGGGACGGCGATACTGTTCCGGCCGTTTGGTCTCCGCTCGGCGATTTCTTTGGCTATGTCGGGGGTGCCGATACTTTCCAGTCTTTGCCCGCAGGCCTCCTCGACGATGGGACTTTCTATAGTTACTGGTACATGCCCTTCGGCCAGAAAGCCCATGTGGTCGTGGGCAATGACGGAACAGCACCCGTAGCCATGACCTGGGAAATCAGCCACGCCCCGCTGGATCAACCCATTGCCAAGCTGGCCCGCTTCCACGCCAAATGGCACCGCGATATGTTCCTGCCACAACGGCATGACCGCTCCATTGACTGGACGCTCCTGAACACGCAGGGCACCGGACGTTATGTCGGGACGCATCTTCACGGCTGGAATCCAAGAGGCGATTGGTGGGGGGAAGGGGACGACAAGTTTTTCGTGGATGGTGAAAAATTCCCTTCGAGCTTCGGCACGGGGTCGGAAGATTACTTTGGTTATGCCTGGAGCTCTGCCGGGCATTTCTCCCGTCCCTACCACAACCAGATTTTGAATGAAGATAATGCAGGTCATTTTGATGACAATCGCTGGCATATTCCAGATTCCGTTCCTTTCCAGACTTCGTTTGAAGCGGACATCGAGAAGTACTTTTCCAATGAACGTCCGACTCTATACGCCGCGAATGTCTTTTGGTACCTGAGCGCAGGCGGAACTGATCCTTACTGGCCCGTGCCGGTGACCGATCGGATTGGTTATTGGATTCGCCCGGAAATCTACCGTGTGGACGGAGTGATTGAAGGAGAGTCGTTGCAGCCGAATCCCAAGCCGGAGCAGCCTTTTATTAATTCCCAGGGCATGCAGGACTATGGTGTGAATCAATGGAGCAACGATCATCAGTTCACCTGGTACGCCAATCAGGTTGGTCAGGTTATCAATCTGGAACTTCCTGTGCAGAAAGCCGGCAAGTATCAGCTCATCGCTCATTATGGTAAGGCGAGGGATTACGGAATCGTCCAAGTCAACTTCAACGGTGTGGACGTGGGTCAACCCATCGACCTTTACTCGGCTCAAACCCTGGTGTCCGATCAGGTCGATTTGGGCGTTGTAACCGTGACCGGGGAAAGGCCCATCTTCAAGGTGACGGTCACGGGAAAGAACGATGCCTCCCAAGGCTACAAATTCGGTCTCGATTATCTGAAGTTACTCCCCGTCAAGTAAAGGCCCTCATGCTCGAATGTCGCAATCTACATAAACATTACGGAGGTGTGATCGCGCTCAAAGGCGTGAGCTGGAGCCTGCGCCCCGGTGAGGTGCATGCCCTCTGCGGTGAAAACGGCGCCGGGAAGAGCACCTTGGCGAAGATCCTCTGCGGCATCACGGCTGCGAGCGACGGTGAAGTCATCCTCGACGGCAAACCCGTCAAATGGAGCGGACCTCACGAAGCCCGCCAGGCCGGCCTGGGCATCATCCTTCAGGAACTCGACCTCTTCGCCCACCTTTCGATCGCGGAGAACCTCGCCCTGGGGAATGACCGGCTCGAAGGAAGCGCCTGGATTTCTCCCGCGGTCTTGCACGAAAAGGTGCGCCCCCTCTTGCAGGATGTGGGGCTCGATCTCGATCCTTCCTTGCCGCTTGGCCAACTCAGTGTTTCGCAATGGCAACTGGTTGCCATCGCTCGCGTCCTCGGGCTCAACGCGAAGGTCGTTTTCATGGACGAACCCACGAGTGCCCTCACCAATGATGCGGTGGAGAGGTTGTTTGGATTGATCCGCCGCCTGAAGGAACGTGGCGTCGCCATCGTTTACGTCTCGCACAAGATGGACGAGATCTTTCGTATTTGCGACCGCGTCTCAGTCATGCGCGACGGCGAGATGATCAAGACCACCGCGTGCGCCGAGACAACGATTGACGAGGTCATTCAGCAGATGGTCGGACGTGCTGTTGCCGCAACGCGGCGGGAAAAAATCTCCGTCACGGAGAAAAAACTTTTCGAGGCCCGTGAGATTTCGACTCGAAAGCTGGGCCACGTTTCATTCAAGCTGGCGCCGGGGGAAATTCTGGGCGTGGCCGGACTGGTTGGCTCGGGCCGCAGCGAAATCGGTCGCGCCCTCTTCGGTCTTTCGCCCATTATCGAGGGGTTGATGACCATTGAGGGGCATGCTTACTTGCCTCGCAATCCTCACGATGCCGTCCGGCACGGAATCGCCCTCGTCCCGGAAGATCGTCAACGGGAAGGACTGATTTCAGGCATGAGCATTGGTCAAAACACCACGCTCGCTTCCCTTTCTACTTACTCGCGTGGAGGCTGGATTGATCGCGAAGGTGAAAGTGCCGCCGCCGCAAAAGTTCTCGCCAGCTGCCGCACCAAATTTGCGGCCCAGGAGCTGCCTGTCCGCAGTTTAAGCGGGGGTAACCAGCAGAAAGTCTTGATTGGAAAATGGCTCCTGACCCAACCCAGGATTTGTTTCTTCGATGACCCCACCCGCGGAATCGACATCGGCGCCAAGGACGATATTTACCGCCTGGTCTCCGACCTGGCCGGCAAGGGACTCGGCGTGATCTGGGTCAGCTCGGAACTGCCCGAGTTGCTGGCCAATGCCCATCGGATTCTGGTCCTGCATGAGGGCCTTTGCCTAGGGATTCTTGATGCAGCCACGGCCACCCAGGAAGACATCATGCGACTGGCCACCGGGCATCGCCTCTAAAAAAACTTCATGAACACCACCTTCTGGAAATACCTTCGACATCACGGTCAGCCCTTCATCGGCCTGCTTCTCATTCTCATTCTCGGGACAGTGTTAAGCCCGCATGCGACGGATGGCACGATTGTCTTTCTTTCACCGGGAAACCTGACCGACGTTCTCCTGCAGCAGAGTGAAATCGGGATCATCGCGCTGGCCATGACCTTCGTCATCATCGGTGCGGGCATTGACCTATCTGTCGGCAGTGTCCTCGCCTTGTCGGCGTGCGTAAGCGCCCTTTTCATGATGGTGTGGAATCCGCATGGCCCACTCGTCGTTCAGGTGGGATTGGCCATCGGGGCGGCTCTCGCCGGAGGCGCATTGATCGGCGCCCTGAATGGGCTGGTCATCACCCGGATTCATCTTCAGCCCTTTGTCATGACCCTGGCCACCATGATTGGCGTGCGCGGTTTTACCAAATGGTTGACCGGTAATGTGAATGTTGATCTGGCCTTTGGGGCAAATCCTTCCGGACGTTTTGCCGAACTTTTTTCCTCCAAGCCATTCGCGATTTCTCTCTGGATCGGACTGGCCATCATCGCGCACCTCATCCTGACCCGCACGGTGTATGGCCGGTACCTGCGGGCCATTGGCGAGAATGAACGCGCCGCTGCTTATACCGGACTTCCCGTGGCGGGTGTCCGGCTGGCGGCTTATGTCGGCTGCGGAGCCCTCGCGGCGTTGGCGGGACTCATTCATGCCGCGCGGAGTCATCAGGGTAATCCCAACGACGGCGTCGGCTATGAGTTGGATGCGATTGCCGCCGTCGTGATCGGCGGAACCGCGCTGGCGGGTGGACGGGGCTCCATCATTGGAACAGTCACCGGCACGCTTGTCCTGGGACTGCTCACCAATGTCCTCCGTCTCCACATGGTCGATAGCAATCTCGAATTGATGATCAAGGCCGTGATCATTATTGCCGCGGTCTGGCTGCAACGCCGCAGCACAGGAGTGCACGGTGATCTCTAGAAAATGGTTCGGGGCGCTGCCGGCTCTTCTCTGTTTGGCCGTGGCAGGGTGCACCTCTCAGCCTTCCCCCTATAAGTACACGGTCGTTTTCAGCCAGTGCAACAACTCGGAGCCCTATCGCGCCGCCCAGAACAACGCGATGAAGAAACTCTGGAGCGAGCAACCCGATGTCCACCTCGTCGTCATGGATGCGCAGCAGGATAGCGTACGCCAGATTGCGCAGATTGAAACGGCCATCCGGATGAAGCCCCAGCTCTTGATTGTGGCCCCCAATGAACGTGCTCCATTGACCGAGGTCATGAAGCAGGCGGTGGAAGCCAGCATTCCCGTCATTTGCATGGAGCGTGACATCGTCGAACCCAATTACACGAGTTGGATCCGGGTCGATAACCGGGCCATTGGCCGCATGATCGGCCAGTTCGTCGTGGAGGCCTTGACCAAGAAATATGGCGAGCCTCGCGGCAACATTGTCGAAATCGCCGGGTTAAAAGGCGTGGAGGCTGAAACCAACCGCAAGCTCGGCGCCCATGATATCTGGGACACCTATCCAAAAATCAAAGTCGTTACCGAGTCCGTGGCCAATTGGTCGCAGTCTCTTGCGAAAGACCGTATGACCGAGATTCTCAGCGCTGTACCCCAGATCGACGTCGTCTTTGGCCGGAGCGACCCCATGGCAATCGGTGCCTATCTCGCCGCCCGTGAACGCGGGCGGGAAAATGAAATGATCTTCGTTGGCATCGACGGTCTTTCCGGGCCCTCGGGAGGGATTAGTCAGGTCAAGGAAGGCCTGTTGGCCGCGACCTGCGTTTATCCCCTTTGCGTCGATAAAGCCGTTGAAATCGGCAGCCAAATTTTACGCGACCCCGGTTTTAAACCGGATAAAATCTACACCATTTCCAGTCGTTTGATCACACCGGAAAGCGCAGCTAATTCCCCCTGAAAAAATCCATCGCGCTCACTTGCCCCCCACTCCCATGAAAACATCCTCGTCTCTTTTTGCTCTCACCCTCTGCCTCATGGGCGCTGGCCTCGTTGCCCACGCTGATGATTTGTTTAACCCCACCCCCGGCAAAATCGAATCCCCCCGTGATGATGCGGATACCGTGCTCAAGAGGTTGACCACCAAGGCCGAAGGTACCACCACGATTGTCAAAAACATCGATCCGGCCTGGATCAAAACACTGGCCGACCGGGGAGAGCCCAAGCTTTATACCAAAGCCAACAGTCATGATTTCGATTACATCGGCATGCCGGTGGGTGGCATCGGAGCCGGTGAACTTTATTTAAGCGGTGACGGAAAGCTCTGGGATTGGGATATCTTCGGCACCCGTTGTCAGCCCGGATTTGTCGTCGAGCAAGGGCTCGCCTACAAGGCGCCGCACAAGGTCGGCGATACTCAGGATTTATCCCAACAAGACCTCGACCAGGGCTTCGTCATCCGCACCAAGCAGGACGGGAAAGTGGATACACGAACCCTCGATAAGAACGGTTTTTCCGATCTCAGCTTTTCCGGACAATACCCCATTGGATCCGTTACTTACTCCGATCCCGCAAGTCCGGTCAAAGTTCACCTCGAAGCCTTTTCGCCCTACATCCCCGGCAATCTCGCCGATTCCACTTACCCGGCCACAATTCTCAATTATACCGTGGAGAACACATCCCACGATCCCGTCGAATGCACCTTGGGCGGATGGATGGAAAATGCGGCGGGAGTCAGCATCCGTAACCAGACCCCCATCCTCTTGGAAAATGCGGTCTCGAAGAATCCCGGCTTCACGGCCGTGAATTTCAGCATGAAAGAAGTCCCCGTGGTGGGCACTCCCCCCACGATGTTCGACGATTTCGAGTCGGGCAAGTATGACCATTGGACGGCTGAAGGAGATGCCTTTGGAACTCATCCCGCCAAACAGGGCCAGAATCAGCACAAAACTTTCCTCCAAGGCACCCAGGGGCAATATTTTGTCGACACCTACATCAAGAATAACGACCAGGCCACGGGCAAACTCACGAGCGAGTCCTTTGCCATCAAACGCCCCTACCTCAGTTTCCTCATCGGGGGCGGTAACGATCCTCAAAACGAATGCATCAATCTGCTCGTTGACGGGAAAGTGGTCCGGACGGCCACAGGTCAGCGCGATGAAGTCTTGCGCCAGGTCACCTGGGACGTAAAAGACCTCGCAGGTAAGACAGCTCAATTGCAGATCGTCGATCAGAGCTCGGAGGCGTGGGGACATATTCTCGTCGATAACATCGCCTTCGCGGACGATCCCGTGGCGCTGATTCCGATCAAGGACCAATCGGACGTCGGAACCATGGCCCTCGCCCTGGTCGGCAGTCCGGCCGAGGCCACCGCCCAGCTTGGCGATGGAAAATCATCCGACCTCTGTCTGGATGCACCTCCCGTCGATTCGGCGGAGCTCAAGGTCTCCGGCGATAAGGGCAAATTAATCGGCGCCGTGCGGCGAACCGTGACTCTTGCGCCCGGGGAAAAGGCCACCTTTTCTTTCGTGGTCACCTGGCACTTCCCCAATCCTCTCGCCCTCGGGCTTTCAACCCCGACGGGACGGCAATACGGCGCCCGCTTCAAATCGGCCCTTGATGTCGCGGATCATATCGTGGCCAATTTCGACCGCCTCACCGCCGCGACCCGCCAGTGGCACGATACCTGGTACGACTCCACCCTCCCTTATTACTTCCTGGATCGCACGTTCCTCAACACCTCCACGCTCGCAACGAGTACAGCTTACCTTCTCCGTGATGGGCGCTTCTATGGTTACGAGGGCCGTTATAGCTGTCCCGGAACCTGTACCCACGTCTGGGCCTATCAACAGGCCATGGGCTATCTCTTTCCCGATCTTGAGAAAGCGGTCATGGAAAAGGTCGAGTTCGTGCCCGGTCTCGGCATGAATGATCAGGGTGGAGTCGCGATGCGCGGCGAATATGATCGCAGGCCCCCGGTCGACGGCCAGGCGGGCATCATCCTTCGCACCTATCTCACGCACCGCATGAGTGCGGACGACTCGTTCCTTAAGCGCAATTACCCCGCCGTCAAGAAGGCGACTGACTTTCTGGTCAATCAATACGACCCGACCCATGAAGGCATCCTGAACGGCCCTCAGGCCAACACCATGGACTCCGCTTGGTACGGGAAGATCGCATGGCTCAGTCTCTACTATCAGGCCGCCTTGCGCGCCACCGCGGAAATGGCCGATGCCTGCAACGATGGTGAATATGCCAAGAGCCTCCGCGCCATGGCTGATAAAGGCCGCGCCACGGTCGAAAATGAGCTTTTCAATGGCGAGTACTTCATCCATGAAGCCGATCCCGCTCATCCCGATTCACCCGGAACCTACAAAGGCTGTCCGATTGAGCAATTGATGGGGCAGAACTGGGCCTATGAGGTCGGACTCGGCGACATCGTCGATCACGGCAAGGCGTTGACCGCGCTGGATTCCATCTGGAAGTATAACTACACCACCGATGCCGGAGTTTACCGGGAGGCTTTCAAGCCCGGTCGCTGGTATGCCACCGCGGGTGAGAGCGGCCTCATCATGTGCACCTTCCCTCTCGGCGGCGAAGAGGCCCTCGCCAAGGGGCATCCCGGATTTGCCGCGTACGATAACGAATGCTGGACCGGATCGGAATCGGAGGCCACGGCCTTGATGATGTGGGACGGAAAAGTCGACAAAGCGTTGGCGGAAATCAAAACGATCCAGGAGCGCTACGATGGTTCCAAGCGCAATCCTTGGAATGAACTCGAATGTGGCAGTCACTATAGCCGGGCTATGGCCAGTTACGGCGTTTTCACGGCGGCATCCGGCTATGAATATGATGGGCCCGCGGGAACCATGGCTTTTGCGCCACGCGTCAATCCGGAGAATTTCAAGGCCGCCTTCACCAGTGCGGAAGGCTGGGGCAGTTTCAGCCAAAAGTATGTCGACAACGGCTTGGAGGCTTCTCTTGCCCTGAGCTACGGCAGCTTGCGACTAAAAACGCTCAGCCTTATTCTTCCCCAAGGAAGCCAGGCCAAGAGCGCCAAGGCCCAAATCGACGGCAAGGAGCAACCCGTTTCCCTCACACAAAAAGGCGACCGTGTTGCCTTGAATTTTTCCTCTGATTTACACTTGGCTGCGGGACAAACGCTGAGTGTGTCGATTCATCCCTAGTCAGGCCCCGAACGAGATACACCTTCCCATGAAAAATCGCCGCCTCCTTATCCTCCCGCTCGTCGCGCTGGCTTCCTTCCATGCTTCTGCGGAAACCTACACCTATCCGCAATTGGTCCAACGTCTGACCGATCTCCAAGAGCTTGCGAAGTTACCTCCAGCGGGCGAAAAAACACTCCTGGTCAGCAGCTACGACCGTCGTAGCAAGTACGATCCGGCCACCGACAAGTATATCAACTGGGGCTCCAATGCCGATTGGAGCAGCGGCATCCGCAAGGAAGGTGATCAGTTTGTTCTGATGGACGTTCAAGGACCGGGTTGTATTTGGCGGACCTGGTCAGCCACGGCCAGCGCCGGACATGTGCGGATTTATCTCGATGGCGCAACCACTCCTACGGTCGATCTTCCCTTCACCGGTTATTTCGATGGAAAGACCGCCCCCTTCAATCGACCTAACCTCGTCTATATTCCGTCCGCCGCTGCGCATGGCTTTGATAACTACACCCCCATTCCTTTCCAAAAGTCCTGCAAGATCACCGGAGACAAGGGGTGGGGCCAATATTATCAGTTCACCTATACTCAGTTCCCGGCGGACACCCTCGTCCCAACCTTTGGCATGAATCTCTCTGCGGAGGATTCAGCCGCGCTCGATCAGGCCGACAAGATTCTCGGTCAATGTGGACAGAATCCGACGCCCGATTCGCCCGGGGCGAGGACGGAAAATCAATCCATCAGCGTCGATGGTGGCAAGACCGCAACAGTGTCCGATCTGGACGGAGCCGGGGCCATTACCGCCATCAAAGTGAAGTTGGATTTGCCGAAAGATCCCGAGGCCGCGCGAATCCTTCTCCGGCAACTCACCATCAACATCACCTGGGATGGCGATGCGACGCCTTCGGTCTGGTCGCCGCTCGGTGATTTCTTCGCCTACGTCGGCGGAGCGGATACCTTTCAATCTCTGCCCGTCGGTCTGATGCCTGACGGCACCTTCTACAGTTACTGGTACATGCCCTATGGCCAGAAGGCTCATCTTGAAGTTGGTAACGACGGCACAGCCCCGGTAGCCATGACTTGGGAGATCACTCATGCGCCGCTCAATCAGCCCATTGATAAACTGGCCCGCTTCCATGCCAAATGGCACCGGGATGCTTTTCTGCCTGATCGTGATGACCGTTGGCCGGATTGGACCTTGCTCACCACGAAGGGTACCGGTCGCTACGTGGGCACGCACCTCCACGGTTGGAATCCGCGCGGCGGCTGGTGGGGTGAGGGTGACGATAAATTCTTCGTCGATGGCGAAAAATTCCCCTCCATCTTCGGTACCGGCTCGGAAGATTACTTTGGCTACGCCTGGAGCTCCGCCGGCCATTTTTCCCGCCCCTACCACAACCAAATTCTTAACGAGGGAAACGCGGGACATCTGGATGACAATCGTTGGCATATTTCCGATGCCGTCCCCTTTCAGACCTCCTTTGACGGCTATATTGAAAAGTACGATCCCAATGAACGCACCACCCTCTATGCTGCCGAGGCGTTCTGGTATTTAAACGCCGGGGGAACCGATCCCTACGGGGCGGTTCCCGTCGCCGATCGCTTGGGCTATTGGGTACACCCAAAAATCTTTATCGAAGGCGAAACGCTCCGCCTCAACACGGCAGCCGGAAACATTCTATCCAGACAGGATCTCTACGCTTACGGCAGGGGCTGGAGCAACTACCGTCACCTTTTCTGGCAGCCAAAGGAAGTGGGAGAATCGGCTGAACTTGTTCTCCCTGCACAAAAAGCGGGCACCTATTCACTCCGGGTTCACCTGACCAAGGGGCCCGATTATGGAACCTTCCAGATCAATGTGAACGGTACCGATCTTGGCGCCCCCATCGATCTTTACGCGCCAACCATCACGCCCAGTGACGTCATCGATCTCGGTACCGTGACCTTAAGCGAAGGAGTCCCGTCCTTTAAAATGACCTTGAGCGGAAAAAATGCGGCATCGACGGGAAATAATTTCGGACTCGATTACCTGCAATTCGATCCGTCCCCCTAGTTCATCAATACTGACTTTCAGCGATTTGCGTTATAGAGCGTCCTGAAATTGAAGAAATATATTCTCGTTTTTTTCGAGACTCTCAATATCCGTGTGCTCAACAGAAATCGAGATGATGTGGTCGCAAACTTCTCGGGATGATGGACGGGCTTGTACTTGGGTGAACCGGGACTAAGAACCGCACCACAAACGGTTGCTGTGACGATTATGTGAACTATCAGGTGCGAAGAATTATTTCCTTTTCACATGCGTTTAGTAACTGGGTGCAAGTTATTACGCTTGCAGTTTCAGCGCCTGGAGCGCACCGGTTTCATCCACCCAAGGCACGTCACCCACTATATCCAACGGTCCACCACCGCTGCTGGCCACGGTGGGCACAGCTTACAGCTTCTCCTGCGGATTCAGCGGTAGCCCTGCTCCAACCTTTTCAGTAGTCTCAGGCAGCTTACCTCCTGGTCTTACCCTTTCCTCGGCGGGCTTAATCTACGGTATTCCGACCACCGGAGGCAGCTTCCCTGTCACGGTCGATGCAACCAATACCATCAGCCCTGACGCCTTGCAAAGCTTCACCATGACGGTGCAACAGGCTCCTTCCATCACGAATGGGCCCCCATCCGACGCCAACCTCAATTCGTCTTATTCCTTTGCCTATACCGCCAGCGGATATCCGGCACCGACCTTTTCCTTGAGCTCAGGGAGCTTGCCTCCGGGACTTACGCTTTCCACCACAGGCGTGATCTCAGGCACCCCAACCCAGACGGGCACTTTCACGGGAACGGTGACGGCCACGAACGGAGTTGCTTCCGATGCCTCTCAAAGCTTTAAGATCAACATCACCAATGCCACCACGCCGACCCTTCCCACCTGGGGGCTGGTGCTCCTCACGGGATTGCTGTTGGTGATCGCTTCCAGGTTTCTGCCGAGACGTTTGTAGAACTCGGCGAAAGTACTTCTTGTTCAGCTCTAATCCGCCATTTCAGTGCCTATCAAAGCTCGTCGGAACGCAAGATCAAGTGGCGCCACTGCCCCAGGCAGTAAACTTAACGGTTCCAGCTTAGGCGATTTTTCTCCGGAACATCCAGTCAGCAGCCGAGAGGGTCACCAGGGCGATGACCAGGAGCGGCCAGAGATTATTGAAGACAAATGGGGCGGAGGCTCCCTTGAGAAATATGGCTTTGACGATGACGATGACGATGAGATGTCGCAACGGATCGGCCTCGGTTACGAGTTGGAGCCATCTGGGCATATTATCAATCGGTGAAGCGAAGCCCGAGAGAAGCACGGCGGGCATCATGAAGGTGAAGACGCCGAGAAAGGCCTGTTGCTGGGTGGCGCAGATGGAAGAGATGAGCAGGCCGAATCCGGCGATGGCCAGGGCATAGCAAAAAACGCTGAGCGAGAGCAGCGCAAGAGAGCCATGAAAGGGGACGCCGTAAAAGGCGACAGCGGCCACGACGATCATGGCGCTTTGGATGAAGGCGATCAGGATCGCGGGAACGGTTTTGCCAATCATGATCATCCGCGGCGTCAAGGGTGAGACCAGCAATTGGTCAAAGGTTCCCTGTTCCCGTTCGCGTGCGATGGAAAGCGAGGTGATGACCAACACGCTGATCGTGGTGATCACGGCTACCAACGAGGGCAGGACAAAATATTGATAGTTCAGGTTGGGATTGAACCAATGGCGAACAGTGATGATGGAAGGAATGGTGTTACCTTCGGCGGAGAGTCGGTCGTTATTGTAAGACTCAATCATGGTTTCGACATAACCGAGGGCAATTTGTCCGCTGTTGGAGCGGCGTCCATCAATGATCGCCTGCACCGTGGCTGCATCTCCCCGCTCCACTTTGCGAGAGAAATCGACGGGAAAATAGAGAACGAGCAATGCCTTCTCGTTATCGATCACGTCACGCATTTCCGCATCGTTATTAAGCACGAGGTAATGAGTGAAGGCCTCAGCGCGGCTGAAGCGCTGGACGAGCTCAATCGATGCCGGACCGGAATCCCGGTTGAGCACCGCCAGGGTGTTGTTCTGCACATCCAGGGTTACGGCAAAGGGAAAAAGCGCGGTATCAAGAATGACGGGCATGAAGATCAACGCACGGCTTTGCGGATCGCTCAGGATCGCCTGCAGTTCCTTGATAATGAGGGCGCGGATTCGTTTGAACATAAGCGTTCTCAATCGAGACGTTTGCGGGTGAAGTGGGCGGTTAGGGCGATAAGAATCGTTCCGGACAGGAGCAGCAGCAGGCAGTTGCGCAGTAAGATCGGCCAAAGATCACCCGCCTGAAAAAGGGTTTGCAGGCAGGTGACGAAATAGCGGCCCGGGAACAGATAAGTCACGGCACGAATGGGAGCTGGCATGCTGCTGATTTCGTAGATGAAGCCGGAAAACATCAGGGAAGGGAGAAAGGCCAGATTGAGCGCGAGCTGGGCCGCGTTGAATTGATTTTTCATCGCGGTTGAAATAAGCAGACCAAGCCCCAGCGCCGTCAGCAGAAACAGAGTCGAGACCAACAGCAGGGCGAAAATGGAACCACGGAACGGCACTCCCATGACAAATACCGCCACGGCCACGCAGACCAGAAGGGAGAAAATTCCCAGCAGGTAATAGGGAATCAATTTAGCCAGCAAAAGCTCGGTGCGGGTCACCGGCGAGGCCAGGAGTGCCTCCATCGTCCCCCGTTCCCATTCCCTGGCCACCACGAGTGAGGTAAGCAAGGCCCCGACCACGGTCATGATCAGGGTGATGGATCCCGGAATAAGATAATTGCGGCTTTCCGCAGAGGAGTTGAACCAATAACGCGGCTCCACATCGACTTGACCCGGTGCGGCGAGACCCAGCGCCAGGTTGCGTTGGGAGAGCCATCCCTGCCAGGCTCCGCGCGAATAATTTTCCACAAAGGCCGCAAGCTCCGGTTCGCTTCCATCGGTCACGACCTGGACTTGGGCGGAATTTTCCGGACGTTGCAGGTCGCGGCTGAAGTCCTGGGCGATGACAATGAATCCGCGGATTTTTCCATCCGTGAGCTCCTGCTCAAGTTCCTGCCGGGAATGAGCGGGAACCACGGTGAAATACCTGGAGCCGTAAAAACTGTCCGCAAAGCGATGCGCTTCCTGGCTCTTGTCTTCGATTAACAGCCCGACCCGGATGGCCCCGGAATCGAGATTAATTCCATAGCCGAAGATAAACAGCATGATCAAAGGCAGGACAAAAGCGATCAGGTTGCTGCTGGGATCGCGGAAGATCTGCAGCGTTTCCTTGTAACAAAGGGCGCGGAGTCGTCGCCAGGATATCCCCTGGAGGGCACGCTTAGTTTTGTTCATGGTGATCCCGGGTGATGAGTTCAATAAACGCGTCTTCCATGCTGGGCTCGGGGTGGGCTTCATTCCGTGCCTTGGCCTTCAATTCATCCGGCGTGCCCGCGGCGATAATCCTGCCCCGAAAGACGAGGGCCATCCGGTCGCAATATTCGGCCTCGTCCATGAAATGGGTGGTGACCATGACGGTGACTCCCTTTTCAACCACGCTATTGATGTGGGTCCAGAATTCCCGGCGCGTCACCGGGTCGACCCCCGATGTCGGTTCGTCGAGAAACAGTATGTCCGGGCGATGCATCATGGCGCAAGCCAGGGCCAACCGTTGCTTGAAGCCGAGGGGCAAACTATCCGCACTCGATTTGAGATAAGGATCGAGATGAAAAATCCGGACCATGTTGCCGACTTCCTCCGCCTGCTCCTTTCCATCCAGGCCGTAGGCGCCGGAAAAGAACATCAAATTTTGGTGGACCGTGAGATTGCCATAGAGCGAAAATTTCTGCGCCATGTAGCCGAGCTTTTGGCGTGCCTCACTGGCGCTGGTTTTGAGGTCGATTCCGGTAACCAGAGCGGTGCCTGAAGTGGGTTGCAGCAGGCCACACATCATTTTGAACGTCGTCGATTTCCCCGCTCCATTGGGGCCCAAGAGCCCGAAAATTTCCCCCCGGATCACTTGAAAACTGACGTTGTCCGTGGCGACAAAATCGCCGAAGCGTTTGGTCAGGTTCTTGGCTTCGATCACAGTCGCACCGTCGCGGGGTAAATTTGTCAGTTGCTCCGCCAGGGGCGATTTTCCGGGCGGCTTTTCTCCCAGCACATCGAGAAACGCATCCTCAAAGCGTGGTTCAATGGAGGCCCAATTCGCATGAGCCCCGGCATCGATTTTCGTGAGATCGGGTTTATCTGAATCGCGGCGCAAGACCACGCGGATGCTTTGCCCCTGGATCACCGCATCCAGAACCTCGGGGCAGACCAGGACGCGGGTCAACACCTGGCGCCGACTGCCCTCAATTTCCCGGATTTGAAAACATCTTCCCCGCATGCGTGAGGTCAACTCACCCGGTTCGCCATTGAATAACATTTTTCCGTCGCTGAGCAGGAGAACCTCGTCGCAAAGTTCGGCTTCGTCGAGGTAGGCCGTGCTCCAGATCACCGCGATCTCCTGCGAAACGAGTTCGCGCACCATTTTCCAAAGCTCACGCCGGGAAATGGGGTCGACGCCGACGCCCGGCTCATCCAAAAGGAGGATTTGAGGGTGACCCAGTAGGGCACAGGCGAGGCCCAGCTTTTGTTTCATGCCCCCGGAGAGTTTGCCCGCCATGCGGCTGGTGAACCGTGTCAGGTCAGTGAGGCGAAGGAGCCGCTCAAATTCCTGGTCACGGTCTCTGCCCACGACTCCGCGGAGATCAGCATGGAGATTGAAATTCTCCTCCACGGTCAGATCTTCATAGAGCCCGAATTTTTGCGGCATGTAGCCGACCAGTTCGCGAAGGGCTACCGAGTCACGGACCGAATCGAGTCCCTTGATCGTGATGGATCCGGTCGACGGCTGCATCAATCCCGCCATCAGTCGCATCAGAGTCGTCTTGCCCGCGCCGTCCGGCCCAACAAGACCGGTGACCTTTCCCGCGACGATCCGGGCGCTCAATTCCTCCAAGGCGGCCTTCTCACTCTTGGGAAAGCTCTTGCTGAGGTGATCCAGTTGAACGAGCGCCTCAGGCATGGTTCAGCGCAAGTGGATTTTCACCGTGCAGGGCATGCCCTGGCGCAACCTTGGATCGGAGTCATCAATCACGATGCGAAGTCGATAAACCAGGGAGGTACGCAGTTGCGTGGTCTCGACCGACTTCGGAGTGAATTCGGCTTCAGGGGAGATGTAGCCGATTTTACCGTGGTAGGCGCGATCCGGTTGGGTATCCGTAAAGACTTCGACCTCCTGGCCGGGATGAACATTGCCCAATTCCGTTTCCGGGATATAGGCCCGCACCCAGACGGGTCGATCCAGGGACACGCTGAGAACCGTGTTGTTCGTTTGCACAATGGAGCCGGGTTCCTGGGCGCGGGTCATGACAACACCATCGGAGGGAGAGTGAATTTCGGTGTCATCCAAATCCGTCTGGGCTGAGGCCATTTGCGCTTTGGCCAGATCCAGATTGGCCGCCGCCTGGTCCCGGGCCGAGACGTCGTTGTCGTAGGTCTGCCGGGAAATGCCGCCGCCGCTGACCATGGTGTCATCCCGCTTCAGCGTGATCTCCGCATTCTTGAGCGCCGCCGCTTTTACCTCTGCGTCGGCAGCGCGCACGGCCAGGGCGTCGCGAAATGTCGATTGGTCCAGGCGGGCCAATAATTCGCCCTGCGTGACCCGGTCCCCCTCATCCTTCAGTACCGACTCAATCCGGCCAGGGACGCGAAAGCCCAGGTTCACGTTTCGGATATCGACGTTGCCATAGATAACCAAAACCTTGGGCTTGCCTGAAAAAATAAAATGAAGGGCCAGTGACAGCACCAACGCAATCAGGACGAGGCCCGCGATCAGCTTCACCGGTCTGGGCAGATCATGCAGCCGGTCTCTGAGAGACGCAGGAGCAACCGGCTGTTCCGTTGGTGTAGATTGGGGCGCGCGCGTCATAGGTTGATTGAGGGAAGATAGCGCAGGTTGACCGGTATGAAAGCCCGACTCTTCAATCCGGCATCATAGTGATGACGGAAGCGGTAGTGGCCTGATTAGCCCGGTTTTTCATCAAACCGCAGGAGGACGAGTTCCGACTTTGTCCCCACCCGGAGGGGAGGGCCCCAGGTACCGACTCCATAGCTGGTGTAAACCGACATCCGGCCCCATCGGCCCAGTCCATGGGCAAAACGTCCGTAAATCCGGGAAACCAGTAGATTCCATGGCCAGATTTGACCCCCATGCGTATGTCCGGAAAGTTGCAGGGAGATGCCTTCCTCCTCCGCTACCGCGAGGTTGATTGGGCGGTGAGCGAGAAGAATACTCGGCTGACGGCGATTAATTTCGATGCGGTGCAGGATTTCGCGCAAGGCGACCGGATTGCCCGCTTCCGAGTCGTGAACCCCGACGAGTTGCAACCCATCAAGCGTAATCTTTTCATTGTCCACCACCCGGATGCCTACGCGCCGGGCGGCATTGAGATAGAGGCTTCGCTCCGCAAATTCGTCATGATTTCCCGTCACGTAGAAAATACCTTGTGGTGCGGAGAACTCACGCCACGGCGCGACCAGATCATCCAAGCCAATGGTCGGCCCGTCGAACATATCTCCGCTGATCAGGACGATATCGGGTTGTAAAACCTCAAGCCGATGGAGCACCCGGCGAAGGAACTCTGGCCCGGAAATCGGCCCGAGATGCAGGTCGGTGAGCAGCGCGGCGGTGCGTCCTTGCCAGGCTTTCGGTAAGTGGGGCAAACGGATGGTGACGCGGCTGACCTGGAGCCAGGCGGCGTTGATCAATCCATAAGCGGCCGTCAGCAACGCAACGCTGAAAAGGATCGCGGCCAGGGGCCAGCGAGGCACCGGCCAATCCATCAGCCACGCGGTCCCGTCGATCACCCAGCAGGTAATGGCCGCAAAGAAACAGAAGTTCAACGCCCCGAGCCAGGCGGAGGTGAGGATGTAAATGATCCGCAGCACCGGATGAGCGAAACGAAAACGGAGAACCGTGACGGGAATAAAACTGAGCGCCACGGCGCCAGGAAATGCCTGCCAGACGACCCATCCCGGCAGTCCGAAGAAATGGCTCCACGTCGCGCAGACCAGGGCATTCGCTAAAAGCAGAATCACCGACACGATTGAGCCAAAGACAGCCATTTCCTTCAGCGTGAAATCGGGTGTACTCGCGGTGGGCCCCGAAACTGAATCCGGGGTTGATTTCACTTCAAGTTCGGGAGCGGACGTATCCATGGGGGTTGGACTAAGATGCTTCAACTTGAGGATTTTGTCCCATTTTGATTAGGCAGCGTGACTTGACTCAGCATTTGCAGGGCCTTCTCGAAATTGCCGGTCGCCTCGGCAAAGCGGAGGAATTTGACCCGCTCCACATTGATCTCCGGGGGAGTCGGCACGGTCTTCAGGATTTGCATGGTCTCCGCGATGTAGTCCTTCGTGGACATCATGCGCGGATCTTCCGTGGTGCGGCCCGGGGTGAGCTCGGTTGCGACGGCGGGAGGGATGATTTCGATCACCTCGACCGGAGTCCCTTTCAACTGAACGCGCAACGACTGCGTATAGGAATGCAGGGCGGCCTTGGTGGCAGAGTAGGTGGGCGTCACCGGAAAGGGAACAAAACCGAGCCCGGAGGTAATATTGATAATCGCGGCACTCGGCTGCTTTTGCAGATCAGGCAGGAGTGCCGCGGTGAGCCGGATCGGCCCCAGCAGATTGGTTGTAATGATGTCTTCCGCATCAGCCACCCGATGTGACTTGAGGTTTTCCGGGCGCATGATGCCCGCGTTATTGATCAATACGTTAAGGGTGGGATGAAGCTCGGTCACTTCTGCGGCGAACGAGATAATCGCTTCCGGATCGTTGATATCAAGAGTCACGGAGGCCATGCCGGGATTCGCATCGGTCGTTTCGTCCAGGACGCTCTGGCGGCGTCCCGCGATGATGACTTTATTACCGAGAGCGTGAAAAGCTTCGGCGAGGCCGCGGCCAATGCCGGATCCGCCGCCCGTGATGAGGATGGTGTTATTAGTGAGTTTCATAGGAGTGATGTGTGAGGTAGTAAAATGGCTTGGATTACCGGTTCTCCAGTTCGGCGATGACCTGCTGCGACAGGACAAGTTGGCCGGCAGCGAGGTTTTCGCGCAAGTGGGCGAGCGAGGATGTTCCGGGAATCAGAAGGATATTAGGGGAACGGTGCAGCAACCACGCCAAGGCGACTTGCATGGGAGTGGCCCCGAGTCGAGTTGCAACGGCCGAAAGGGTGGACGACTGCAGCGGCGTGAATCCTCCCAGTGGAAAGAACGGCACGTAGGGGATGCCTTGGCTGGCCATTAGATCAATCAGGGCATCGTCCTGGCGGTTGGCCAGATTGTAGTTGTTCTGAACACATACAATCTCCGTGATCGCCTGCGCCTCGGCCACCTGGGTGGCTGTCACATTACTCAGTCCGATATGGCGGATCAGACCTTGGCGTTTCAGGTTGGCCAACACGGTCACCTGCTCGGCAATGGACCCTTCCGCCGGGCCATGGATCGAGCCCATCGACCGGTAATTGACGATGTCCAGCGCATCCAGCTTCAGATTGCGGAGATTGTCGTGGACACCTTGGGTCAGCTCTTGTGGAGAAGTAGCCGGTTGCCATGATTTGTCGGCGGGGCGGCGTGCCCCCAATTTGGTCACGATGACCAGACCCGCCGGGTAGGGATGTAGCGTCTTCTGAATGATTTGATTCGTGATGTGTGGACCATAGAAGTCGGACGTGTCGATATGATTGACTCCGGCCGCCACCGCCGCGCGAAGGACGTCCGCCGCCCCCTCCGGGTTCTTGGGTGGCCCCCAGACGCCAGGGCCGGCCAACTGCATCGCTCCGTAGCCGATGCGGTGGATCGTCCACGGTGTGCCGGGAAAGGTGAATGAGCCGCCTAGCGTTGCATTCGTTGGGGTCTTGTTCATGAGAGAATTGCTTTCCGTCTGGTGATTAAATTGTTGGTTTTTAGGTCGCGGAATAGTTCATCTGCTCAAGGTCGGAAATCAGTCCCGGCCCGGTCGGAGTCCAGCCGAGTTTCTTACGGGTTATGGCACTTGAGGCGGCAAGATCGGAACTGGCGAACAGGGTCAACCATCCAAAATGGGCTGGGGCTTTTTCTCCTGAGAGGGAAACAACCGGAATCTTCAAGCCCCGGCCAATGGCCTCAGCAATCTCACGCATCGGCACGCCTTCTTCGGCTACTGCGTGGTATTTAGCGCCTGCTTCATGGTTTTCCAGCGCCAACCGATAAAGCCGGGCAACGTCGGACACATGCGCCGCCGCCCAGCGATTATTTCCTTCCGCTACATAGGCCGATACGCCTTTCTCGCGAGCGAGGGCGATAAGAAAACTTACCAGTCCTTGCTTGACCGGGTCATGAACCTGGGGCAGGCGCATCACCGAAGCGCTGACGTCTTTCAAGGCCAAGGCGGTCTGCTCGGAAACGCGCGGAAGCGGAAGGTTCGCCGGTAAAGCCAGGTCCTCCGTCGCCAATTGACCCGGCGCAGCCAGCCCCGCTACCCCAGAGGTGACGATGAGGGGACGATCAGAACCGGCGAGCACGGAGCCCAGAGCCTCAATCGCGCGTCGGTCGATTTCGCAGACCTCTGCGAATCTCGAGAAGTCGTGAATAAACCCGGTG
>CAIPBM010000176.1 GCA_903863295.1 uncultured Verrucomicrobiota bacterium | reverse complement strand
TCGAACGAATCGCCCGCGCCGATGAACGTGAACGCCACATCGGTCCGGCCGAGGTCCTTCACCATCACCTTCGCCGCCCGCACGAGGTGATCCACGCCGTCCTGCGGAGCCATGACGCCGAGGTACGCGACGAGGTAGGGCTTGCCGCGAGTTTGCAGACCCGCCACCCAACGCCAGGAGAGCGTATTGCTTGCCGCATCGCCATCGAGCAAATGGCGGTAAAAGAAGTCGGCCCCTAGCGGCCACGGAAGTTTTTCCACGTGGATCCAGTAGCTTGCCCACCACATTCGGGCGTGGTTGTGCAGGTAGCCGGTCTCAAGCAATTCACGGGTAAAGCGGTCGATCACGGCAATGCCGGAGTCGGCCATTTGAATGGCCCGGATGCGTCGCGTTTGCTCGGGGAGGAGGGTGTGACTGGCACTGGCGAATTGCCGTTTGTAGTCGGTCCAGACTTCCGGATGAGTTTCCAACCAAGCTTTCCAATAACTTCTCCAAAGTAGCTCTTGGACGAATTTTTCCACGGTGGAAAATGGGAAGCGCTCGCGAAGATTCCGCACCATTTCCTCCTCGGTTATCGATCGACAGCGAATGGCCGGAGAAAGCCGGGAAACGTTGGGGTGTCCCTCCTCGATGTAATTACGTTGCGAAGCATATTCGGCAAGCCGAGGGAGAAAGTGCTCCCAGTGGGCCAAGGCGGACGGGCGGCTGGCGGGGAACAGGGTGCGGTTTGTGGTCATTTACAGGAGCAGGTCTTCCGTGGACTGTCGCTTACTCTCAGACCGGTGTTTCGGTGCAGCTTTTGTTGTGAGCCGCTTGCGGCTACCGTGCTTAACCAGAACTTTCTTCGCCGCCTGACGGGTCTGATCCTTGCGACGAACCGCACCCAGGCGCTCGCGTGCCAGTCGATAGGCAGTCGCATGGTCAACGATAGGTGCGGGGTAATCTCGCCCCACGACACAGCCTACTGATTTTTGCAAATCGCGAGGCATTTTGTGGGGCTCTGCGAGGTAGCCCAGCGGGACATTTCTTAATTCAGGAACATGTTGGCGGATAAAAATTCCGTTTGGGTCCTGGTCAATAACTTGTTTGACCGGTGAATAGATGCGCACGGTATTGATCCCGGTAGTGCCCGATTGCATCTGGAACTGGGAAAAATGAATGCCGGGCTCAAAGTCGAGAAAGTGTCGCGCGAGAAAAACCGCCGTCGGTCGCCAGTGCAACCACAAGTGGTTCGAGGCAAAAGAAACCAGCATCGCGCGCATGCGAAAATTGATCCACCCCGTCTTCAGTAGCGATCGCATGCAGGCATCAACCATCGGGTAGCCGGTCTGGCCCTCGCACCAAGCGGCAAAGTGATCCTGGTTAAAATGGGGCTCACGCAACCCATCGTAGGCGCGGCACATGTTCTCGAACTCCAAGGCCGGCTCGTCCTCCAGCTTTTGCATGAAATGACAATGCCACCGCAGTCGCGCTGAAAAGGACTGAAGTGAGCCAAACCAGGAACGATGCACCGGCAGGCCTTCGTGGACTCGCCCTCGTAATTCGCCAACACGTTTCACGGTGGCTTGATGCGCCGTCTTCATGGAGAGGCATCCCCACGCCAGGTAGGGGCTCAAACGACTACAGCTCTTTTTCCCGGTTAAGGGGCTCGACATTTCCGAGCGATAATGAACCCCACGCTCCTCCAGAAAAGAGCTCAACGTTGATTGAGCTCTGCTCTCTCCTCCCTGCGGTACATCCATCTTTGTTGAGAACGGCAAGCCTAAGGTAGCGGCAGGAAGAATTCCGCATGAGTGAGGGAGCTGAGCAGGTAAAGAAAGTTCTTCGGGAATGGGTAGTATGGCCTGATTCATGCGTTGCTCCCATCGCTTTGCCCAACCGTCCCGCGACTTCAAGCGACGCACCACACCGGTTTGCGGTATTTCCTGCCAGGTGACTCGACGTGACCTGCACCACTCGGCCACCCGCAAATCGCGGCGGTAAGTAATCGCATTGCCCGTCTCCTCGTGGCTCCATAAGGCATGGAAAGAGCACTCACGGTAAAGTGACTCGAAAACATCCGGTAGGTCTCCGTGTCGCGTGATCAGCTTGCCACCTCGTTGCGCCAGCCCCCTCTCCAATTCGGCCAAGGCCTCGTTGATGAAAACCAGATGAGAGGGATCGAACTCCGGTGAATTCAGTAATTCGGGCTCGTAGACGAAAAGGCACACACAGGGGCCTTGCTGGCGGGCTTGCGTGAGCGGTGCGTGATCAAGCAAGCGAAGATCCCGCTTGAACCAGATCATTTGCACAGGATTGGAGGCATCAGCGGACATGGAGAATCTGGGATGAACTCCCGAAACCAAACATGGGACAGAATCAAAACCTTGCAAATTCTAGATTGGCTTTTACCTCGGGCCCGGTGAAAAAAGTTGCGCGTTCGCGTTTGCAGGTAAGCTGTTTCATGCGGACTGTCTGGATTCTCGGCGACCAACTCCACGAAGATCATCCCGGATTGGCCTGTGCCGACCGCCTGACGGATCGGGTGTTGTTCATCGAATCACGCGAGCGTAGCGAACAGGTTCGGTACCATCAGTTGAAGTTGGTCCTGATTTTTTCCGCGATGCGGCACCGGGCCGAGGCCCTACGCCAGCAAGGTTGGACTGTGGATTACATCGAACTCACCGGGAGTTTCACCGAGGGGCTGCGGGACTATGTCCGCCAGCATCGGCCTCAATCAATTCTGGTCCAGGAACCCAGCCAGTATCATTTCCGGCAATCGCTCCCTGCTTTATCGCGACAAATCGGCGTGCCCCTTGAAGTCTTGCCGACGAACCAGTTTTTAATCACCGAGTCTGAGTTCCGCGACTGGGCGGGCGAGAGCAAGCGTTTGCTCATGGAGAATCATTACCGGCGTGTGCGGAGGAAACTGAGGATTTTGATCGAGCCTAATGGAGACCCGACAGGTGGGAGCTGGAATTTCGACAGCGCCAATCGCCAGACTTATGCCGCTTTTTCCAAAAGCCGGACAATGATTCACCCGCCTCCGGGCGAAAGCCCCGACGAAATAACACGTCAAGTCATCAAGGGGGTCAAAAAAGATTTTCCCGATCATCCTGGAAAAGCGGATCTGTTCTTGCTCCCGGTAACACGCAAGCAGGCCCTGAACTGGCTGAGTAATTTCGTTGATCAGAGGCTCTCGCATTTCGGGCCGTGGGAGGACGTGATGGCGCAAAAAGAACCGGTACTTTTTCATTCGGTTCTGAGTCCGCTCCTGAACATCGGGCTGTTAACACCGAAAGAGTGCGTCGAGGCCGCAACCGCCGCTTACCGCTCCGGAGCAGCGCCCCTGGCCTCCGTGGAGGGATTCGTTCGCCAAATCATCGGGTGGCGTGAATTCATCAATGGCGTCTACTGGCTCCGCATGCCGGGATACGACAAGTTGAACGAGCTTAATGCGCATCGCGAACTACCCGCTTGGTTCTACACGGCCGAGACAGAGATGAATTGCCTTCGCCAAGTCTTGGAACAAGTCATCGCCACTGGCTACAACCATCACATCCAGCGTTTGATGGTGCTGGGCAATTTTTTTCTTCTCGCCGGTATTGAGCCCTCGCTGGTCCTGCGCTGGTACACGGAAATGTATGTTGATGCCCACGACTGGGTCATGGCCGCCAACGTGATCGGGATGATTTTGCATGCCGACGGCGGTTATATGGCAACCAAACCTTATGCGGCTGGAGCAGGGTATATCAAAAAAATGAGCAACTATTGCGCGAGCTGCCGCTACAACCCCGAGCAGCGTGTCGGCCCCGATGCCTGCCCCTTTAACTACCTTTACTGGAATTTTTATGCGACCCACGAGGATCGTTTTGCCAAAAATCCCCGCGTGGGGATGATGATTAAGACGTGGCGGAACAAGCCCGAGGCGGAAAAGCTGGAAATTCGGACCCAGGCGGATTCATTTCTCAACGCGCTTTGATTCTCCGCGGGTAGGCAGTGACACGCGAAAGGGACCTCGTAAACCCTGTGGACTCACCTCTTTTCCCTTTTGACTCAGGCGAACGTGGCCTTCCGCTGCCAGTTTCAGCAAATGGCCGCGAATTCGAGACAGCACGGTGCCACAATCCCAAGCCAGTTTACCGGGGCAGATCGTCGTGCCTGCGGGCAAGATCTTGAGCCGTTGGATGAGTCGTTGGTTAAGGCTCGCGTCGTTTGCCCCAAGATATAACTCCGGCGAAAAATTCGTTTTAGGCCTTTCCTTCATATCTCACAGATTATAAAGCCCGTTGGAAAGATGGCCCTGAATTTCGATAGCAACAAGATTTTCACACGGAGGCACGGAGATCACGGAGCCAATAACTCCCTTTGTCTTTTCCTCCGTGAACTCCGTGCCTCCGTGTGAAAATTTGCCAGCGTTCGCCCTCCATCGGAGATCGCGGATAAGTCCGCCGCGTCTTGGCCTCGGGGCCTCCGCGATTCTTTACTCACGGGCCGGGGTTTCTTAAGCTCAGGCATGCCACGGATCGCTGCTTTTCTTGCCTTAGTTTTTCTCTTCAACGTGCCGGCCAGTCTCGTCGCGCAGGAGGACGAAAGACCGCCGATTTCCATCACCAGCCCCGATAACGGCGTCACCTTTGCCTACGCCACGATCAAGAGCCACTCGCTGGTGTGGAACAAAAACCTTAACATGCTCCAGGCCGTGGTGACCTTCACCGATGGGCAGATGAATCAAGGGCAGCCCAATGACGATACCCACGAGTTCCGCTTTCCCGGCGTGACCTTTGACCAGGCCAAAGGCGTCTTTTATGCCACGACCCGGGATGGCGTGGTGATCCCCATCGCCCATATCAAGAAGGCGCTTTTCTTCAACAGCATCGTGCCGTACCCCAATGCCCGGGTCCGGATCATTTACCCGCGGGGCAATATCACGGTGATTCTGGAAGCCATCCCACCCACGGATCCGGCAATGCATCCGGCGCCGACGGATCCCGACGGCACACACGCGGTCGACATCAAAAGTACCCTGCAATAAGGTGTGCCTATGCGTCAGTTCTTTTGTCGCAGCGTTCTTGCTCTCTTCGTGAGCCTGATGCTGCTCAATCCGGCGAAGGCCGATTTCCCGCGTGTGTGGACGGCCGAGAGTTCTGATCATGGCCAAACCTACTCTTTTGGCTCGGAGCAATCGCGCGTCTGGACGGAGCTCGGCAGCGACCATCACCTGGCAGTCTATACGACGTTTACGAATGACCCCTATGCGGAGGGCAGCGCCAACCGGCGTTACGACTATTTTACCTTCAACTTTCCGCAGGTGAAGCTTGGGTCCGATGGTCGCACCTTTGAGTACCGCACCCGCGAGGGCCGGGTGATTCCGGTGGCCCTCCGGAAACGCGATTTCTTTGGCATCGAGGAGATTCGCCTGCTCCCCAGCAGTTCGCTGGAGATCAGAAAGAAACATGGGTATCTCAGCTTGATCCTTGTGATCTGGGAACCCTCCGCCTCGGATGATTCGGACTAACGGTTGATCCGGAATTTCGGCTGTCAGGCGCATGCAGACGGCTGTGGCATTTTCATAAATTCTACAGCTAGGTGGATCTATATCCTGAAAGGATAACATTCTATAGCCCGGGATTGGCGTAGTAGCGCCTACCCTGGGTCAGCTTCCCCCACCGACTACCCTGTAGGGGTAGAATCGCCTTTGAAAGCGCACACGATTCAACGCTTACAGCGTAGGTAACTCGTGACGGGGTTTCCCGGGTAGGCGTTGCTACGCCAACCCTGGGCTATAGGATTGCCAGCCTTTCAGGTTGGCCACTGAATTAATCAAAATGCTCTAATGCCCCGGCACGACCGGAATGGTGTAGGACTGATTAACCAGCCACATGCTATCGCCATCGGTGTGAGGTCCGCCGTTGGTGTTCGCATTGTAGGCTGCCTGGGTGATGAAACGGGAACTGCCATCGGCGAAGGTGTAGTTGGCGCCATTGTAGTAGGCCGTTTTATTGAGGATGTCGTTTTGATTACCCTCCGCAAAATCCATATAGAACTGGTGTGAGCCGCTCTTCTGCTGACCGAGGATGGCCAGATTGCTCATGTTCGTCATGTTGACCAAACCGACCGTGACGGTCTGGTTGGTATAGGCCCCGAGATCGTTGAATCCGTTAAAGAAGAATGAGCTGTTGTTCTGGGAATTGGAAAGCAGCGTGGCAACAGGGACGGCGCTCGCCACCGGATCGCCCGGATCGACATAGGTTTTCACATCGCTGACGTAGGGCTGGAGCAAAAGCGGCCATTTGTTATTTCCTGCGGTGGTCACCCGGCCCGGAAGCTGGCCGTCATTGTCATTGGCGTAAACGGTGAACGCGATGCCCAGTGAGCGCATATGGGACAGGCACCCTGTAAAATTGGCATGTTTCAGCGCCATGCTGTAAGCCGGAAAGGCAATCGCCACGAGGATGCCGATGACAGCGACGACTACCAGTAACTCAACCAGCGTAAAACCGGAGCGAGGATCAGAACGGTTCATGCCTTTTAAACCCAAGAGCTCCTAGTTTGTCGCGAAGAAAAAGGGTTATAAGTGTGCCGTTATGACGCTTGCCTGCTTGGACACGAATGCTAAATAGAGTCAAAGTGACTCTAAGTTCGTACTGCTGATATTAAGTAAGTAGTTGAAAAATTGAAAGTTATGACGCTAATGAAAATGGCATTTCTCATGCAGAAGTCATTTCAAAAGAAAGGATAACTCTCCATGAAAATCGTACGTTATCAAAATTCACCACTATTCAACCCCTCCACCAGTTACTCAACCCTCCGGAATGAGATGGATCGACTCTTCGACGTCGCCTTTCCAGCGCTCAGCACCTTGCAGCGCGGGTTGCTAGGCGGCCTCGTCAGCGAGTTCCCCATCGACCTCTTCCAGGAAAAGGACGCCTTCGTCGTCCGGGCCGAACTGTCTGGTTTCACGAAGGACGAAATTAATGTGGAAGTCGCCGATGGCATTCTGACCATTAGCGGTTACCAAAAGACCGGCGAAACCAAGTCCTCCAAGAAAGAAGCGGCAAACGCGGTCACCGAGGAACGGCGGGTCAGTCGCTCCGTCACGCTTCCCGAGCACCTCAAGCTGGATCAGATCCAGGCCACTTATGAAAATGGCGTGCTCACGGTCAAGCTGCCCAAGAGCGAAGAGGTCAAGCCGAAGCAAATCGCCATCACCGTCAAATAACTCTTGTATAAGAAAGGAACTCCATGAGTCAAAACACTACACTTGAACCCCAGTCTGTAACGCGATCCACCTCCGCGCCAACCGTTACGCCGAAGCACCAAATCCGGGAGACCAACGAAGCCTTTGTGCTGACCGTCTGGCTGCCGGGCGTGGACAAGTCCTCGGTGGAAACCACCGTGAACGGCGAAACGCTAACGGTATTGGGGCGGCGCAATTTTACCGTTCCGGCAGAATGGACGCCCGTTCATCGCGAAATCCAGGAGGCCGATTTCCTCTTGGAACTTGAGATCGATCACCGGGTCAACCGGGACGCCGTCGAGGCGGAACTGAAGCAGGGCGTTCTGACTCTGACCTTCCCCAAGGCCGAGGCCGTCAAGCCCCGCCGGATCGAAATCCAGGGTTGATCTGGGTTTTCGTCGCGCCAAATCTACCGAGGCGCGCCGGGATCGCCGTAAGAGACCTCCGGTCGAAAGGCCGGAGGTTTCACTTTAGTTTTATAAGTTCGGATTACCACGACGCAGAAATTTCATTTTCCTCCCGGCCCGTTCTGCTAGGTTGGCGCGGTGCGTTTCACTTCTGTCCTGCTTCTTATTCTTCTGACGATCTGCCCGGCTTGGGCCCAGTCGGCATCCTCAACCAATGCTCCTCCGCGTGCGTTACCGGTCAGCGCCGCCGATCTCGCCACGCCCTTGGCGGTGCCGGGTGGTGTCAATGTCCATTGGTTTGGACACGGCTTTGTTTACCTGACTTCATCGGTAGGCATACGGGCGGCCATCGATCCTTTCGGCCCGGCGACCGTCCACTATAAATTTCCCCAGCACCTTGGAGCCGATTTCGTTCTCGTCAGCGATGAGGCGGAAGACCATTGCGGCGCGGACCTGATCTTTGAAAATCCGCTTATCTTCCGGAGCGTCATGGCCGTGGGCTTGCAGCGGGCCAATGGCATTCCTTTCCATGGTATTTCTCTCCAAAAAGACCCCTCCGGGGAGGGTGGCGCCAATACGGCATTCAGCCTGACCTTTGATGGCGTAACCTTTGGTTATCTCGGGCGGATCAGTAGGCCGCTGAATTCGCAGGAGAAGATTCAACTGGGGCATGTCGATGTCCTGTTCCTGCCCGTGGGGCTTAACACCTTAAGCGTCGCGGAACTGAACCAGGTCGTCAGTGACCTCAGTGCGAAGATCATCATCCCCATTAATTACAAAACCAACCTCTCCGGCGATCTCCCGCTCCGGTCGTTGGACGATTATCTCTCCGCGACCAAGTTACCGATCCGGCGGATCAGTTCAGATGAAATCGTGGTCACGCGGGCGACTCTGCCGGAGCAGCCAACTCTTTACCTGTTGAAATCGCCGTGAAAATTCTCCTCATCGGTTCAGGTGGGCGGGAACATGCCTTGGCTTGGCGCCTATGCCAGGACGATCCACAGCTTCAGCTTTTCACGGCCCCCGGTAACGCGGGTACCGGAAAGCTGGGTACGAATCTTCCCTTCGGCGTCACGGATTTGGACGGTCTCGTCGATTGGGCTGCAAAGGAGAAACCGGATCTGACCATTGTCGGGCCGGAAGCGCCGCTTTGCGCCGGGGTGGTTGATCGCTTTGAAGCGGAAGGGCTCCCGATTTTTGGCCCCAATGGCGCAGCGGCCCGGTTGGAAGGGAGCAAAGTCTATACGAAGAATTTCCTCCTCAAGTATGGTCTTCCCACGGCACCGGGCGAAGGATTTTCAGATTCCCGTTCCGCGCGCGCCTACAGCCAGAAACATCCCACCTTTCCCCAGGTTATTAAGGCCGACGGGCTCGCGGCGGGCAAGGGCGTGATTATTGCCCAAACGGCGGAAGAAGCCGCGACGACGATTTATGACATCATGGATCAACGCGTCTTTGGCGACGCGGGAAATCAATTGCTGATCGAGGAATTCCTGCCCGGGCGCGAGATGTCGGTGCATGTGCTGACGGACGGAATCTCGCACGTCCTTTTACCCATCGCCCAGGATCACAAGAAGCTCGGGGAAGGGGATACCGGCCTGAACACGGGTGGGATGGGAGCCTACGCCCCGGCACCGTTTGCCACGCCGGAATTGTTGGGGCAGATCTCACGCGAGGTTGTTGAGCCGGTACTGGCCGCATTCCGCAAAGAGGGCATTGATTTCCGGGGGATCCTCTACATCGGCATCATCTGGACCAAGAACGGCCCGAGCATCCTCGAGTTTAACGTCCGTGGGGGCGATCCGGAGACCCAGGTGCTGCTGCCGCTGATCGATACCCCCTTGGTTGAACTCTTCCAAGCCGTGCGCGAACAGCGATTGGGGCAAGTCACCCTCAAGCTCAACTCCAGGCATGCCGTGACTATCGTCCTGGCGGCTGGGGGTTATCCTGGAACCCCGGAAACGGGAGTGCCCATTGAGGGACTTGATCTTGAATTACCCGGGACGACCGTTTTCCACGCGGGAACGAAACAAGACGGCACAAGCGTGGTGACCAACGGCGGACGCGTCCTGAGTGTCACCGCCTGGGCGGACGATCTGGCCACGGCAAGGGAACTCGCGTACCAGCGGGCGGCCAAGATTCATTTTGCGGGAAGCCAGTATCGGCGCGATATTGCCGCTCGGCTCACGCTGGAATGAAAGCACTGCATCTCTTATCCCTGAGTATTCTCTTCATGACGGCGCCTATTATCTGGGCCGATCCGATAGCCATTGCTTCCTCCAGCTCCACCGATCCGCTCGCGGAGGCCTTGCCGATTCTGGAAGCGAAGTATGCGGGCTTTAAAGACCTCAACTTTAAACCGGGAGATCGCGTCAGCGACCTCATCGCCCGTTCCAGCGGCGGGATCAGCTTGGTGACCCCCGATTCCGTTTCGGGTTCTTCGACGATACTGACAGCCGTCTTGCCCGGTGACGTCATCTACTGGAGGCTTTCATCTTTCACCCCGAAGACCACTTGGTCTGATCTCGCCGAGTCACTGGCTCAGGCCAATCCGGCTCCAACCGGGGTCGTTCTGGACCTTCGCTCCAATCTGGAGCCCGACGATTATTCCGGCGCGGCTCAGGTTCTGGCAATTTGTTCCCCGGCGGATATGACCTTATCGAAGTTGGGCAAAGGGACTAGCGATAATCCCGGCGTGAAACCGGTAAATCAAGGCATTCACTTTCCCATCGTGGTTCTGACCAATAACCAGACTTCAGGTGCGGCAGAGGCTCTGGCAGCTTGTCTCAAGAAGGATGGGGCTCTGGTGGTAGGCCGTCCAACTGCGGGTAGGTTGGGTATTTTTGAGGAGCAGAAGCTCTCTACGGGTCAACTCCTGCGCTATTTTGTGGCCCCGATTCTCCCGCTTGGATCGCTCGCCGAGACAAAGTTAAGGCCGGCGGCGTTGCCCTGGAATCAGCCGGTCGTTCCCGATATTGTGCTCACGGTTAATGACAAAGTGGAAAAAATGGCCCTCATCCTGATTCGCGACAACCATGTTCAAGAGGTGATCCAGGAATCGGCCAAGCGCGATCGGATGAGCGAAGCGTCCCTCGTGGAGGGACAGGATCCGGAGTGGAATGCCTATCTGGATTCCATGGAGAAGAAGCCCGATGACCATTATCGGAGCCTTCCTCCCGCGCGGGACGTCGCCTTGATCTCGGCTCTCGACAGCCTGAAGGCCATCCGTCTTTCCCAGAGAGCCGTTCCGTCTCCCGCGCGCGTCGTCGCCCTGCCGCCAGCTGCCGGGACGATTCAATGAAAACAGACCCTAGCCAGTGGTCGAATTTCATGTAAGAGTTTAGCTCTTTCGAGATGAGAACCGTCCTCTTTGTTTGTACCGGCAATATCTGTCGCAGCCCGATGGCGCAAGGGCTCTTTGCGGATTTGATCCGGGGCCGTCGTGACATTGAGGTCACCTCCGCTGGGATCGGGGCCGTGGGGGGGCAAGTGCCCAGCCTCCATTCCATTGAAGTCATGAATGAGCTGGGGATCGATATCCGCAACATCCGCAGCAAACCTCTAATGGCCGATACGGTGCGGAAGGCCGACTTTATCTTTGTCATGACCTACGGCCATCTCGACTCGATGTTGCTCCTTTTTCCTTCTGCCGCGGAGAAGACCTTTCTCCTGCGCGAGTTCGAGACCGAATTGCCCGTCATGGAACGGGAAGTCTCAGATCCGATCGGTCAGTCCCGCGAGACCTACCGTAAATGTCGCGACCAGATCCGCGCGGCATTGCCCCGACTTCTCGATCTCGTTTTACGCTCCACCCACGATGAGACCCGCGTTACCGCCCGGAAGAAAGTCGCCATTGCCGCAGATACCGATGGCACGGAGCTTAAGGAGCAGGTCCGCTCCTGGCTCGACCAGAATGAGTTTCCCTATGAAGACCTGGGCGGCAGCACGGCAGAGGAAATCGCCACGCGCGTGGCCACGGCCGTCGCCCAAGGGCAGGCCGACAGCGGGATCGTCATTGACCGCACCGGCTTTGGCTTGAGCATGGCGGCGAACAAGATTCCGGGCATCCGGGCCGCCCTGGTTCATAATGTTGAAATGGCGCGCTTGAGCCGGGAGCAACATGATGCCAATGTATTATGTATCGCCTCGCAGGAAATCCGCGGCAAACGCCTCCGGGAAATCCTCGATGCATGGATCAACACCGCCTATACTGGTGTGAGACAAGAAAGCCCAATCCCTCTCATGGAAACCAAACCTGCCACCTCCGTTCCCTCCGTCACGCCACACATTCCGAGCCTCTCGGAAGCCGATCCCGATATTTATCGCGCGATTCAACATGAGCATGACCGTCAACGCGATAACATTGAGCTGATAGCTTCCGAGAACTTTACCAGCCGCGCGGTGATGGAAGCGCAGGGTTCCTGCCTGACCAACAAGTATGCGGAGGGTTATCCGAAGAAACGCTGGTACGGTGGTTGTGAGAATGCGGACGTCGTCGAGGAACTCGCCATCGAGCGTGCCAAGCGTCTTTTCAATGCCGAGCACGCCAATGTTCAGCCTCACTCCGGTTCCCAGGCCAACGCCGCCGTCTACTTCGCCACGCTCCAGCCCGGCGACCTGATCCTGACCATGGATCTCGCGCATGGAGGTCACCTGACCCATGGGCACAAGATGAATTTTTCCGGCCGCTTTTATCGCGTGGTTCACTACGGTGTAAGCAAGGAAACCGAGACGATTGATTATGATGCGCTTGAAGTGCAGGCGAAGGAACATCGCCCGAAGATGATCACCGCCGGGGCTTCCGCCTATTCGCGGATCATCGACTTCCCGCGCCTGCGCAAGATCGCGGATGCGTGCGGGGCATTGCTCTTCGTCGACATGGCGCATATCGCGGGTCTTGTTGCGGCGGGAGTTCATCCGTCGCCGATGCCTTACGCCGATTTTGTGACCACGACAACCCATAAGACCCTGCGTGGACCCCGGGGCGGCCTGATCTTCTGCAAGGAGAAATATGCCAAGGAGATCGATTCCCAAGTGTTCCCCGGCGTGCAGGGCGGACCGCTCATGCATGTGATCGCGGCCAAGGCGGTTGCTTTTGGCGAAGCGCTCAAGCCGGAATTCAAGGCCTATCAGCAGCAGGTGGCCCGCAATGCCAAGGCGCTTTGTGAAGGCATGAAGAAGAATGGTTTCCGCATTGTCTCCGGCACCACGGACAACCATCTCATGCTAGTTGATCTTCAGCCTAAGAACATCACCGGCAAGGAAGTTTCCGACGTGCTCGACCAGGCTGGCATCACAGTGAACAAGAACGCGATTCCGTTTGATAGGCAGAGCCCCTTCAAGGCAGGCGGCATTCGTCTCGGCACGCCTGCGGTCACCACGCGTGGCATGAAGGAAGACGAGATGTTTGACATCGCCAATCTCATCGAGGAAGCGGTGGAGCATCGCACCGATGCCGCGCGTCTCGGCAAGATCCGGGATCATGTCCGGGAAATCACCGCGCGGTTTCCGCTGCCGTTCTAATCAGAGTTATCAATTTTGCCCATAATTCGCCGCATGACATCCGCATTGGATGCATGCGGCGCTTTATTTCCGACGAAGAGGCTTGATCCTTGCTCCCATTCACGCCATCAAACCATGGTGACATTGAGCCGTTTGATTCTTAAAGGCCTTTTGACGGTGGCGGGAACAATGGTGTTTTCGCTTCCGGCCCTTGCTGCGCCCTCGGCCCCGGCCGGTGAATTTCCACCGTCGCTTGATTCCTATCAGGACAGGGACATGACGCATCTTTGGCCGGTTCTGGTTCATCGCGTGCAGGCGGAACCGTTCAATCTTGTCGCAACGATCATTTTTCTGATTGCGATTGTGCACACCTTCCTCGCCCCCAAGCTCATGCATCTGTCCCATCAGGTGCAGCACGATTTTGAGGAAAAGCTTAAGCAAATCCATGGCGATGATCTCAAGGAGAAATTACCCCGCCGGTTGCGGCAGAGTATCCCCGCCGCCGTGCTCCATTTTCTGGGAGAGGTTGAGGCCGTGTTCGGACTTTGGGTCATTCCGCTTGCAGTATTGCTCACCTGTTTTAAGGGAGGGCCCACCGCCCGCTATTATCTCGATTCCACCGTCAGCTATACGGAGCCACTTTTCGTGGTAGTCATCATGGCCATTGCCGCCAGTCGCCCCATCGTGCAGGCCGCAGTGAAGGTACTGGGACTTCTTGCTGGGAATTCTCCGGCGCGCTGGTGGTTTGCGCTTCTCACCGTTGGACCGCTATTGGGCTCGCTGATCACGGAACCGGCGGCGATGACCATCTGCGCGGTGTTGCTCGGTCGTGAATTCTATCGCCTCGGCCCGAGCAACAAATTCATGTACGCGACACTGGGGCTCCTCTTCGTTAATGTTTCCGTCGGGGGCGCGCTGACGAATTTTGCCGCGCCACCTGTCTTGATGGTGGCCGGGAAATGGGGCTGGAGCAGCTACTACATGCTTTCCAACTTTGGTGACCGGGCCCTCGCGGGAATCATCGTCAGTAACGTCGCTTACTTCCTGTTCTTCCGGAAAGAATTCACACGGATGACGGTGGCGGACCGGGTTCTCCCTCCTGATGAATCGGAACGGCAGGAATCGGTTCCACTTTGGATTACGGCTATCCACTTTTTATTCCTGGGTATGACGGTCTACTTCGCCCACGAGCCCGCTCTATTCATCGGAGGATTTCTTTTCTTCCTCGCCTTCACGATGACGACGCTCGCTTATCAGGATGAGATCAACATGAAGTCACCGATGCTCGTCGGCTTTTTCCTCGCGGGATTGGTCGTGCACGGAGGCCTGCAGGCGTGGTGGATCGAGCCGGTGCTGAGTCGCCTGGGTGAATATCCGCTCCTCATCGGTGCGACCGTCCTGACCGCTTTCAATGACAACGCGGCGATCACTTACCTGGCTACCCTGGTTCCCAGCTTCAGCAATGAACTGAAGGACGCCGTGGTTTCCGGGGCGATTTGCGGTGGCGGATTGACGGTCATTGCCAATGCCCCGAACCCCGCCGGGCAATCGATTTTGCAGAAGTACTTCCCCGAGGGAAGTATCGCTCCCGGTGGTCTTTTTCTGGCCGCTCTGGGGCCCACATTGGTCATGCTTATTTTCTTTGCGTTGCCTAGATAGGAAGAGCCTTCTTTGTAAAGTTGGCTAAAAATTACCCATTTGACGCTGGTCAACTCACATGAGTTGTTATACCAACGTAGGCATGGAGGTACCTCTTTGCACCTTGGTAATTGTTCCTCGCGATAAATTCAGTCGTGTGGAATCCTCCTATCACGATGTGATGGCCCATAATTCCGGACATTATCCGGTGATCTATGTGGATGGTGGCTCGCCGCAACCTTGGGCTGGAAAACTGGATGTGCTCGCGGCTGAAGGCGCCATCAAGCTGATTCGCACCGGCTTTTATATCACGCAGCACGAGGCTTATAACCTGGCGCTTCCCCATGTCCGCTCCAAGTATGTCATATTGCTGGATAACGATATCAATGTCCTCGATGGGTGGGCGGAGAACCTGATCCAATGCGCGGAGGAAACTGGCGCTGCCGCAGTGATGCCGCTCTATGAACATCGTGAGGAAGGCGGGGACTGGATCGTCCATATGTGCGGCGCCGATTGCGGTGTCGAGGAGCGGAACGGTAAACTCTATTTCAACGAAATCCACCCGCTCAGTTACCGGGCGCGACCAGAGGAACCCTTCCGGCGCTGTCAGACGGGATTGATGGAATATCACGCCTGCCTGGTGCGGAAGGATATTCTGGATCAGATCGGTCCTTTTGATGAAAAGCTGGGGCCTGCCTTGGATCACACCGATTGCTCACTGATGATCCGGGCGGCCGGGGGAAAGATTTGGTTTGAGCCCTCAGCCGTCGTCCGTTTTCAGCTTCCGCCTCCGCTCGACTGGAACGATAAGAAGTACTTTTTGGCGCGATGGAGTCCGCCATTAGTTGCGGCTAACGAACGGGCATTCTCCGATAAATGGGGGGTCCAATTTTCAAACGAGCATGCGGTTTGGTATGATAATCTTCGTGGACGGATCTATTGGCCCCTGCGTCAAGCGATTGCAGATCGATTTGGCTCCCTGGCGGGGAAAGTGGCCAACCGCACTTTACGCTTCATTGAGCCTTTCGTGAGTCGATTGGCTTGGGTTTTGAGCTGGGTTAGTGAGCAGGAGCGTCGGAAACGGTTGAAGGCGCTTGGTTCCTGGCAGGCTCCCAGACTCGATTCGAAGTATATCAGGGCCTTTGCCGAAAAGATTTTCCGGAAACCACGGCCCTTGCAGCGGGAGATTGTCGATGAAAAGGTCGCTCTATTTCAAGAACCTGTAGAATTAAAGGCTTAGTTGAGCAGCCGGTACCAGTTGTCCCGTTGCCTTGCTTCGTAGCCGAGTTCGGTGATGGCTTTCTTGATCTCGGGAACGGTGAGGCGGAAGCTGGTGCCCGCAGCGGAGACGACGTTTTCCTCCATCATGACGCTGCCATAATCGTTCGCGCCATACTGGAGTGCGACCTGACCGATTTTCGGGCCTTGCGTGACCCAGGACGACTGAATGTTGTCGAAATTATCGAGGAAGATGCGGCTGAGGGCCTGCATGCGGAGATATTCGTGCGAGCCGGTCGGCGGGATATTCTGCATTTTCGTGCCGTCGCTTTGAAAGGTCCAGCAAATGAAGGCGGTGAAGCCACCCGTCTCGTCCTGCACGTCGCGCAAGCGGACTAGATGTTCGATGCGGTCGTCCACGCTTTCGACATGGCCGAACATCATGGTGGCAGAGCTGCTCAGGCCGAGACGGTGGGCGATGCGCATGACTTCGAGCCACTGGTCCGAGTTGCACTTGAGTGGCGCGATGGCGTTGCGGACTCGGTCGACGAGAATTTCGCCGCCACCGCCGGGAATGGAGCCGAGGCCCGCTTCCTTGAACCTGGTGATGACTTCTTCCAGCGTCATGCCGAAGACGTCCGCGAAATGGTTGAACTCCGGCGGGGAAAAGCCGTGGATGTTGATCGTGGGATGGTTGGTGCGGATGTAGTGAAGGAGATTGAGGTAGTAATCGATGCCGAGCTTCGGGTGATGGCCACCCTGCATCAGAATTTGGGTGCCGCCAATCGATTCGAGTTCTGTGATTTTCGCTCCGATTTGCTCCGGGGTAAGGACATAGCTGTCGTCGTTGCGTTCGGTGCGCATGAAGGCGCAGAACTTGCAATAGACGTTGCAGATGTTGGTGTAATTGATGTTGCGGTCGATGATGTAGGTGACGATCTCGTTGCCGTGGCCATCGTAAGCCGCGGCTTTGCGTTGGCGTCGGCGGGCATCAGCCAGTTCACCGAGTTCCGTGAGAGGTGCAAAATAGAGCTGCTTGGCTTCTTCTGGCGTGATGCGGCCACCATCAAGGACTCTGGCTTTGATTTCGGAATCGAGGACGGGTTGGATCATGGTGAGGTTAAGATTTGGACGGGATTAACCGGATTGAAGTCAGCGTAAGCCGTAGCGGCACATCTGGCCTCTTGAGACTTATTTGACTCAGGGTTTGTCATAAATAACTCAGCTCAGGGATGACGGAAAGTTGCCCGATTTCCACCAGGTCTGCAGCAAACGTGGCAATGGCCTTCTTCTGTGGAGCACCGAGATGGTAGTAGAGATGCTCGGTGAGGTAACGGTATTCGAAATGGGTGCGGGCAATTTCGTCGCGGGCCTGGAGACCGATCTTGGCCGCGGCGCGGAGATTCTTGGCGAGAGCGACCACATCAGGCGCATCCTTGCGCACGGCCCAGACGGCGAAGACGAAGGGCAGTCCCGTGTGAGAATGCCATGATTGTGCGAGGTCCAAATAGCGTTCGTCCGGATGGGTGCGGCGGTAGAGAATCGCCGGGTCGCCGATGATGAGTTGACCGTCGGCCGGTTCGTCCTGCGAGACATAATTCGGGCGACGGCGATAATATTTCTGGAGCAGGACGCGGATGAGTTGATTGGAGGTCTTCGACGCCGGATCGAGCGCCACGGTTTCCATGCGAATGACCGGCAGCGTGTGGACGAGGATGACGCTGTAGACGCTGTTGAGCGATCCGATAGCTAGGCCATCGACGATGTGATAGGACGCGGCATTTTCCAGCACCTCGGCAAGCGGGACGAGCGCGGCATGGAGGTGTCCCTGGGCCAGTTCAACGGCCAGCTTGCTCGGCTCCAGCAGAACCACGGGCTCGGCAATCGCATAGGTGAGGGGACTCGCATTGAGATAGGGAACGGAGCCGAGCCGGTGCGGTTCGTTGGGATTGAGCGGCACGAGCTTGGGCAACGGCTTTGAAGCCGTGAATGCGCGGGTCGGATTATTATCGGAAAGAGTGCTCATTTTTCCGATTCCTTATTTGTAGATTTACGAGGCGGATACTTGGATTGTTCTTCCTTGGGCAGGAGGAACGATAAACCGGTGATCCAGTCGATCACGGCAAAAACGAATTTCACACCAAGACTCCTTCCTGCTGCTGCGGCGTATCGGGAATCGGTGTCAGGTCGGGCTTTCCCTGAAGTTGCTGGTAAAAGGTGTTGCGCTGAACGGGAATGCGTCCCGCCTCGCGGATGGCACGTTCGAGGGTGATCACGGTCTGGCCTTGCGGCGTCTGGCTGCCGGCCATATGAAAGATTTTTTCCTGATGGATGGTACCGTGCAGGTCGTCGACGCCAAAGCTGAGCGCGATCTGGGCCGTGGCCAGGCCCAAGCTGACCCAGTAGGCGGTGATGTGATCGAAGTTATCGAGGTAAAGCCGGGCGATGGCGAGATTCCGCAAGTCCTCGAAAGCCGAGGCTCGACCGAGGCCAAGATGGGTGAGCTTGTTGTTCTCCGGTTCGTAGGCGAAGGGAACCAGCGCGGTGAAGCCATGCGTCTCGTCCTGTAACTCGCGAAGTCGGCGCAGGTGGTCGACACGCTGGGCAACGGTCTCAACATGACCATAGAGCATGGTGCAGGTGCTGCGCTCGCCCATCTGGTGCCAGATGCGATGGACTTCCAGCCATTCCTCCGCGCTTTCCTTGCCGCGGCAAATGGTGTCGCGAACCGCCGGGTCAAAGATTTCCGCACCGCCGCCGGTGAGGGAATTGAGGCCCGCATCGCGCAGGATTTCGAGCGTCTCACGAATCGGCCTTTTTGCAACACGCTCGGCGAGGTGCCGGATTTCGATGGCGGTGAACGCCTTGACTTTGAGGTTCGGGCACGCGGTCTTGAGTGATTTGACCAGTTCCGTGTAGTAAGCAAAAGGTAGCTTCGGGTTGAGTCCGCCGACCATGTGGATTTCAGTAATGCCCTGGTCGTAGGCCTCCTTTGCCTGCCGGGTCATTTCCTCAATGTCATAGGTAAACTGGCCTTCCTTCTCGTGGGGGCGGCGGGCAAAAGCGCAGAATTGGCAGCTCAGGATACAGATGTTGGAGTAGTTGAGGTAGAGATTGAGGATGTAGGTGGCGACGTTGCCGTTCTTGCGCTCACGGACGTGATTGGCCAGGTAACCAAGCGCATTGAGATCCTTCACGGCATAGAGGCGAAGGGCCTCGTCATCCGTGAGACGCTGGGCGGCGAAGACTTTTTCCGCAATATCGGTCAGGCCTTCGCGGGCGAGGATGGCATCCATGAAGCTCATCGGTAATGGCCCCCGGGTATAATCAGAAGATGGCCATCCAACAAGGTGAGCTCTTGTTGAGGCCAGTAGAGACTCGTGCCCACGCCGATAACCAGAAAAAGTCCCACCAGCGCATTCATTTGGAAAAAGGCGATATTGATTCCGGCCAAATCCGTGGAACGGCTATAGATATGCTCAAAGATCAGAGCAAAAAAGATCAGGGCCATGGCTATCCAATATGGCACCCCTAGCTGTCCAAGCCAACCGAAAGACAGTAATATAAGCCAGGTGAAAAAATGGAGGAGCCGGGCTAATCGCAGGGACGCCTTCACCCCATGTCGAGCCGGATAGGAATGAAGCCGGGCCTGGCGATCAAAGTCCACGTCCTGCGTGGCATAGATCAGATCGAAGCCAAAGACCCAGCACCAGACCGCGGTCGCGAGCATCCAGGGGAGGGGTGACTCGAGATTGCCGGTGGTGGCGGCCCAAGCCCCCATCGGTGCGGCGGCTAGCGCGAGCCCCAGAAACGCATGGGAGTAAGCCGTGAAACGCTTGGTCAACGAATAACCCAGGATGATTACGCAGGCGAGCGGGCAGAGGGCGAGAGTGAGGAAATTGAGCTGTGCCGAGCCGAGGACGAAGGCGATCAGCGCGATGAGGCAGAGTCCCATGGTCGTGCGTTTGGTGCCGAGTTGGGACCGGCGCTTGGTACGGGGGTTGAACGTGTCGTAGTCCCAATCCGCCCAGCGGTTGAAGGCCATGGCCGCCGTCCGCGCGGCGACGAGGCACCAGAGAATCCAGAGCAGAGTCCAAAGGTCGGGGACGCCGCGCGCGGCCAGCAGCATGGCCGATAAAGCGAAGGGCAGGGCGAAAACTGAGTGGGAGAATTTGATCAGCTCCAGCGTGCCCGTGATTTGCCGCAACCAACCTGTGCGCGGTCGGCCCGGAGGCGAGGTCATGGCAACGGAAGAGGGCATAAGAAAAAGATACGGATAAAAGTGAAAAGGATAAAGCCGAAGGAACTATTTGCCGGGAATGAGGAAGACGCCGGGAATTTTGGCATCCAAGGTGGCGAGGACGGCTCCATGGGTCTTGGCCAGCGCAGCGAGATGGCCATCCGTGGTTTGCTTGGGATGCTTGACCCAGGCCGGCAAGCGCTCGACACCAACATCATCAGTGATGAAAACGAGTCGCTTTCCTAAGGCCGATTTGAGTTGTTTTAGTTTATCCCGGGCCGAAGCGACGGTTAGATCGTAATCGGGGTGTTGGGCTAAAATACGGACAAAGCCAAGTTCAGTTATGGCACACGTGGCAAAACGTATTTCCGGCAAGGTTTGTATCCAAGCCTCGACGCGTTCATGAAAGTCGTGGCGCTTAAAACCGAGACTAATGAGAACGTTGACATCCAGAAGATACGTCACGGAATTTCTTCCATCATTTGCGCAACCCAGTCGCTCGTAATTTTGGGTGCGCCTTTTTCACTGACAATCACCGGAAGCCCTGTGACGGGTGAGGTCTCTACCCAGGTTTTGAACTTACGCCGTTTTTTGGGGACAAGAACCACACGTTCATTTTCGACCAAAACCTCTAAAGGATCTCCTTCCAGAATGTGGAGGCGATTCCTTATGGAAATGGGAAGAACGACCTGACCTTTGCTGGAGACTTTGGTCTGCACGGTAAGACAATCTTACCTGCTTTTGCCGATAATGGCAAGTTCGCCGCTGATCCCCGTCAGGAGATCAATCCTGAGTTTCCGGTTCCATCCATCTCTTGGTCAGCGCGTGCTTCACGCTCAAGTGATCCAGCACGCGAGCGACGACGGTATCGACCAGATCAAGGATCGTCTCGGGGCGATGGTAAAACGCTGGAATGGCCGGGATAACCTGGGCTCCGGCTTCCAGGACGGTTACGATATTTCGAGCCTGGATGAGATTCCACGGCGTTTCGCGCGGGACGATGATGAGCTTCCGCTTTTCCTTCAGAAAGACATCGGCCGCCCGGATGATGGCGCTGTCGGAATAGCCATGCGCGATCCGCCCGACCGTCCCCATCGAGCAGGGGATGATGACCATGGCATCAAACTTGGTTGATCCGCTCACGTAGGGGACTTGCATCGAGTGATCGCCATGAACCTGAAAGCCCTCGGGGATGACTAGCTTGCCGATCTCGGCTTGGGCGACCTCCTGGGCGTGACGGCTCAGGGCAACGTGGACTTCATGGGGGCCCTGCGGATCGGCGTGGAGAATTTCCAGCAATCTTTGAGCATAAAGTGACCCACTGGCACCCGTGATCGCGACGACGAGCTTCATTTTCCAATCATACACGTAAACTGCTTGAGAGCAATGTATTACACTATAAGTTTACATTTGATAAGGTAAGCTAAGCTTAGATTGCGACAATTTAATTCATTGCCTTAAGGTTCTAGGCATTGACCCTTTTCAACCCCTGACTTATAGTTTGAGGGTGGAGATGTCGAAAATTTTGGTGGCACGCAGTGCCGACCTTGGTTTCATCAAGGTAGTGGGACGGGGCTCGTTTCAGAATTCTGGCTGTCTTAAGTCATTCTATCTGCAGCTTCTCAAGGATGGTGTGCACCGCTTTGTCGTTGATCTGGGAGCTTGTACCTATCTCGATAGTACCTTTCTCGGCATCCTGCTGGGGCTTGGCCTTAAGATCAAGGATGCAGGGACGGGTGTTCTCCATGTTCTCAATGCCAGTCCTCGTAACCTGGAATTGCTGAAGAATCTCGGCTTGGATCGCCTGATCCACATTGACGGGACAGGTTCCTCCGAGAATGGCAAGTCATCGAACGGAAACGGTGGGAATGGCAACGGTTCGGGAACCGGCACTCAGGCTCTTAAAATGAATGGCATGACGGAGGACAGCTACCATGAAATGCCCTGTCCTGTCCCGACCCGGGCGGAGGCGGCACCCACGATTCTGGAAGCGCATGAAGCGCTGATGGAGTTCGATGCGCGGAATGTTCCGAAATTCAAGGATGTCGTCGAATTCCTCCGTGAGGATCTCGGCAACGTGGACAAAAATTAAGTCCCCCGGTCGGGTAGCCATTTTGGCATAGACACCCGCCCCATTCTGCTAGGCTGGTCTTCCCCTATGCATATCCTTGCCTGGTCTCTCGCCATCGTGGTGATGATCTTTTTGGTCCTGGGCGTGATCTATATCAAGGGCAGGCTCCGGATCAGCCTCCGGCTCCAGGCCCAATACCAGCGGGAATTTGCCGCGCTTCAGCAGGAAAAGAAGATCGTTTACGACTTTCTTCACGATCTGGGCGAGGCCTTTACCGAGGAGATCGACCGGGAGCATCTCTTGCGGATCATTATCACCTGCGCCCGCAAGGTGACCGCAGCGAAGGGGGCGGCCATCTACCTGTGGGACTTTGACCGGCAAAAACTGATCGCCGCCTCAGTCGAGGGGAACTTTCCCCCGCCGTTGATGATCGCCCCTGCCGTGGCCGAGCAATTGGCGGCGAAAATCGAGGACCTTCAGGCCTTCCTGAAACTGGAGGCTGTTCCGGCGGGTTCGGGGACGATTATTGCGGAAGTCGCTCAAACCGGAGTAGGGGTTCTTGTTGAGAAAGCGGAGGCTGACCCGAGTTTCCCCTGGTTCAAGCAGCAGTCGCTACAGACCTCCACCTACCTGGCCGTCCCGCTCCATTACCGGGCCGAACAACTGGGCGTCCTGGCCCTGGCCAACCGGGAAGACGGACAACCCTTCAGCAAGGCCGATTTTGACCTGGTGAAATCGGTGGCCGACCAGGCCGCCTACTCCCTGCAACATGCGAAGATTTACACCGAGCTGACCGAGAAGAAGAAGCTAGACCACGAAATCGAGGTGGCGCGGGAAATCCAGCGCATTCTTCTGCCCAGCGACGCCCCCCGGATGGAAGGCTTCAACTGCGCTGCCCTGAACATCCCCGCGCAACAGGTCAGCGGCGACTACTTCGATTTCATTCAGGTCGATGCCAAGCACTGGGGCGTAGCCGTGGCCGATGTCAGCGGGAAGGGGGTTCCGGCCTCAATCATCATGGCCATGTGCCGGAGCGTCCTGCGCAGCAAGGCGACGGGGAATTTGTCGCCCGCCCAGGTCTTGCGCGCGGTGAACCGGCAGCTCTATCCCGATATCCGGGAAGACATGTTTATCACCATGCTCTACATGATCCTGGATTCATCCGGGACGCTCACCCTGGCGCGGGCGGGGCATGAATCGCCCTTGTGTTGCCGGGATCATTTCAAGCATATTGAGACCCTGCAGGCACCGGGCATGGCCCTGGGAATTGACGCTGGCGATGTCTTTGACGAAGTCATCAAGGATGTTACAGTAGAACTCTCACCACTCGACACCGTGGTGGTTTACACCGATGGAATCAATGAAGCGCTTGACGATGAAGGAAATGAGTTTGGCCAGGAACAACTGAAGGCCGTACTCCGCGATGCGGGTCCGCAAAGCGTCGATTTTCTGGTGAAAACGATCGTTGATCGGGTGCAGAATTTTAGCCGTGGGCATCCCCAGAACGATGATATCACGCTGGCGGCGGTGCAGAGGTGCGATGAATAAAACAGAAATTTGAACATGAAAAATAAAGCCGAAAACAAAGACGAGACACTGGATCAACCCATCGAGGGAGAGGTGCTTCCCCCGGAAGCCGTAACGACGGAGGTTGACCCTCTCGTGCAGGAAAACGCCGCGCTCACGGCCCAGGTCGCGGAACTGAAAGATCGTCTCCTTCGTTCCCAAGCCGACTGGGACAATTCCCGCAAGCGAATCCTCCGCGAAAAAGAGGAAGCGGTTCGTTATGCCGGTGAAGCCTTGCTCGAAAAGCTCCTCCCCGTGATCGATAATTTTGAGATGGGCATGCAGGCGGCCAAGACCGCGACCGATGCCAAGGCGATTTCCCAGGGCTTCGAAATGGTTTTGGCACAAATTCAGCAATTCCTCCGTGAAGCTGGCGTCGAGCCGATTGAGGCGGTCGGACATCCCTTTGACCCGCATCGGCATGAGGCGCTGGGTCATCATGAGTCGGACGAGCATCCAGAGGGGCATGTCCTCACCCAAATGCGGAAGGGCTATAAGCTCAAGGATCGTTTATTGCGTCCCGCGTCGGTTTTTGTCGCCAAACCCAGTGAAGGCAAGGCATCCTAAGCGGCTCCATTTTTAGATACGAAAGAAGATACGAAAGACTCCATGGCGACAACGAAGCGTGATTATTACCAGGTCCTGGGTGTGGAACGGAATGCCACCCCGGATGAGGTCAAGAAGGCCTACCGCAAGCTAGCGGTGAAGTACCATCCCGACAAGAATCCCGGCGACAAGGCGGCGGAGGATAAATTCAAGGAACTGGGCGAGGCCTACGAGATCATCAGCAATCCCGATAAGCGCGCGGCTTATGATCGTTACGGTCACCAGGCTTTCTCGCAGGGCGGTGGCATGGGCGGCGGTGGCGGGGTGCACGATCCATTCGATGTCTTCCGCGAGGTCTTCGGCTCGGGTGGCCGTGGCGGAGGCGGAGGGATTTTCGAGAGCATCTTTGGCGACGGCTTTGGCCAGGATACCGGTGAACGGGGCGGTCGTGGCCGAGGTGCCGATCTTCGTTATGACATGCAGATTACCTTTCAGGAAGCGGCGCGAGGCGTCGAAAAGGAGATCGAGATCGCCAAGCTCCAGTCGTGCGATATCTGCCATGGTTCCGGTGCTGAACCGGGCAGCAAGGTGACGACTTGTGCGACCTGCGGCGGCCAGGGCCAGGTGGCGGTGACCCGTGGTTTCTTCAATATTGCCCAGACTTGCCCCCGCTGCCGCGGCGCGGGCCAGACGATCGAAAAGCCGTGCCGCGCTTGCCATGGCGAAGGTCGCACGGAAAAGACGAGCAAGATCAAGATCAAGATTCCGGCTGGCGTCGAGGATGGCACGCGGCTTCGTTCGTCCGGGCAGGGCGAGGGCGGTTCGCGGGGTGGCCCCTCGGGCGATCTCTATGTCGTCCTGCACGTCGAGGCGCATGATGTCTTCCAGCGCGAGGGCACCGATCTCTTTTGCAGCGTCCCCATCAGCTTTGCCAAGGCGGCTCTCGGCGGCGAGGTGAAGGTGCCGACCCTGGAAGGCAGCGCCGTGCTCAAGGTCCCGGCAGGGACACCTTCCGGCAAGGTCTTTCGCCTGCGCGGCAAGGGAATGCCGGAAGTGCATGGACGCGGCGTGGGCGATCTCCACGTAAAGCTCTATGTCGAGGTTCCGACCAAACTAAACCTGGATCAGAAGCACAAGCTGCAGGCCTTTGCCGATAGCTGTGATGAGCACACCCATCCGGAAGAGAATTCGTTTTTCAAGAAGGCGAAGGACTTCTTTAAATGAGCGTGAAACCATCGCTTCCTGTCGCCTCTGGCGACCCGGGCAACTAGTAGCCCGGGCCACCGAAACTATTTATGAAACGCTTTTATACTCCATCACTTGATCGCGGTCTTCTCGATGCCGAGCAATCGCACCATTGCGTGCAGGTGATGCGCCAGGCGGTCGGCGATCTTTTTTCGGTTTTTGACGGTCATGGCGCGGAGGCCAAGGCCCGCATCATCGAGATCGCGCGCGACCAGGTTCGCTTCCAAATTCTGGCCAAGGCGTCCACGCCCCAGACGACGCATCCGGTCTGGCTGGCGCAGGCGCTGACCAAGCCGAAGTCGATGGATCTGATTTTTCAGAAGGCCACGGAACTGGGCGTTTCTGAAATTATCCCGCTTCAGTCGGATCACAGCGTTTCGCAGGTTGACGAGGAAAAGGCGGAGGCGAAGGTCGATAAGTGGCGCAAGCTGACGATTGAGGCGGCCAAGCAATGTGGCCAGAACTGGCTTCCGGTGGTGCATCCGCCGATCGCGCCCCGCGATTTTGTCACCGGGATTCCGCGCGGCGCGGTGAAGTTGATCGCCTCGCTGCAAAACGAGGCGCGGCCCCTCAAGACGGCGCTGCGGGAACATCTCCAGGGCCTGAAAAGCGGCGTGCCGATTGTGATTATGATCGGGCCGGAAGGCGACTTTACCGCCGCAGAAATCGGCCAGGCCCGCGCGGCGGGTTTTGCGCCGGTCTCGCTCGGGAAGATCATTCTGCGCGCCGAAACGGCGGCCTTCTTCGTTCTCAGCGCGATCTCGTACGAGTTGATGGAGTAGTCCCCTCATACCCAAATTCTATTTGGGAATGAGAAGATAGTCGCTTTCTGTACGCGGAGCGCACCCGGACAACAAGTTGTCCTGGCCAATGGGGGATTAAGAACATCCGCCGCTGGGGACAGCGGCGGTTACCAGGGAGGCGCGACGGTCATAGATCGTCGCGACAGGCTGACTAATCCGTGATGATATCGCCGAAGGTTTTGCCGGCGGGAATCATAGGCAGGACGTGCTCGGTATGCGGCACCATGATGTCGAGGGCATAGGCACCTTTGGCGTCGATAAGTCGCTGGAGCGCGCCTTCAAGGTCCTTCTTGTGCAACACCCGCTCGCAGGTGATGCCGAAACCCTTGAAGATGGTCGGATAATCGGGATAGATGCCCGTGCGATCTGAGGGATCGCCGAGATAGGTGTGACCGCGATTGGAATCGAAGAAGCGATCCTCCCATTGCACCACCATGCCGAGATGCTGGTTGTTGAGGATGATCACCTTGGCGTCGATTTTCTCGACCTTGGAGGTGGCGAGTTCCTGCAAATTCATCAGGAAGCTGCCGTCCCCGTCGATATCGATCACCTGCTTATTCGGACACGCCACCTTGGCGCCGAGCGCGGTGGGATATCCGAAGCCCATGGTGCCGAGGCCACCGGAAGTGAGGAACGTGCGAGGCTTGTCGAAGTTATAGAACTGCCCGGCCCACATCTGGTGCTGGCCTACGCCGGTGGTGATGATCGCTTCGCCCTTGGTCATTTCCCAGAGCTTTTTGATCACGAGTTGAGGCGCGATCTTGTCATGATGATCGATGAACTTGAGCGGCTGGGCCTTGCGCCACGACTCGATGTCTTTGATCCACGCGGGGAAGGTTTTCCGGGCGCGACCTTCCTTGCGGATCATCGAGTTGAGGCGGGTGAGGGCGTACTTGATGTCGCTGAGGATGGGCAGATGCACGTCCTTGTTCTTATTGAACTCGGCGTAATCGATATCAATGTGAACGATGGTGCCGTGCTTGGCGAACTCGGAGAGCTTGCCGGTCACGCGGTCATCAAAGCGCACGCCGAAGGAGAGCAGAAGATCGGCTTCATTCACGGCGCGATTCGCGTAGTAGGTGCCATGCATGCCGAGCCATTTCAGGGAGAGCGGATGCGTTTCCGGGAAACAGCCGATGCCCATGAGCGTCGTGGTCACCGGGATGTTGGTCAGTTCTGCAAATTCGCGCAGTTCCTTGGACGCTCCGGCGGAGATGATGCCGCCGCCCACGTAGAGCACGGGCTTCTCGGCTTTTTCGATTAAGCCTAGAACTTCGTTGAGGGCGAGATCGTCAGCTTTCTTCTCCGGCTTGTAGCCGCGGAATTCCACCTTGCTGGGGAAGATCGGTTGGGTCTTGTCGATCTGCTTGTCTTTGGGGATATCGATGATCACCGGGCCGGGGCGGCCGCTATTGGCGATGTAGAAGGCTTCCTTCACGATGCGGGGAATGTCCTTCGCATCCATCACCAGATAGCTGTGCTTCACCACGGGCAGGGTCATGCCGAAAAAGTCGGTCTCCTGGAAAGCGCCTTTGCCGATGTTGTAGGAGGGCACCTGGCCCGTCACCACCACGAGGGGAATTGAGTCCATGTAGGCATCGGCAATGGCCGTCACCAGATTGGTGGCGCCGGGGCCGCTGGTGGCCATGCACACGCCCACGCGCCCCGTGGCCCGGGAATAGCCTGCCGCCATGAAGCCGCCGCCCTGCTCATGACGGGGCAGGATGGTGCGGATCTTTTTCGACTTGGTGAGCGCCTGATGGAGGAACTGGCTCGCGCCGCCGGGATAGGCAAAAATCGTATCGACGCCCTCACGCTCCAGGGACGCAACGAGGACTTCCGCCCCGTTCATCACTTGGCCGCGGTTGGTGAGAGCAGCCGAAGCTGCCTTTTTCGTCTTGGATTTGAGCGTCGCTTTCATAAAGAGGGAACATCTATATTAATCGAGAAACAAGGTTTAGCAACGTTGTTTTGGGATGGGACGCTCCACGCGTCTAATAGGTGCAATTTGTCATCCTGAGCTTGTCGAAGGATCAGCGCCCGGTGATTTGAAAATTTCCTGCTAATGCCGAACTCGATGGAAGCTGATCCTTCGACAAGCTCAGGATGACGGAATTTCGAGATTGAAACTTTTCAACGTGTTCTTTGCGACCTGCGAAAACAAAGTGCCAGGAAGACCACGCCAAGGCCAAAAAGCGCCCAAGTCGAGGGCTCCGGCACGACGCCGATTCCGGTGATGGACTGGATTTGGGAGGCGTACGTACTCAACTGCACAAAACCGGAGAAATTAGGCGTATCTGTTGTATCGGTGACTTCGTTGATGCCGGCCAGCACCCAGCTATGGGAAGATGAATCGTAGGTGAAATCACCGCCGCCGGAATCGCCGACGTAGAGGATGGAGTTGTTGGTCGTGACCGTGGAACCATTACTGACGCTGCCGAGATAGCTGATGAAGTCGTTGGAGACGTAGGGGTAACTAGGGCGGAGATCGACGGATTGGTTGATCAGGTCGACGGTATCGACTCCCCAGGTTTCATGCTGGGTGCCGGTGGTGCCGTAGCCAATCATGACGACTTGGCTGGGGGAATTTGAGCTGGAAAACGGGGTGAGCGGGGTTGTGTCAATGGTGAGGGGATTGAGTGTCAGGGTGCCGCTGATCTGGAAAAGCGTCAGATCGACCGAGGTGCTGCCACTGGTAAGAGTGTGGGCTGAGCCGGAAACAGCCGAGTAGGTGATTCCCGCCAGTGTGAATGAACCTGCGCCAACGTGCCCGGCGGTGAGCACCCAGTTGTCGCCCAGATAGACGCCGCTGGCGCTGTTGACTTGTCCCACATAATCGGCTCCGGTGGCGCCGACGGTCGACCAGCCGGAGTTCCAGCCGGAAACGGTGACGGGAGTGGAGACGAAGCCTCCGCTGGTTTCAATGGCTCGGAGAGGGGCAAGGAGAGTTAGGCCGCTCAGAAGGAAGATGAAAACCAGATTCCTTAACATAACGAAGTGACCTTACCCGATTGGAGGAATGAAGAAAAGTTTTTCGTCGCGCAATTATGTTAAAATTGGGAGACGGTCAACGGCCATCCTTGATGATGACCTGCGCCGTGTTGTAACCACTGGCGGCAAAAACGCCGCCGCCCGGATGGGTGCTGGCTCCGGTCAAATAGAGGCCGGGAAGGTCGGGAACCTTGTAGGCGGAAATCTCAGGCAAGGGGCGGAACATGAACATCTGGTCGAGGCTCATCTCGAGGTGCATGACGTTGGCGCGGAGCATGCCGAGGGTGCGCTCGATATCGAGCGGCGTCTGGATGTAACGGTCGATCATCTTGCCGCGCATGTTGGGGGCGTACTGGCAGACGAGGTCGTAGAGCTTGTCGGCTTCGCGTTCGCGGATGTCGTCCCAGTTCTCGCCGTTGCTGAGTTCGTAGGGATGGTACTGGCCCCAGGTGAAGAGCGTGTGTTTACCGGCGGGGGCAAGCGTCGGATCAAGCGCGGAGAAGCTCATGGCGACGACGGAAGGCTTTTGCGGCGGCAGGCCGAACATGAAATCGCGATGGGAGCTGTTGAGATAATCGGCGGAGGGGCAGAGGAGCTGGAGCGAGGTCTGGTAGTCCTTGGTGCCGGGCAGGGGACCGGGAGGGCCATCGCCGTAATCGGGGAGTTCCTCCACGGCATGGCGGACGATCATGCCGAAGCCGTTGCCGACGCGGGTGCGGGAGACGCGTTTTTTTAATTCTACAGGGGGATTCTTGAGGAGTTTGTCGAAGAGCGTGTGAAGATGAATGGCGGAGACGACCCGCTTCGCCGTCGCAGTTTCGTCCGAGGTAGCCGCCGCTGTCCCGATCGGCGGGGT
>CAIPBM010000175.1 GCA_903863295.1 uncultured Verrucomicrobiota bacterium | reverse complement strand
TCGCCGACATCACCTTGCAGCAAGTGTTGACTCGCCCCGCCGAGTTCGACGTCATCGCCACGCTCAATCAGAATGGCGATTACCTCAGCGACGCGTTGGCCGCGCAAGTCGGCGGCATCGGCATCGCCCCCGGCGGCAACATCAATTACATCAGCGGTCACGCGATCTTCGAGGCGACCCACGGCACCGCGCCGAAGTACGCCGACAAGGACATGGTCAACCCCGGTTCGGTCATTCTCTCTGGCGAGATGATGTTCCGTTACCTGGGCTGGACGGAAGTCGCCGACTTGCTCCTCAAGGGGCTGAACGGCGCCATCGCCAGCAAGAAAGTCACCTACGACTTCGCCCGCCAGATGGAAGGCGCGACGAAGATCAAGTGTTCCGAGTTCGGCGATAATATCATCGCCCACATGTAAGTTTTTTTTCGGGGCGGATGGCCACGCGGTCATTCGCCCCGAAACTTTTTCCCCGCAGGTTTCCAGAGCGGAAATGTGCGGCTGGCCTATTGGGCATAATCCGTCATCCTGACGACATGATTCCTTCTCTCCGGAGTTATCTGCAAAGCCTTGGACCCTTCCGGGTCAGGACGCCGCTTCCCAAGGTGATTCCCGGAAAAGTTGTCCTGATCCGCATGGATATGATCGGGGATCAGGTTATCTTCGGCGGATTCATCGAGGAAATGGCGAAGGCCTGGCCGAAGACGAAGATCGCCCTGGTTGGCCGGGACAATCAGCAGGACATTTACCAGAATTGCCCGTGGCTAGCCGAGTACATCCCCGTGGATGCCCACAACTCGAAATCGAGGACGGCGGCTTATCGGCGGATTCGGCAGTTCAAGCCGGACTGGATCGTCAACCCGATGGCGTGCCGGTCGCTCTTCTCAGACCGGATCATGCGCTACTGCTATGCGCCGGTTCGCGTGGGCTGGAAGGCCCCGCCGCACGAACAGGACTACCACCGGAGATTAGCCTTCGATAAATTCTACACCCATCAATTTCCCCAGCCCGACTGGCCGGTTTGGCTTTTGGAGCGGGAAAAGAACCGGCTATTGCTGGAGCATCTGGGCATACAGGCGGAAGAGACACCGCCCTTGGTCTGGACCTCGGAGGAGGATGTCCGCTTCGCGCGGGATAGCTATGAAGGAGCCGGTTTTCGACCGGAAGAGACGGCGGTTTGCTTCCTGGGGGCTTCGACGTCGATTAAAACGGCGCCTCATTTGAAGTCGTACCTGGCTCGATTGAGCCAGGAATTTAACCTGAATATTCTGATGGTCGGCAGTGAGAGGGACCGCGAGAGCAGTGACGTACCTCCTGAAGTCTCCGCGGAAAAATGGCGAAATCTCTGTGGACGTACCACCGTGCTGCAAACGGCCGAATTGATGCGCGCCGCTCGAATCGTTATTGGGGTGGATAGTGGTCCGGCGCATCTGGCGGCTGCAGTACAAACTCCCCATGTCATTGCCATGCATGGCATGCATTTTGGGAGGTTCCTCCCGGCCAATGCGTTTAGCTCCGTCATTATCAATCCCCTGAGTTGTTACCTCTGTGCGGGAAACTGCCGGTTTGATCATATCTATTGCCTGAGCAGTCTTCCGTATGAGCTTTTTCACCAGGCGGTGAGCGATGCCCTCCAGAAAACGAGTGAGCGCGCCCGGATTTACCGGCCGGGGGGAGCGTTCCTGAACCGAATTCGTCCTGAAGTTCAACCCCGCTGGGATCCGGGCTGGATTAATCCGGCTGCCTCTGAGTTGATCACGATAGAGGTTGATTAATTTGGAGGGCGATCCTACGTTCGGCGATTGCATTCAGGCCTCCGCAATTCCCCTATGGCTTCGCCTTTTTCCCCTGACGATTTACCGGTACATTTCTTTACCATCGTCCTGAATGGGGAGCCTTTCATCCGGTATCATCTGGAGGCATTCCAGGGGCTGCCGTTTCGCTGGCATTGGCACATCATTGAGGGCGTGGCGAAGCTGGTCAAAGATACGTCGTGGAGTGTTTCCCATGGCGGAAAAATCCCGGAAACCTTCCATCACCAGGGGCTCAGCAAAGATGGAACGAGCGAATATCTGGATCAATTAGCGCGGGACTACCCGGAGAACATCACCATCCATCGCAAAGCTCCGGGAGAGTTTTGGGAAGGTAAACTGGAGATGGTGCGGGCTCCCCTGGCGAGTCTTCCCGCGGATTGCCTTCTTTGGCAAATCGATGCCGATGAGTTGTGGTCCAGGGTTCAAATTGAAAAGATGCGACAGCTCTTCCTGGAAAATCCCAAAAAGACCGCGGCCTGGTTCTGGTGTCATTTCTTTGTCGGGCCGGGGCTTGTGATCAGCAGCCGGAATACTTATGGGGGAAATCCTCAGATCGAGTGGCTGCGGGTCTGGCGTTATCGCCAAGGGATGGAATGGGCGTCGCATGAGCCACCGAAGCTCACCCGGAAAGGTCTCAATGGTCTTGACCGGAACGTGGGAACAGAAAATCCCTTTCTCCATTACGACATGCAGAAGCAGGGACTTATCTTCCAGCATTTCGCCTATGCCCTGCCGGAACAACTGGCCTTCAAGGAAAGCTATTACGGCTACAAGAATGCGGTCGCCGACTGGAGGCGCTTGCAGGCGAGCTCGAAGCGGCCGCTCATGCTCCGGGACTATTTTTCGTGGGTCAGGGACCAAGCCACGGTCGATTCGGTTGAGGCACTTTCCATTACGCCAATTGCCTCGCTCACGGGTGGGAAATGCCGCTTTCTGGCGCAGGACGAGATCAAACCCGAAAAGCATGTCAGGTGGGAGGCGAGTCCGCGCATCATCATTGACGGCATTTATTTTCAAAATGCGCGCAACGGCATTGCCCGGGTCTGGGAGAGCTTATTCCGGGAATGGGCACGGACGCGCTTTGCCGAGAATCTGCTGATTCTGGATCGCGACCATACGGCGCCGCGGATCGAGGGGCTGAGGTACCACGATGTTCCTGCCTTTGACAAAACGCAGCTCGAAAATGACAATCGCATGTTGCAACAGATCTGCGATCTGGAAGAAGTCGACCTGTTCATTTCCACGTTCAATACGTTCCCGACGCACACGCCGATTTCTTATCTCGTGCACGATATGATCCCGGAATTGTTAGAGCACGATCCCAACCCCCAGCCATGGATTGAAAAGTCGTGCGCCATCCTCGGCGCCAGGTCGATCATCGCTGTTTCCCGGAATTCCGCGCAGGATTTGCACGACATTCATCCGCATATTCCGCTGGAGCAGATCCGGGTGGCGCATCCTGGAGTCGATCCTGTTTTTCATTCGCAGTCGCAAGATCAGGTGATTGCTTTCAGGCAAAAACATGGACTCACCAAACCCTACTTTCTCGTGGTGGGCACCCGGAGCTCCTATAAAAATATCGAGTCCTTTTTCCGGGCTTTCTCGCAGTTACCAACGAAGGAGAAGTACGAAATCGTCTGCGTCGGGGGCCGACCCTATATTGAGGCGAATCTCAGCGCACTGGTTGACCTCAAGCAGGTGAATCGCCTCGATTTGAAAGACGATGAACTCGTCCTGGCTTATGCGGGTGCGATTGCCCTGGTCTATCCATCGCTTTATGAAGGATTTGGTTTACCGGTGCTGGAGGCCATGGCCTCGGGTTGTCCCGTGATCACCAGCCCCATTTCATCGCTGCCCGAAGTTGCGGAGGATGCGGCGATTTACGTCTCGCCCAAGGACGTGGATGGATTGGTTAAGGCGTTGGATGAAGTGCAACGCGATGAAATCCGCACGGCGATGATCGAAAAAGGACTTAAGAGGGCCGGAACGTTTTCCTGGCGCAAAATGGCGGAAATCGTGGAAGATGAACTCCGGCAGACGGTGGCGAAGCTCCAGGACGGAACGCTGAAAAAAAACGATCCGGTCTTTCAGGAGATGCGGAAACTACTTTTGAAAAGTTACTCCATGGTCAAGGAGCCTACGATCAAGGAACGCTATTTTAAGCTGAAAGTCTGGGGCAAACATCGGCTCAAAGTAAGCCTTTACCGCTGAGAATCGCCATGGCCCTTTCCTTTCTCAAAGCTTCTGCCCCGTTGAAAGCCGTCGATGGCCATCAGCGAACGCTGGTGCTCATTGATTACGCAGATCACTCGCGGGGCGGTCACTTTGGCCCGTATCTCATTTGGTTTGTCCGGGAGTTTTCCCAGCGATTCGACACCGTTCTTGTGCTGACGCCCATGCCGGCCAATACCGAAAAGCTCCTGCAACTTTCGGACGGAAACGCGCCGAAAAATGTCTTCTGCCATCAACTCCCGAAGGGGCCGCGCAAACGTCTGTTTAGTTCCAAGCACAAACCCGCCGCCCTGGCGAAAATCTTCAAGACCGCCGCGAAGCTTGTCCCTAGCCACAAACTGCACGCGTTCATCATGTGGGGGTACGACCTGCTTGTCGCGGATGTCGCGAAAGATCATACCGGGGTGCCCTGGGCGACACTGGGATGTATCTCCTATCTGGAGCGCGGACATACCGGCACGGCTGCAGACTCGGAAGCGAAAGTGAAAAAGTTGTGCGAGGAGCATCCGGATTGCGCGTCCCTTTTGCTCTGGGATCAATATGTCGTGCCTGCGGGATCAAAGAAATTGCTCTGGATTCCAGGTTATGAGGATTCGCGGGTTTCCTCGACGTCTGACCTGGCTGCGGCTGTCCGGAACCATGCTGCTGGTCGTTTTTGCATCGGAGGATTTGGTATTCTCACGGGCCAACGCTGTCTCAATGAACTGGTCCAGCTTGCCGTGCAGCACCCGGAAATTAGTTTTGCCCTGGCGGGTACGATGTACGAAAAGTCCGTCCGCGAAGACCTACAGCCGCTGCTGGGAGATCGAAAGCCGGACAATCTCCTCATCATTCGGGGTTACCAGCAGGAGGAGGAGCTTAATTCGGCGATACAGGCCTGCGACGCTTTATTGATCGATGGGGTGACCTGTCCCGTCCACAGTGGAATCCTGACCAAGGCCTTGCTTCTAGGCAGATGCTTGTTAAGTCCTGAGTCCAACTCCTGGACGTGTGACATGATCAAGGAACACGGTGTGGGGATTAGTTATCAGGATCGTAGCTCGGATTTGACGCAACTTTGGCGGGAATGGCTAGCATCGGGCGGAACAGAACGCTCCACGCGGATCGGCAATGCGTTGGTAAACGACGCCACGATCGGCCACTGCTTTGATACCGTGACGCAGCGTTTGACTGGGGGATATCCGACAAAATCCTCAAGTGGAGATGCCCGGCACTGATGGCGTTTTATCTTGGAACAATGACTGACTTTGCTAAGCAAGCTTGAATGAGTGAACTGGATAAGATTATTGCTCCTGAAATTACGAGCGACGAGTTTTCACAATTATTGACCAAGCTTATTGCCGAGGAAGAGCTGGCAACTGTTCTTGAAATTGGAGCCTCAAGCGGAGAAGGCAGCACGGAAGCGATTTATAAGGGAGTCCTGCAAAGCGGACGGCCTATCAATGTCTACAGCCTTGAAGTTTCTGCGGCCCGTTTCACGGCGTTGCAGGCGCGTTATGAAAAGGCCTCGCAGATGCATAGCATCCACGCTTCATCCGTTAAGCTGACTGATTTCCCGACAGAGCAGGAGGTTACTGATTTCTACAATACGCACCCGACTAACCTCAATCATTACCCCCTTAAGCTTATTCTTGAGTGGCGTAAACAGGACATTGATTACATTAAGGAAAATGCAGTTCCCGAAACCGGTATCGATCTGGCAAAGCAGGAGGCTGGAGTAGAGGTCTTCGACCTGGTTTTAATCGACGGTTCTGAGTTTACTGGGGCAGCAGAATTGAAGCAAGTCCATGGCGCCAAATTCATCCTTTTGGATGATGTTGTTGCCTTCAAAAATCATCACAATCATGTCCGGCTAGAGAACGATCCTCTTTACGATTTGTTGATAAGTGATTTCAAGCTTCGTCACGGTTTTTCCGTCTTTAAGCGCAAGGATGTGGTTCTGCAGGGGAAGGATCATCACCAATTGCTGATCAAAGTTGAACCGCCGAAGAAGCCAGTCCGAAAGACATTCTGGAAGAAGCTCCTGTCTAGAGTGAAACCTGGTTAAACGGATTCTTGAGTTTGCTTCCATTATTTATCTGCCACCGTGATCGTCATCTTCAAGCACACCGGCTATTTGGGAAACCGGCTTTTTCTTCACGCGTATGGGGAAGCCTTGGCCGAGGCCTCGGGACAGAAGCTCTATGATTTCGATCTCAACACC
>CAIPBM010000174.1 GCA_903863295.1 uncultured Verrucomicrobiota bacterium | reverse complement strand
CTGTGAGGCAGCACGGAAAGCCAGCCTGAAAGGCTGGCAAGCTTTCAGCCCAGGGTAGGCGCTGGTGCGCCAACCCTGGGCTATATGATCAAAACCCTTTCAGGGTTTTCGATCCGGCTCTACACCCTGTGCACGACATCTTGAATTTTCTCTAAAGTGGCGTCTTTCGCCTGCCTCGTTCATCATAAACGATGACTTCCGAAGCCTGAGGTCGTTCCGGGATGAGCAAGGCTATCCAACCCATGGTCTGGCCAGCGATATAAGTCAGCGGAACCAGCGGTGCGATCAAACCCGCGACGAACCGCTGCCACATTTTCAGCGTGGGATCGCAGGTGAATGCAATCGCCACAGAGGCCACGAGCCATAGCGCGACTAGCTCGATCTCCAAATGCAAGAAGATGACCCCACCCACACCGGCCAGTAAAAGTAACGGAAGGATTTGATGAATCGTGAAGTGCCAACCACTGACTTGGAATTGCCGCGTGCGCCCCATTCCGTTGCGCACCAGCATCCGCGCCATGGCTGCGAAGGTGGCGCGCTGGGGGCGGAAGACCTGAAGGCTGGGCTGGTAATAGATGCCGACGCCAGCCGCCGACGCCCGGTCGAGCCACTCGTTTTCCTCATTCGGATAGAGATGGCCGGAAAAGCTACCGATACGCGCAAAGACAGCTTTCTTCACTGCGAGATTGCAGAGAATGAGTTCCGTTTCGTTTGCTCGCCGAAAGGAACCGCGCGGCGCGTAGCGCGCGGCAACCGAGCCGACAATGAGAGGATGCGTCAGCAGCCCGTGAAAAATTTCTTCCCACGCGCCCGCGTTGGATCGCAGCCGGGCAGGACCACCGACGATCTCCACGTCTGGTAGGGAGAAAGCCTTATCCAACTCCGTCCAAAAATCGGTCGCCAGCCGGCAATCATTATCGAGAAAGAGCACGATCCCGCCCCGGGCATAATCCATCGCCCGGTTGCGTTGGAGGGAAGGCTGATTTCCTTCCGCGACCAGAATCTCGACCCTGGCATCCGCCGGAAGAGTTTCCCGTAAGCTGGCCAATACCGGCTCATCGGCGCGAAACTGGCGCATCGGCACGATGACGGAGTAGCAGGGCGCATCCATGAAAGGCCCAATGTTACTTGCTGTTGACCAAGTCGTCGATCAGAGCATTTACCGCTATGGCCCTTGTTGAGCGCACGGATTGTTTTGACAATAATAAGAAATGATGTTTGTTACACATATGCCGGCTAGCTGCCAATTTGCAACAGGCGTCCATTTTCTCGCGCTCTTGTCGCAAAGTCCCGACTCCTTCCTGACTTCAAACGAAATCGCCGAGAGCACGCTGACTCATCCCGTGGTCGTTCGCCGCCTCATGGCGAGCCTGCAGGAGGCCGGTGTGGTGGAAACGCAGAAAGGCCCCGGCGGCGGTGTGCGGCTGGCCCGGTTGCCGCGACAGATCACCCTCGCGGATGTCTACCAGGCGGTTCAAACCTCCGAACCCCTCCATCTTCCCCATACCGAGCCGAATAAGAATTGCCCCATCGGCCAAGCCATGCAGGGCATTCTCGAGGAGATTTTCACCCGAGCGGAAGCCGCCCTGACCAATGAGCTGGCCCGCACCACCCTGAGCGACGTCCTGGAAAGCGCACTCGCCCGCCATCGCGCCCATTCCGCGTAAACAACCCCTTTTTTGCCAAAACGTAACAATAATCGTTACCAAAAAACCAACCGAGAAAGAAAACCACATGTCCAAGATCCTCGTCCTTACCGCCAGCCCACGCGGCGAACGTTCCGTTTCGCGCGCCCTTACCGTGAATTTTGCCCAGCAGTGGGGCAAAGACCATCCGCAGGACACTGTCCTCCTCCGCGACCTCGGCCATCATCCTGTGCCTCATGTGACCGAGCCCTGGGTTCTGGGCGCCTTCGCTCCCGCCGAAGCCCAAACCCCCGAATCGAAAGCCGCCATCGCCATCTCGGATCAGTTGGTCGAGGAGTTCCTCAGTGCCGATCGCTATGTCATCGGTGTTCCGATGTACAACCTGAACATCCCCTCCACGCTTAAGGCCTATATCGATCAGATTGTTCGCGTGGGTAAGACCTTCGCCGTCGGTGCCAATGGCTATGAAGGATTGGTCAAAGGAAAGAAGGCTCTCTTTATCACCAGCAGCGGTGGCTCCTTTCAGCCTGGCACCCCTTTCGCACCCTATAATTTCCAGGAGCCCTATCTCCGGGCCATCTTTGGCTTCATCGGCGTCACTGATGTCCAATTTGTCGTGGCCGACAGCATGAACCAAGGCGAAGAAGCCGCCAAAACCTCGCGCGAGAAGGCGGAGACTGCCTTGAAGGATCTGCTGAAAACCTGGTAAGCCTATTTCCTCCAACACAAACATATCCAACCCCCCCACTATTATGAGTACCATTAACGATAAAGTTAAAGCCCTGGCCCTTGATTTAACCAAAGATTACCCCCGTAGCCCCCGAGCCACCATCGGCGGGTATGTTCTCGCAGCCCGCTGCCTCGACAAGTGCCGCGCCACCCTGGCCGGGACGGCAGGCGAATATCATTTCGACTGTCCCCTGGATAATTTCTTCCTCGGGTTCGCTGGAATCAAGGGAGCCGACCTGAAGGAGTTCGTCGCGACGGGAGCGGATGACGCGGCGGTTGGCAAGTGGATCGAAGAACACGCCACCCCTCGTCCCCGGGTCGAAATCATTAAATGGAATAACGAGTGGCGTTACAAACGGATCAGCGAGCTGGCGGATGGCCTTCAGGAATACATGGAAGATTACATCCCCAAGAACGTGCCCGCGGATTTGATCCCCCATATCGATTATTTCTTCGACATCTACGATGCCGAGGAAAAGCGGATCAAGGCGTAGAATCGCCTCTCGGAAAGGGAGGGATTGGTCGTGATCCCTCCCTTTCGCGTTTTCTTTGAACTTTTGGCATCCTTCCCGCGTCTTTAGCTAGGGGGAAGGTGCCATGCGCCCCGGTCCGGCTCCGGGAGCAAAATGCGCTTTCCATGGTAAGATCTGTGCCTCGAAATCCGATCCATCTCCATGCGAACCAACCTTTTCCAGCCCAGAATTCGACGGCGCATGACCCTGTGCGGTCTGGGGCTAGGCATGATTTTGTCTGGAATCACGGTTCAGGCCCAGGAATCGGCGCCCGTGGTCGATAAAACGGGTTGGGAACGTTACGACTGGCTGGGACCGGATCCGGCTCAAAAGCAGGCTGCACCGGCAGAAACCGCCACCGTCCGCACGACCCAGGACGTGAACGATCCCTTTTCCGCACTATCCTCCGGTGCACTCTGGCAGCAAAAGTATGACGCCGTTTATACCCGCCGTCTCAACGACATGCTCACCCTGACCTACGAGACGAGTTCCGTCATGGTCAATGAGACCTCCACTCCGACGCCTTCCATGGCCGACGGATCGCCGGATAATCTCTCCCGCGGCCAAAGCATCGGCATGCAATTCCAACCCGCGTCCGGCACCACCTTCGGGACTAACCTCCACGAGACCACGACCGATGCGAGTCTTCCCGGCGACGCCCAGATCACGCGCGGAGCCGGCTTTTCTGCGCAGACCCCGTTGCCCTTCGATTCCAACCTGAGCCTCGGTATGAACACGGATATCAGCGGTACGGATGCGACGTCTACCGATTGGACCACCAAATCGACCTATGATGCCCAGTTGCGCAAACCGCTGGGAACCTTGCCTCTCACCGCGGTCATCAAAGGTCACTTCGAACAAATTTCGGTTCCCGGCACATCGACCGGCAGCCTGCCAACACTGGAGCAGTCGGTGGTTTGGAAACCGGCCCAAGACGCGACGGTGCAGATGGGGCTGCGCCAGCAGCAATACCAGGAGTATCCCGGTGTCAGCAACCAATTCAACGAAGCCCTATTTGCCGATTGGTCCCAAAATATCATGGGGGCGGTTACCTGGCACAGCTATGCGGAAGTGCTCAATTCCCGCGGGATGATCGATCAGGCCCCAGCCGCGCCGATTGCGTCAGGTGCCAATGGCACTCCCCAAGCCACTATTCCGGGCAGCAACACCAGCCCGACGAGTTCCCTGCCTCTCTCCTTTGAAGACCAAACCGTGACTTTTACCACGGGACCCTCATTCCAACTGCAGAAGGATCTCTCCGCGAGCTTCGAGTACAGCAACCGCTGGGACAAGAATCCCGCCGCGGGCAGTGTCGGCCAGGAGCAGAGGGTGTCTGTTTCGGTGAAGGGATCGTTTTAGGCGGTTTTTAAGCGCCGTCATCCTGAGCGAAGGCGAGCCGGGAGATAAGCTTTTATCTGTGAATGGACTCGAGCCGCAGTCGAAGGACCTACCCTCGCCAGAACACGGCCCACCCGAAACCTTGCCCGGTTTTTCTTCAAGAATGGCCGCTCTTCACTCTTGGAACTGGCGGGAAACCGGGCCTTTTACGCATGATCCTTTTGCGCCATCCAAGAACCTTGATTCATCGAGCCCGGTCCTTCGACTGCGGCTCGTGAAGCTGCTGGGAGGAAAGATATTTTCTGGCTCGCCTCCGCTCAGGATGACAAAATGGCGAGATCGAGACTTTCGCAGAGTTCTTTTTTAGGATTTGCCCGCCAACGGATTCACGCCCTTGAGCTTAAAGAGCTTGGAAGCCGCCAGGAGATGGCGGTCGTTGGAATAAATTTCCTTGAAGCCCGCTTCGGCAGCCGTCGCGAGGTGAATGGCGTCGCCCGTCCGGAGATAAACATGGGGGGGCAAGGTTAAAAAGGCTTCGTGAACTCGTTCTATCACATAGGGGCTGAGTGAAAGCCAGGTTATGACCCCTTCGGAAGTGTTCACCGTGAGTTGCCGGTTGATTTCTGAAAGGGCCCTTGCGTCAAGCGAGCCTTCGCGAAATTTCCGATGAAAAGCGGCTTCCGTCTCCATTTTCCCGAGAACAGAGCTTGCGATTGCGTCCTGCTCCGCAGCCAATGACCTGACCTGTCTGGATCCAGATTCGTCCACGTAAAGCCGAACTAGGAAAGTCGCATCAAAATAGATCATTCCTCATAGCCAGCCACACTGTTATCGCGGGAGGTCCGGTCTTCGGAGATGCCGATGCTCGAATCAGTGGTGCTTTTGAGTTTGCCAGCCTTCATCAAAGCCGCATAGGCGGGCAAGAGTGTTCGGTTGGCCCAGGTTTTCTTCGCGGCTGGCTTCTTAATCGGCGTCAGGCTGGCAATGGCCACACCGCGATCCGTGACAATGATCTCCTCTTCGTCCTTCACGCTCCGGACCCACTTGCCGGTTTTGTTGTGCAATTCGCGCAGGGAAATCGTCTTCATGTGTCACATGTTACACATATTCCAATGCAAGACAATCCGGCTCTACTCACGCCTGAAGTCCAGCCTCCCGATTATTGCGTATCCTGCTCCGCGTCCTGCTGCGTGGTTCTCGT
>CAIPBM010000173.1 GCA_903863295.1 uncultured Verrucomicrobiota bacterium | reverse complement strand
GCCCGTCCGCTCACCATTGCCGAAGAGAGTCCCCTCCACACGGGTCGCCCCGGCCAGCAATCCCATCTCCGATGCCGCGACGCCCGTTCCCCGGTCATTGTGCGTGTGCAGGCTGATGATCGCCTTCTCGGGATGTTTCTGGTGGATGATGAACCACTCGATCATATCGGCATACTGGCTGGGCATCATCAACTCGACCGTATTGGGCAAATTCAGGATGATCGGCTCCTCCTTGGTCGCGCCCCATTCCTCGACGACGGCCTCGCAGATCTCCAGGGCGAAATCGACTTCCGTGCCGCTGAAACTCTCCGGTGAATATTGGAACCGGATCTTCGTTCCCGGCACCGTCTTGACCAGCGACTTGATCTTCCGGGTCCCCTTCACCGCGATATCCACGATGCCCTTTTTATCCAGGCCAAAGACGATGCGGCGTTGGGCGACGGAAGTGGAATTGTACAAGTGCACGATGGCGCGTGGACAACCCTTGATCGATTCGAAGGTGCGCTCAATCAATTCATCCTTCGCCTGCACCAGCATCTGAACCCAAACATCGTCTGGAATCCGGTTTTCTTCGATCAGGCGGCGCGTAAAATCAAATTCGATCTGGGAGGCGGAGGGGAAGCCGATCTCGATTTCTTTGAACCCGAGCTTCACCAGCATCTCAAAGTACTCGATTTTCTCGTCCACGGTCATCGGCACGGCCAAGGCCTGGTTGCCATCGCGGAGATCCACGCTGCACCAGGTGGGCGCACGGTCGATCACGCGATCAGGCCAGGCGCGGTGAGTCATCTTGACGGCCGGGAAGGGCCGGTATTTGGGGTTCTGGGTAGTCATATTTTCTTTCTGGTGCGACGGCGGTTGAGAACCGTCGCACTCATGGTCATTTACAGTCGAGTCTTAATCAGGGACGAAACGCCTAAAAAGAGAAACCCCGAAAGGCCGCTCCATTTAGCGGGCCGTCGGGGTTTTTCTTTCTTGGCGTTAAAGCGAATTAGTCAGGTCAGATCGCTTCCACCAAGCCCGTACGGCCCGGAAGAAGTAGCGTAAGTCGAAGCGACAACGAAACGATCTGCATTCATGCAGAATAGGCCTGTGCACTAAAAATGCAAGTCTGAGGTCGGAGTCTTACAAATCATTTAGAATGAATTCTAAGGCACCAAAGATGCTCATCTATTATAAAACCGTTATTCGCCAATTGGTATCATTGCTAAATACTTTGACCATTGGAGCGATATCACCATAATTAACCACAATGGAAGAAATCGATCTAGAAGGTCTGAACCGCGACCAACTTACCGACCTCCTGCACCGCGTGATGGTTCGCCTCAGGCAGGTAGAAGCGGAAGAAATTAAAAACAACTTTATCACCAAGTCGCAACGATTGAGGCTGGAAGAATCGGTCCGCCAGCATCTTGATCAGGTAAAAGAATAGTCTTAGCCCCTGAATCCCATGCATTTAACTCACCAACTGTTCAATGCGGAAGAAGCCTTTGTCCGGATCGGCCAAATCCGCCAATCGGGATGCCTCGCCATCGTCAGCCCGGAGGGATCGGTTCGGCTCTTTGTGGAAAATGGCACCGTGGTCAACGCGATTTCTGAGCACGCCGAAGGACAGAAAGCCTTGGAAAGCGCCTTTTCTTTTCCCGACGCCTCCCATGTCTGGATCCCTGAGGCCAAGTCACCTACCAAACCTCTCAAAGTGGACATCTCGGCTTATGCGCTGAAACATGCGATAGCCCGAGATATCCATGTCGCCAAGACGGGCCGGTTACCTTCCGCCCAAGAGGCACCTGCGAAAAAGAAAGGGGAAAAGGGCACGAAACCCTATTATCTCATCGCCGAAGACGATCCAGGGAAAAAGCTCAAAATCGACAAGGCGACAGTCATTTTAGGCCGCGATGAGTCGTGCGACATCGTCCTGGAAAGCCTTCAGGTTTCCCGCCGGCATTGCCTCATGCAGATCATTGCTAGAGGACTCTCCTTTCGCGACTTGGCCTCGACCAACGGCATCATGGTGAACGGTTTCCCCGCCCAGGAAGGCATCCTGAGCCCGGGAGACAAACTGAACTTTGGTTCCTACGTCCTCCTCGTTCATTGTGACGATTGACCGGGCATAAGTTGCGTAAGGAGAACGCTTCCTGATCATCTTCCGAACGTTGCCGCAAAAACCCTTTGCCAGCGGCGATTTCTTGTCTTAGCTCTATGCCATGAGCGCTCTCACTTCCTCACCCGCCTGGCAGAATCTTCTCAAGCATTACGACACGCAGAAAGACGTCCAGATGCGCGATCTCTTCGCGCAGGATCCGGAGCGCTTTAAGAAATTCTCACT
>CAIPBM010000172.1 GCA_903863295.1 uncultured Verrucomicrobiota bacterium | reverse complement strand
CGCCCTCCGCGACAGCGTGGATTTTCTCCTGAGCCGGAGTTAATAGAGACCCAAAGTTGTGAAATTCCTCCTTCTGGCTTTGGGCTTTCTTCTGTGCAATTCGTGTGGGATGGCTGACGTAACACCCGACTCTTCCGGTACGCCCCTATTCCAAGTTTTTGCACTAATCACGACGGGACCCGACACCTACGATTCTGGCCCGGATGGACGCTCCACTCATCATTGGAAAATCGATGACCAACACCCGCTACTCGTCGTTCAGTCGTTAGCTGACTTTTTATTGGAAGCAGATAAAAAGCGAGTTCGCGTGATCTTAAACCAACACGACGCCCCGATTTTTGCCCAGGCATTTCAAAAGTATGGCGTACTGGGAATTACCGCAGGAGATACGGTGGCCATTATCACATCTAGTCGGCCTTTCGATGGAAGTGTGACCTTCAGTGATCCGGTTGCTGGTTATCTTCGACATCGTTTTCATGTCGTACCCGGCACCAACCAAATTGCGCCAGCACCAGCGAAATAATCCCGCTCGTACTCGATTCATTCCGTCAAAATCCCCCCTTCTCAAAAAAGACAATTTCACACGGAGGCACGGAGAACACGGAGTAGAGACCTACACCTCCGTGGTCTCCGTGCCTCCGTGCGAAAACCTTTCCCCTCATTCCCTACCCAAAAATTCTCCTCCTCCCCATTTCGTAATCTGGTAATTTAGTCCTTTCGCCCTCAAGTCCTTCATGTCCCTCCTGTCTAGAATTTGTCCCCTTCCGTAATCCTGTTAATCTTGTTAATCCTGTCCAAAAATTTTCCCCTCCCATGCCTGAACTCGCCAAAGCTTACGAACCCCAGCAAGTCGAAGACCGCCTCTACGCCAAGTGGCAGGACTCCGGCCTCTTCAAGGCCAACCCCAAATCCAGCAAGCCCCCCTACTCCATTGTCATGCCGCCGCCCAACGTCACTGGCAAGTTGACGCTCGGCCATGTCCTCAACAACACCATCCAGGACATCCTCGCCCGCAAAGCCCGCATGGAAGGCAAGGAAGTCCTCTGGCTCCCCGGCACCGACCACGCCGGCCTCGCCACCCAGACCGCGGTCGAGAAGCACATCCGCAACACCGAGAAGAAAACTCGCCACGACTTCACCCGCGAAGAATTCGTCGAGCGCATCTGGCAGTGGAAACACGAGTTCGGCGGCATCATCACCCAGCAGCTCCGCAAGATTGGCAGCTCCTGCGACTGGTCCCGCGAACGCTTCACCATGGACGACGACTACGCCCGCGCCGTGCAGGAAGTCTTCGTGAAGCTTTACCACGAAGGCCTCATCTACCGCGGTACCCGCATGGTGAATTGGTGCCCCGGCTCCCTCACTGCCCTCAGTGACGAGGAAGTGATTCCCACCAAGCAGAAGGGCTCGCTCTATTATGTGAAATATGAGCTGGTTCCCTGGAGGGACGACCTCCCGGTCGTCCGCGGCCCGGCGGGAGCCGGGCCCTCCAATGAGGCGGAACCCACCCACCTCATCGTCGCCACCACGCGCCCGGAAACCATCATGGCCGACGTCGCGCTCGCCGTGAAACCGGGCGGCAAATGGGCCCACCTCATTGGTCGTAAAGTCATTCGCCCGCTCCACCGCGAACCCATCCCCATCATCGGCGACGATGCGGTGGAAGAGGGCTTCGGCACCGGCGTCCTCAAGGTCACGCCCGCGCACGACAAGGTCGACTACGAGATCGGCAAGCGCCATGGACTTGAATTGCGCGACATTCTCACCACCAACGGCAAGATCAACGATCCCGGCGAGCATGACGCCGCCGAGCTCCACGGCACCGATCGCTTCGACGCCCGCAAGCGCTCCGCCGAAATGCTCAAGGAACGCGGACTCCTCGAAAAGGAAGAGCCCTACGAAAATAACGTCGGCTTCAGTGAACGCGCTGGAGTCCCTATCGAGCCGCGCTTGAGCGAACAGTGGTTCCTGAAATACCCGAACGTCCCGGAAGCCCTCAAGTTGCTCAAGGACGGCTACGTCAAATTCCATCCCGAACACTGGACCAAGACCTACAACAATTGGCTCGAAAACATCCAGGACTGGTGCATCTCCCGGCAGGTTTGGTGGGGGCACCGCATTCCCGTGTGGTATCGGGATTTTCTTCCATTGAAAAACTCTAACTCGTCACCAACCGATCTTGTCGGAGTCGACGCTCTACTAGAACGGGAAAGAAAACGCGGTGGAGTTATGGAGGAAGACGAAATCCTCTGCCAACTCGACTCCCCCGGCGAAGGCTGGATCCAGGACCCCGACTCCCTCGACACCTGGTTCTCCTCCTGGCTCTGGGCCTACGAAACCATGCGCACCGAGGACGGCACGCGCCAGAAATTCTACCCCACCAGCGCCCTCGTCACCGGCCCTGACATCATCTTCCTCTGGGTCGCCCGCATGCTCATCGCCGGTCTCCACTTCAAGCCCTCCGAGGTAGCCGCCGCTGTCCCTAGCGGCGGATCGGTGCTGACGAACCAAAGGCAGAATCGCAAATCACTAAAGCCTTGTGCCGATGGCTCGCAGCAAAGTAATTTCTTTTCCTGCTCAGCAGACCCTATAGCTCAAAAGATCG
>CAIPBM010000171.1 GCA_903863295.1 uncultured Verrucomicrobiota bacterium | reverse complement strand
TTTCCGCAAACACAGCGATTAGGCCCATGCTTAAAAATGAAAAATAAGAGCTTCCAATGTGGTCCTTCCACCGCACCACTGCATCTAAAACTTCTCTTAGAGGAATATAGTAGAAATAGCTAATAGCCAAAGCGATCATGACGCTTTGAATGACGGCAGCAGGGAAAATGATCTTTTTGACGGCGGCAATTCCCTTTCTGATGCTTGCAATCAGAATCTCCGCGAACTCGGCTACGACTACATTTATTTTCCCCCAATATGGGGAGCCATAGAGATGGTTTCGGAGGCGAAGAGTTCTTCTCGCACGCGAGTCTACTTCAATGCCCCAGCGAAATAAGCGCATCGAGAAAACCATGTGCGTTTGATCCCGTGAATTTTTTACCGTGGTTATCTCGTCATCGCCGGTCGGGGACGTGGACGAAAATCGGTAGGATTAGCGTGTCGATAGCGCTCCCCGGCGGTGGCAGGCTGAGAGTTAGGCGAAAAAGTGGGGCTATGCAGACGATCCGTCGGTTTTTCTCCTTTCATGTCTTGCAACAACTCATCTAGTCCCGACATCACACACGTTGGTTGATATACGTAGTCCGCCAAATCCTCGAGCTTGGTCGATCCGGTAAGAACTAGGCAAGCCTGCATCCCGATTTCTATTGCACCACGGATATCTGTTTCCATGGTATCACCCACCATCATGACTTCGCTAGTGTGTCGCTGAAGCATTTTGCGTGCACGGAAGAACATGTAGGGATTCGGTTTGCCGAGGAAATATGCCCTTCTACCCGTACTTGCTTCGAAGTAGGTCGCCAGGGCGCCGGCTCCGGGCCGAGTAACATTACTTTTAACCGGGCACCAGTAGTCGGGATTGGTAGCTACCAACCGCGCTCCTCTTTCAATCAATTCGTGTGCTTTGACTAATTTATCGGTCGCAGGGGGTCCCTCGCCAACTACAACATAGCTGGGGTTTATACTGTCATTTGGTATTCCGGCTTTTTGAAGGGCCAGATTCAGGCCTGCTTCGCCCATGACGAACGCTGTACATCGGGGATGCATTTCGGCAAGAAAGTCGGCTGTATTCATGGCCGCTGTATAAAAGTGCCGAGCCGATAGATTTTTAATTCCCAGATGACTCAACTTGACCACTAAATCCTCAGGGGTCGGCGCCGAGTTATTCGTGACGAAGACAAATGGCGTCGCAGTCTCCAGCAAATAAGCAACAAGATCTAAAGCTCCCTGTAAAAGATGATTTTCACGATAGATGACACCGTCCATGTCAATCAGCAATCCTTTTTGATTCATTACTTTCTCCTAGTGTTTTAATAAGCTGTTCCGGACGCTCGTGAAAACGGCTATCGCAAGTTCTTATATATATCTTTCCCATCAGTGAGGCATACTGCAGTCACTTCCGGACGAGTGATTCTGCCTTGCATAATATATTTCAAGAACAAGCTATCCTGAAAAGACATACCTCGCCATAGTATATATGCTTATTGTTTTATCAAAAGTGATGCCTACCGATTTTATTATATACTTCCATGATGACTAAATTCAAGCCTGGCAACCAATAAAGGCGATCACAACGCTCTCTAGCTATTTACTTCAATGATAGGTGACATCTTACCACTTGCTATTTCGTCTTTAACGGTAGATAGCCCTCTTGCTCAATACTGAACGGATACAGATTACCTCATTGGGCGCGTGTCTGTTTGATGCTGAATTCAGCTAAAGCCAAGCCCCGTCCGGTTGTCAGTGAAATAGTCATCAAACCGCATTCACCACATAATATGGTGTTTCAAGCATGATCTTATCAAAAAGGTCGCGCTCGCTGCGAACCGTGGCATCCTGGCCTTTAAACAGATCACAGAGAAACACCTTATAAGATCCCAAGTCGCCCAAATCGTGATCGCCCTCCAATAAAATTCACAATGAAGTTACGATCATTGCATACCGGGTACAGCATTCATGATTCAGCAAGAAATTACCAGCTAAGCGAATGTGTCTGCGGGAGATGAGAATGCGTGGAGACGTCAAATACATCTAGAATGAACAGGAACACTAAAAACCAACTGTATTTGCTCAATAAATATCGCATAATTACAATGGTTTAGACATGAAACGATCGTTTTTTGTTTTAACCTTACTGCTTTTTTGCGAATATTAATTTGTGGACCAGTTCGCCATACCTAAGCAGACATTGAAGGCATTGAATGCCATCAGGACACCCATAGATTATTTTGGGGATACACGAACGACCGACAAAATATGGCCCCACCATATTCTTTGCTTTACCCGAAAAAGTCGCCAGGAGACAGCAGCGGAACCGCTCTCAAGAAATCACCATCATCGTTACGTACTTGTGATTCCCTGTAAAGGGAATGGAAAAGTCCTCATCGATAGTCGACAGTTTTCGCTTAAGTGTTCAGAAGCTCTTTTAATTTTCCCTTTCCAATTCCATCACGGGTACAAATTTGATCGCGATCAGGTTTTATGGCTGTATCTCACCTTTGAACTTGATAATGGTAATAGCCTTGACGCCATCCGCCTAAATCCGATCCGCAAATTAAAAAAACAAGATTTTGCTGTTGCATGGCATCTGGTTGAAGCTTGGTCAAAGAAAACCAAGCGACAAGAATTAGCTTATTGGCTCGGGATATTACTGGCTAGACTCCTTTGTGCAACAGGGCAACATTTTCCAGGTGGGAAAAAAGAGAGTGGCAGAGTTTACCATTCTTCAAATCTATTGCTGCGCATCAATCACTACTGCATGTCTCATCTGCAATCATCCGTTACCCTTAGTGAATTGTCACAACAACTAGGGGTTTCTCAAAGCCATATGCGGGCCTTATTTCGAGCCGAAACAGGAATCAGTTTGGGGCAACATCTCCGTCGACTTCGTCTTCAAAAGGCTATGGGCCTACTAGTGCAATCTGAATTATCGATTACCCAAATCGCCGAGCAATGCGGTTTCGACTCGATTTTTTCTTTTAGCCGCTCATTTCGCCGTTTTTCTGGAATGATGGCCAAGGAATACAGGAAACGTTTTTTCAGGATTTAGTCGATATGTTGTCGCCGTGATTTTCTTTTCGCAGCAAACCGCTTCAACGTTCTGGCCGTTATCAACCTCCAGCAATTTACATAGATTTTTGCTAAATTATATCCCCTCTTTTTCACGTCGATTCCGATACTTTCAGTTCGGAGTCTCACTCTCGCACAAGATAACTTTCACTGAACGTGAACAAATAGCTTTGCTTGAGTCGTACGATCAGCTTTTCCCAGTTGGCGGGATCAAACCAGAAACATTGTATCTCATCTTCGAATATAATTTTGGATTGTATTGGTTTTTAAAAAAATGTCTGAAAGTGCGAGACATAAAATTTAGTGCGCGATATCCGAGGGGCATGGATCGTAGTGCGGATGCGGGGCCTTCGGCACTCGGAGCCCACCGGTTTGATAAACCACGGGAGGCCCGTCGCACTCGATCCGGAGCGTCGGCCATAGGCCGGTCTCGTCGGTAATTGGAACCCCACTAATCTGCACACGACTCCCACTCTGGGTGAACGGCATGGCCGCGCCGTCGTCCAAGCGGTGCACCGAGAGAACTTTGTTTTCGAGTCCGCCAAGCGTAGCTTTGTCTCCACAAGGACGCCTGATCAGCCAGTAAAGCGATTTTTCCTTTACGGTCATTGGGCCGTAGAAATTCCAGTCCCCGCGATGATCGTCACGTTCCTGTAAATTGAACGTAAACAGTTCCGTGCCGTAGATCGCCTCACCGTTTTTGCGCAGCCACTTACCGACGTTGTGCAAGACACGTTTGCAGGGGCCAGGTACCCTGCCATCTGGGGTGAGGCCGACGTTCAGCAGGAGGTTACCGTTACCTTGGGCGCAGCGGGTGAGCAGATCAAGAACCTGCGCCTCGGTTTTCCACTCGTGATCGCCAGCATGGAAGCTCCAACTTTCGTTCATGGTGATGCAGCCTTCCCATGCCCGCCACGGAGTCGGAGCGCTAAGATGCTGTTCCGGAGTGGCAAAGTCTCCCGGCAGGCCGTTGCGCCCGTTGAAGAGGATATGGGGCTGGATCTCGCGCACCATGGCGTTCATCTTTTCCGCCTGCCATCCGTCGGCATTGAACGGCCACCAGCCGTCATACCAGAGGATGTCGACCGGGTTGTAACGTGTCACCAAGTCGCGAATCCTCTCGTGCGTCGCGGCGATGAATTTCTCGTAGGCTGCGGGGTCTTCCAGCGCGGCGACCGAGTCAGGCTGGTCATACCAATTGTTGAGACTGTGATAGAGTCCGACTTTCAGCCCGTGCTTGCGGGCGGACGCGATAATCTCGGCGACCAGATCGCGTCCAGCGGCCCCGCTGTTGCTGACGTGGAAATCGGAGAGCTCCGTCGGATAAAGGCGGAACCCGTCGTGGTGCATCGTCGTGAGAACGACGTAGCGCATTCCGGCATCGACCGCCAGGCGGCAGAGGGCGTCGGCATCGAAATCTTTCGCAGTGAAGCGGGCGGCGAGTTGTTTGTATTCCGCGATGGGAATTTCCTCACGGTTCCAGACCCACTCTCCGCGTTCCAGCAAGCTGTAGAGTCCATAGTGAATAAAAAGGCCGTAACGGGCGTCGGCAAACCAGTTTTTTTTCATAGAAACGGATTAAAGAAAAGTCCGGTGGACTCTCTTGGGTTGAGCTTGGCAAAGTCGAGAATACGCGTATCCCATGCGTCGCGCGCAGCTTGCAGATAGGGCACGGGATCCAGCAACGCCGCCCCATGTCCGCAAACGAGCAGATCGGGCTGGCGCACGATCATCCGGTCACAGGCATAGGGCCAGCCACCGTCTAATGGATCGGCCTCGTTCCAGCAAAGGACAGGATTGGGCGCAGTCGCCGTCCCCGACCATGCATCGCCGACGAACAGCACTTTCAGACCATCAATCACTGCCTCAACGCCAAGATGATGCCTGGTCTGTCCACCGAGGTGGAAAAAGGTGAATTCATAACCGCACCACTTGAGAACGTGGCCTTCGGGAACTTTCTCGTGGATGGAGAGGCGCTCGGCCACCGTCCCATACCATGGCAGGGGACAGGAGAGGTTGTACCTTTCCGGAAACTCCATCGGCCCACTCACCGAATCAAGCGCGATGACGCGCGCCCCTTCGATTTCCACCAGATGCGGGATGAACTCGGTATGGTCGCCATGGTAGTGCGTGGGGATGATCCAGTCGATGTAACGGATGCCCAGTGCCGCCTTGATTGCGAGGAAAATTGCATCGTGTTTCTCAATGCGCTGCGGAAGCGGCTCCCATATGCAAAGCCCGTCGTCGATCACAATCGCCCTACCGTTATCTGAGGTGACAACGATATTGTTCCCGGTCTTCCACTGGTATATATGCGGCGTAATCACCCGCCACCCCGGCGCCGGACTCTCCACGTCGGGGAAATTGAGCGCTCGGGGCACTTCTCCAGCCGGATTTTCCAGCACTGCAGCTAAGTGACGGTCGAGCAGGGCGAGGCTCTTTGCTGGTTCGCGGATCGCCGGACCGTGGGCGGGGCAAAGGAAATCGGGCGAGAGGCCAATGAGCCTTTGAGCGGAGAGGCGCAGACTAGTTTGACCGCTCTGATTTCCGTAGTCCCAATCGGCATCGAACCAGTTCCAGATCTGTCCGTCGCCATAGATCAGGTCGCCGCAAAACGCCACGCGCATTCCGCAGATGGTGACCAACAAAGTCACCGCATTTTTCCCGTGACCCGGAGTTCCCACTACCTCGAATCCGAACACTGCTTCACCGGCTTTCAGGCTGCTGCCAAGAGAGACCGGGAAAGCCAGGGGCCGTTCGTTTTTGGCGCCGGCGAGATGGCCCTGGAAATTTCCACGCGTTTCCCAATCCCATGGTTTCTCCCATTGAGTCACCATCACTTCGTAGGCTGCGTAGCCACAGCTGAGATACTCGTCCCCCTGGGGAACATGCACGATGGCTTCTGGGAAATTTGAAATTCCCGCTCCATGCTCCGCCTGCGTATGCGTGAGAAAAACATGCTCGACTTGATTTCGCCCAGCGGCAGCGAGAACCACTCCACGGGTCAGATCCGCAGGCGGATCGATCAGACAAACCATTCCGCTATTTTCAAGGATATAGCCATTGCAGGGATGTTGCGGTCCGGACTGTGCACTCTGAAACAGCCAGAGGCCATCGATTACATGGATTGTCTGATTCATTACTCCCTCCCCAAAGCGCTGCGCAGCACGAAGGCCGTGCACCAGGCGTGTGAGAATCCGGCGAGGTTGCCGTGGTTACGGTAATGCGGGCCGACGTCGTAGTTGGACCTGCGCTCGTCCTCCTCACATAGGCGCACGGAATTTCCTAGCGCCGACCAGTCGATGAAATAGAACTGCTCGGTCACCATGCCTTCGTAAGCGTTGAAGTGGCCGTCCACCATGGGCGTGAGCTGGGCAGCAAACTTCCAGTGGTCATCGGCCAAATCACTCCAGCGGCGGTCGCCGGTTAGTGTGGCGAGTTCCAATAAGCTTTCGTCGACGTCGAGTCCGTAATGGTGGACGTGATTATTCTTGAACGAGGCGAGGTCGCCACCCCGGCTCTTCAATCGGTAAACGCCGACGATTGTCCTCGGATCGAGCGAGTGATTGAAGGATTTGCGCCAGATATAAAGCCATCGAGCCGCTTGTACGGCCGTCTCCAAATCCTCGGGGCGCCGGGTCACCCGGTAGCCGTCGAGATAAGCGTTCACAGCGACGTAGATATCCTCGGAGGTGACGCATTGGCCGACATCTTCCGGCGCACCGAAAAGCTGTCCCGACTCGACATCGGCACGGTAATGGTCGAGTCCCTGCGCTATGAGAGCGGTATCGCTCCACTGCCCCATCGCGGAGAGTTCCGCCCAGACCGATATCCAGATCATCGCGGCGGTGCCGCGCAATCCCGCCGGTTCCCCGGTGCGAGCATCCACACTGAGCGGAAGCGGCCAGCCGCCCCGGGCTAGTTCGGCAGCTTGCCCGGCTTGGGCGACGAGTTGATCCTGCAATGCTGAGGAAAAGGACAGCGTTTTCCCGTGCCTGCGTAGCGAGCGGGCGGCGCGCCAAACGGCATCACCAAGCGTTCGCATGTGCAGATGGTTAGGATCGGACATCCAGTTCCCATCAAACCCATCCGCCGACTTCGAATCGAAGATTCCCGGCATTCGTCCACGCGACGGGGCGAACCGGGTCCACCAATAACCGCTCGGGGAAATCAGGCCTGAATCGGTCAGGTTTTTCCAAACCCCCTCGACCGCCCGCAATACCTGCGCATCATCACGCTTGGCGGCGTATTCTATGAGCGCCTCAAAGACAACCCATCCGCTAACCCAGCCGAGTGCCATCTCGTGGCGGTCAAGCGAGGCGCCCATTGCCTCGGCGATCTGCTGTCCCACGCGATCGAAGGCGACCGTGTAGCGGAAGTACCGGTCCTTCGGATGATAGTGCCAATTCATCAGGGCGTTCCGCGTGGCCTTCGCATAATCGGCTTCTGGCAATTCAAAGGCGAGGTCCCCCTGCGAGTGATAGTTGGTCTGGAGAAAGTCCAGGATCGAGCGACAACCGCCCTCCAAGCGAAGCGCCCGGACTGACCAGACGATATTGCGCAAGCGATCAGAGGTGGATAACCCGATCACGGGCATGGTGTAATCATGGCCCGCGTTGCGATAGGGCCGCTCACTCGCGGGCAGCGAAGCCAGCAGCACCGCGCGGTCATTCTCAAACTCGAATCCTACGCTCGCGCAAAGCCCCTCGGTTTGCGGGCTCACTTCGAGAATCCACCAAGCCGATCCATCGTGCATGGCAACGAGCGGCTGCGTCATGCGCCAGACATGGAATTCCCAGAACGAACTTTCAAAGCGGCGCTGCGCAGTAAGACCGGCCCGAAAACGTGGATAGTATTGACCGGTGGCATCCTGCTGGTTATCGCCCCAGAACACTCCCGGAATGCACCAGAATGGCTTGATGGTTTCAGGAAGCACGAGACGGCAAGTGGTAACAAACGGTTCGCCCGCCGGCACAGACCAGTGCGCCTCAAGCCAGCTTTGGGTGTTCAGTTGAACGGTTGTTGGGGAGGTGCCGCTCCAGATGATCTGGGAGTTGAGAGGTTTCATAAATTGGCATCCGGGATTTTTCGTATAAAATTTGTCAGTCCTGGGAACGGTTGCGTCAGGATCATGGATTCCCATTTCCGAGGCGCACCACTCGCGGAACGCCAAGCTGTTCGGGCCAATCCAGAACGGTCGGAATCTCCGGATAGATATCAAAGAAATTGTCAGGCAACTTCTTTTCGCCATTTAGGTCGAGACAGACCCGCCAGGCAAATGTGTCACTCGTGAACACCGCCTTTCCGTCAGTCCATGCGACCCGCACCTTAGCTTCAGGCCATTGTATATACTTGAAGATCGGCAGAATCAGGGTGTCACGCGCCACTTCACCACTCCCCTCCCCAAGGATGGCGAACGCCACATGACGATCGATGCCCAACCGGTCCCATTGTTCGGCCTCAAACTCGACAAGCACCGTGCTGGCATTGGCTGCCAGGCGAACCGCGCACGTTTTGTCCAGCGGATATGCGCCAGCGAGTTCCATCAACCCATAGCGCAAGGTTAACTCCCGAGCCTCGCCATCGTTGACACCATACACCCGCACCTTATCCGCCTCACGGGTAATGACGACCGTCGTAGGAGCCATCGCGCGCCGCACCGGCCAGAAGGCAGGCGTCCGGCGCCCGTAATAATCTACCGTCGTCCAGCTCCGCGAGCAGGGCCAGACGTCGTTGTACATCCAGAAGATCGCTGCCGCGCTGTCGAACATGCGGCGCCGGAAATTCTTGACGTACTCAGCCAGGCCAGCGCCTTGCACAAGCCCGGCCCAGTACACATAATCCGAAATGGAGAGCTCCATCACGCGGCGCCCCACCCACTGCTCGATCATGCGGTCAGGCGCGTACGTGGGCAACGAAGCCACTCCTGCGGCGGCATCCCAATAACTCAGGCTGTTGTCATGCAGCTCCCAGGCAAATGTCCCAGGCTTCTCCAGTCCACCAGCCAAGGCCGCACGCATCGTCGGCAGGGCGGTTGGCCCCAGGATTCCGCCTTCGTTCGGAAACCGGCAGATCATCTCGCGGTATTTGCGAAAATCGTTATCGTGAAACCCAATGCTCCAGGGGTGCTGGTCGCCGCGATCATCGGCGGTCGGATCGGCAAATCCGGGCGAAAACGGCGAGCTGGGCTGGTAGTAGCGCGTCCCGTCCTCAGCGTCGAGCAGGCGGGGTAGTGCCATGTGGAAGAGAGCATAATCGGGATGCGCCACCCCGGAGTCATACCCCCAGTGCCAAGTTCCCCACTCCATCTCGTTGTTCCCGCACCAGAGCACAAGACTCGCCCGATGGGCAAGGCGTCGGATCTGATGAGTCGCCTCGCGCTTCACGTCGGCCAAGAATGCTTCGTCGTTGGCGGGATACTTGGCACACGCGAACACGAATTCCTGCCAGACCATCAGCCCGCGTTCATCGCAAAGGTCATAGAATTCCTCGCGTTCATAGAGGCCGCCCCCCCAGACACGCAACAGGTTAAAGTTCGATTCCAGTGCCCGGTCCACCAGCATCTCATACCGCGCACGGTCCACACGCGACGGGATCAGGTCCTCCGGCACGAGGTTACCTCCTTTGCAGAAGATCTGTTTGTGATTGATCTCGATAATGAAATAGTTCCCGGACGCCGGATGTGTCGCTTGATTGACGCGCACGTGGCGGAACCCGATGCGGCGGGTCAGACGCCCCACGCCCAACAATTCGACCGTCACCTCGTAAAGCGGTTGCCCCCCATGCCCCGTCGGCCACCAGAGTTCCGGCTTGGGCACCATGAGCGTCAAATCGATCCGATTGGACCCGGGTCGGATGCACACCTCCGTTTCCTGGCGCATTCCCGCCACCTCTACGGAGAGCGTGGTGGTCAGGGGTTTCCCCTCGAGCCCCTCGACAAAAACCCGGCCTGTCACCGTACCAGTCTCGAGGCTGTCGGACAGTGCGCTCAAGACTACTCCGCCTTCCCAACGAGTCCCGGCGGCGATCTCCAACCGGACCGAACCGGAGATGCCGATATTAAGCATCCGCGGTGCCCAGTCCCAACCGTGTTCGCTCTGCGTCTTACGCAACCAAGGACGTTTAGTTAATTCGTGGCCCGGATGCACCCCATAGCCCGTGCCGGAGCGATGGGCAGCATGTAAAAGTCCACTTTCGATCTGTACGACAAGCGTATTGTCGCCCCCGCGAAGCTGGTCCGTCACCTCGATCCGGCAGGGATAGAATGCATTGGCATGCCGACCGACCTCGGCGCCGTTGAGGTAAACTGAGGCCGCGAGATCCAGCGCGTCAAACACCAGCCAACCCCTTTCTGCTGTTGCAAGTTCCGGTACGTCGAACGTTCGGCGGTAGAACCAAGTCATCTCCTCGACCCACCGGCAGGCGAGTACGTTGGCACCCTCGTTCGGCTCGGCGATCACGCCATGCTCGATTAGCGTCGCATGAACGCAGCCTGGCACCCTTGCCGCCCAAGACCGGTCGAGCGCTGCTGTGCCTTCATTCATACGCTTGAGCCGGTCACCCCTTTCGCCATCGCTCCAGCGCAATTGCCATATTCCATCCAAACTAATTGTCCACATTATAAATCATCTCGCTTTTTGAATTTAGTAGAGGCTTCATTTTTACCCTACAGAACAAAACCGGTTCTTAACTTCGGATTTCCCAACGAATGAAGCCAGCGAGCTCCGGTAAGAAAGCGGCGTGAGTCGAGGAGAAAATCTCATATACGTGAAGTTGCATGTGACCCGCACCCCAGCCGTTCTTTTCATAGCTGATTACGTCCGGCGTGACAGCCCCTGATAATTTCAATTCTAGATCTTTCATGTTTTCTTAAATCCAGCAGGTGGCGTTGATCGCATGGGCATAAGGAACGTCCCAGTGCTCAAGGGTGTTCCACTCAATGGCGAAGCTCTCCTCCAAATATGGTGTGTCGTCCGGGCGCCCGATGAATCCGATGACGGAGCCTTCTGGAATCTGGGTCACACGAAACCCATAGGCTACGGGTTGACGGTAGCCGATCCCGTTGTAGAGCGAACGGTTAAGTGTGTTGTGCCCGACCGTCCACTGGATCTGCCTCTCGGCCAGTGCCCGCCAAGCCGGAACACCGAGGAGCGCAGCGGCCTTGGCCAGCACGGCGGCATGAGCTGTAGCGCAACTGGAAGTGCCGTGGGCGATGCCCTGGACATTAAACGGATGCATGAAGCTGCGAATGCCAAGTCCGCCGCCCGCTTCGCGGAACGTTTGCCGCTCTCCCTGTTCCGGATTTTTGAATACGCCATAAGGTGTGAATGCGAAGGGATTCGACACGGCGTCACCGGCCAAATAGCCGTCGCAATACAGTTTCACGGCCTCGCTGCAACGGGCGGCTTCAGCCTCCAATCCCGGCAGCGCCAACTCGACCAGCCGCAGTAAGGCCAAGGCGGGGTGCCCCGCATAGGCAATGCTTCGAAAGGCGTCTGCGCGGTCTTTCTCGTAGAAAAATCCGCTGATGCCCCCAACTCGCGACTCCTGACGCGCTAGGAGTTCGTTCGCCAGTGATCGGATAAAATCGATCTCGGCCAGCTCGGGCAATTCCAGCGCTGCAAGCAGCTCTTGCGCGATATAGAGGGTGCGCCCATCGTGACCCCGCTTACGACCATACTTCCATGCGCGCTCGGCGAATCCGCGGCAAATCACACCATCGGCGTCGGGAAGTACCCTCGAGCACTGCATCTGCAACTGCACAAAAGCGAACTGAATCTGCGCATTGTAAGTCGTGCGCACGATGCGTTCGTCGCGCGAGTGCAGGCGATTGTCGGTCCAGCGGTTGTCACTGGCATTCGCGTAACAGCCAGGATGGTTTTCAAACCACCAATGCTCTTCATAGACGCGGTTGAGTTCCGGCGGTGCATCCCCACCGGCCACGTCCTCATAGATCTGCCCCTCGTGGGTGATCATCTGGTGGAAAAGCCGGTTGCCCCACCGGATTTCTTCCCGAGCTGTTTCGTGAAAAGCCGAATTCCCTTTCTCGATGATTGCAACCAGAGCGGTGAGATTACTCTGCGTGAGGGAAAGCCATTTACGAAAATCCCCCGCATCATGCCATCCCCCGGTTGCCGGCCAGTAGCTGCCATCGGTGTCGAGCACCCCGTCGTCAAGGTGGCAAGCGGGATGAACTCCCGGAATTTCGCAGCCGCAACGCTGGCCGTAGAGAAAAGTCAAGAAGCCCCGGGTGAGGCGGTCATAGACGCATTCTGCGATCATAAACGGAGCCGAGATCTGGTAGTCGGTCTCGATTTGGTAGCTACCCGGCATCGTGAACTCGCTGAAATCCGCCTGCCAGAAAGTGCCCCAGCGGGACTCGACCTTCACGAGTTCGCCCTGATAAAAAAACGTACCGTACTCGGGGATGAGCTTGCCTAGCATCAAATCAAACGGACACGGAAAGCGCTTGGAGAAGCCCTCTGGTTCGTCGCGCTCGCGCGGCATACGAAAACAATTTTGCCTCAGATAAAATGGGATTCGGTCTGGCAGATTGGCATGATCCGATTCTGGACAAAGCGTTACTGTTTTAGGCGAGCCTGGACGGTAGCCAAGGTGAGAGAGAGCAAGTTGCATTATTTTATTTATTGGGATAAGGGAAGGCATTCCATCCGTCTTTATTCATGCTCACAGCGGTAGTTGGAGCGGCTTGGCAATCCGAACAGCCTCAAAGATCAGTTCCATCGACTTGAGACCCTCCCGTCCGCTCATCGCTGGCTGGCGACGCGCGCGAACGGAGAGAGCGAAATCGCGCAACGCGTCCCCTTCAGCATCGGTCGGCGGGATGGTATCCGTGAGGTCATGCACCGGTTCAAAGCCCGAGGCGAGATCGGTGATCTTGTGCTCGAGTTTGTCGGGAAACTCGGTGATGAACAAATCGCCCTTTGTGCCGTAGATTTCCATGGCATGGCGGTAACTGGCCACATAATGACTGTGGAACGTGGTCGGGATGCCGCCGAACTCACCGAGCAGGACGTAGGCATCGTCTGTCGGGGAGGACGTGATAGTACGATTGACCACGCCGGCAAGCCAGCGGCCCTCGCCAAAGAGAAACCTCAGGGTGTCGAGCTTATGAATGCCACACTGAAAGAGGGGCCCGCCGGGATTCTCGCCGGCCTTAAAACGCCAACATCCCTCACCGAAATGAAATCCGCCGGTGTGCATCGTGGCGGCGGAAACGCTCACGATCCGGCACAGTGTTCCTGCCTCAACGAGGCGTTTCACTTCCTGCCAGAGCGGAGAAAAACGCGCGCTGAAGCCATGTCCGTGTGGGATCCCATGCTCCTCGCAATATTCAACCAACTCCCGGCAGTCCTCCAAGGATGGCCCAAGCGGCTTTTCGCAAAAAACCGCCTTACCCGCGCGCGCGGCGATCATCGCCTGCGGCACATGCAGGCTGGCTGGTGTGGCAATAAACACCGCCTCAATGGCTGGGTCCGCCGAAAGTTCTTCAACAGAGGCGTATCGCTTCAGAGCGCGCCCCTCCTCCGCTTCAGCCTTGGTGAACGCCTCATGGCGGATATCCACGCCACCGATGATTCTGTAGGCGCTGCATTTCCTAAGACGTTCTCGGCGCTGAGCACCGAAGCCACCCACGCCGACAATACCGTATTGGACAGGCTTATCCATATAGTTTTCAGACCGCTTCGAAATCCAATCTTTGGGCACCCGATTTCTCGGAAACATCGACGGTCGCGCAGACAGGCTTCTTCACAAGCCAGCCTTGGTGCCAGGCGTAAAGGGCCATTCCAATCGTCGCAACAATAATGCCTAGAACAAATCCAACCCGAAAATTCCCGCCCATCCAAAATATTAGCCATCCTGATGCTAGGCTCATGCAGCCTGCCGCACCGTTCTTAAAAAAAGCACAGGTAGAGGTGATCGAGCCGACGTCTTTCGGTGGGCACGCTTTGTAAACGCTGATATCAGCAGCCGAGTAGAGCGGAAAAAAGATCGTCTGCGCCACTGCAAGAACCAAGAGCCCATGTGGAGTGGCGATGTTCATTGCACCAATGAAACATCCGATCTGTGCAAGGTAGAAGACGATCACCACGCGCAAGCTTCCCCAGCGGTCAATTACCCATGCCACTGGATAAGCCGCCACGATGTTGACCAGCCCAACCCACGAGAGCGCATTGAAAATCTCCGTGCGCTCCATCCCCAGATTTTTCTTTGCAAAAAACCAGAGCCATTGGTTTGACATCGCCGCGTAACCGGCCACCAGTGCGACGCCGATCATCAGCACAAAGATGCGTTTGTCCTGCGATGCCACTTTGAAGGTGGACCAGGGCTTGAATGATTCCGCTGCAGGGTGGCGGATCGGGGGCTCCTTTATGAAAAACGCAGCCAGCGTCGCAAGCCCCATGACGGTTCCCCCAATGGCATAGGGAACCCACTCGCCCAACCGCAACAGATAACCCGCCGAGCGCATCGTGATAAAGGTGGTCACCCCGCCCGCGATGGCCAGAACCGAGCTGGCGCGGGCCAGCATATCGCGCGGAACACAGTCGATATTGAGCAGCGGGAAAGTCGAGCCTTTCATGTCCATGAAGAACATAGAAACAACTTGCAGGGCAATCAGCAGGACGATGAACTGTGGCTGCGCCACCAGTGGGAAGATCACGATGGGAACAATGATGAAAGGCGCCGCGATAAACAGATACGGCTTACGGCGTCCGAGCCGCGAGATGGTGTGATCGCTCATCCACGAAAACCACATCACCAAAAAACTCACCGCCCATGAATTCGCAGAGGTAATCGTTGCTTGAATATTCTCCCGAACCCCAATATCAAGCACTCGCAGCGCCATGAGCGGACCTATAAGCGCGAATACCGTGCTCCAGCCCAAGTTGCAGATTCCAATCATGGCGATGTTGCGCCACATCAGCGGGCGATTCGCGTAGTAGGCCGCCATGGCAGTTTCATCAGTCTCCAAGGTGCAGTTCTTTGGGATGCTGAAGAGTGGCAGTCGCTCCAAGTCGGGATAGGCGGTAATGGCTGTTGCCGGTGGCATAGAGTTAAGTTCCGGATTCTGTCGAAGTTGAGGCGGAGTTGTTCATCAGTCGGAAACTCGATGATTGTTGGAACTCATTCATTTAATTTTGTGAGTTTTTCCGGTGCCAGCGCGTCATACAACGTGTCACGCATCAGATATATCCAGTCGTTCCACTGCCAGAAAGGCACTCCGCTGTTGCCATCGGCCATGCCCAAAGGCGCACCGAGACATGCGATGACCTTGCCTTCTCCATATTTCCGCGCGCAAAGGAATGGGAATCCATCGGCAGAAGCCAGAATTTCGGTGTCCGGTTTGGCTATGCTGCGATGGAGAGCGTACACTTCCGGACGCTCGTCTAAGGAATAGTCCCCGACCCACGGAATCTTGGGTGACAACTCGATGGGCCATCCTGTTTTGTTCAACAGCAACCCCTGCCCGAAAGTGTCGGCGACCTCCACTGGTAATAACTCATCAAGGAGTGAGCCTTTCCATGCGCCCCTTTCGTATGAAAGATGCCCTCCCATGATCACCAATATGCCACCTCGCCTGACATATTCCCGCAGAGTGCTTTTCTGCTGAATCGAGAATGCCGTGGAAGGGATGTTGCAAAGGAAAACTGCGTTGTTCTGGAAAAGAGCTTCTGGGGTTTCCGGCCAGCTTTTGAGCTTGTAGCCGGAGTCCTTTTGGAGCCAGACCGGCGTCATCTCCATATCCATAAACGTGGATCGCAGGATCTCCGGAATTTTAAGAGTGTCCCATCCAACTCCCGCCACTACCAGCGCCTTCAATACTGGTTTTCTAACCGGCTTTAGGTCTGCTGGCACCGCCCCATCGCACCCTGGGAAAACCTCAATAAGTTGCACATCCGAAAATGTTGTAAGCGGGAAAACACGGATGGAATCGATTCGCCACTCCTGCTTCCCGTCAGTGTAGGCCCTGAGAGACCACCATCCGTCGTCTCTAACCAAAAAGTCCCTTTCCACATTCCTATATTCTCCTGATACAGGAAAATCTCTGGGGACAATCTCCAGCATAGCGCGCTCGCCTGCATTTTGGCTGTCGATGTCAATAAAGCCGCTTTTTTCGGGGCTGGAAATGTCCGGCACAGCTACCCTGGCGATCATCCTGTAGAGACCGGGAGGCATGGCCTGATAGTAGGGAGAATTGGCCATGATTCCCACGCTCCCGCAAGCCTCCGCTTTGAGGGCCCCTCCGCGCTCTGTCTTTCCATCGGTGATTGACTTAGACCACTGTCCGTTGATGTACCTCCAAGTTGTATCCGAGGCGGGGAAAAATGTTTTAACTTCCGTATCCGAGACAAATCCATCAACGACCAATCCCGCCTTTTGGGTCGCCCAAGCAGGCGTAGGCGGCGGGGTGTATTCCCGCAAATGCACCTCATCCAACCATAGACAGGAAGGAATATTTGCGGCGACCTGTTTCGCGCTTTCGTTGCCGAATGAGACTTGGACTATTACCGATTTTGCCGTGGCGGGAGCCACCACAATCGCGTCGCGAATATCCCACGGTGACGGCGCGTAGGGAAACTGCAGCGGAGCAGATCCAGTGATAGCCTTCTCCTTTTCATCCAACCACTCTAGACTGGCGGACCCTTCTACACCGGAAAAGGCGTAAGTCCCGTTTTTCATGGAGCTCATCCCTTCCTGCCGGAAGGAGATCGAGAAAAGATAACTTTTTCCAGGAGTCACCAGGACTGGCGTGGAAACGACCTGGCACGACGACCCGGATTCCGGCAGCGATATCTTCAGAGATTGTGCGCCGCTTAGAGCGCTTTTCTGATCTGCGGATACCGCGGCGTTTTTCCCGTTGATCTGAAAAGACCACCCCGGGGCTGAGTTGTTCTCGAAGGTCTCAAAGCCGCCGTTTTTTAGGAGATTGACTCCGAAAAGCCCAGTGGGATTAACGGGCTCGGAGGCCTGCAAAACACCCGCCGCGCATACCGCAGAGAAAAGAGCAGAGCGAAACATAATGGGGATTCGACAGCTTGTTAACAAGCCGTTAAGGCTTTCGTTCTTCAGGTGTCGCACTATCATAGCTCGGAAACATCTGCTGGAGGTCCGCCTGGGAAAATACGACGAGAGGAATGATCTCAATCGAGTCAATCTTCCACTTTTGCAATCCCTCAGTATAGGCGCTGATCGCGTTCCATCCATTGTCCCGTACGATAAAATCGCCCTGAATGTCTGTATATTGTCCGGCTGCCGAAAACTTATTTGGAATAATATAAAGTATGGTGCGGCTGGCGGCATACTGGCTGTTAACATCAATATAACCGATTGAAACATCTGAGCCTGTTTCAGAAATGGATACTTTGGCTTTGAGGCGGTATAGGCCTGCGGGCATGTGAGATAATTGGGGGGAATCCGTCACGAGTCCTGTTTTTCCTGAAGCAAGAGCTTCAAGGGCTTGGCCTGCCTGGGCTTCTTTATCTTCAACGGTATGAGACCACTCCCCGTTCATGCCACTCCACGATGATTCCGCAGCCGGATGAAAAACCTGGGATTGAGCTTGAGGAGCGGCGGACTCACCGACCGGCGGTGTATATTCCCGGAGTTGGACGGCGTCCCACCAAATTATAGAGGGGATGTTTGTGCCACTTGTTTTCAAACTGTTATTACTCATTGCCAGATTGATTGAAGCCCTTTCGGCCCCTCCCGGAGCTTCGACAATCAAGTCACGAAAATCCCAGGCGCAGGGCCCGTAGGGCAAACCGATTGTGTCTGCCTTAATGAGCCGATCGTCTGATCCCAGCCAGTAAATGGTCGCCTGAGCGTCAACCCCTTTGAACGGATAGTGGTCATTCTCAAGCACGCTCATTCCTTCCTGCCGGAAGGCGACCGAAAAAAGGTAGCGTTTTCCGGGGGTCACAGAAACCGGATCACAACTCACTAAAGTTCCCGTATCTCCCGATTCAGGCATCGAAATCTTTAGCGAATTTTTCTCCACCAGAGCTTTCTCCGGGTCCGCCGAAACAGTAGCATTGCTTCCGGTACTTTTGACCGTCCATCCGGCTGGGACGGTGTCTGAGGGATTCATGGTTTGGAAACCGCCGTTATCAAGCAGGTTTTTTCCAAACAAATCGGCGGGAGGGTCACAGTAAGCCTCTTGGATTAAGGTCATTGAAATTAGAATGGCTAGGATTTTTTTCTTCATATCTTGAATTCCTATCATTAATTGATTTGCAGTGTAAACTTCTGATCCTGCCTCGTTACCCACCAGACGACCTGCCGCATGAGATACGGCCAGTCATTCCATTCCCAGAACGGAACTCCTTGCCCATTTTGCACGGTGCCCATGGGAGCGCCCAGGATGCAGGCGACCCTCCCTTTACCCGGGATTTCTCCAATCACAAGAAACGGCTTTCCGCCGGCAGTGAGGACAACTTTTCCCCAGGATTTGACCTCGACATCATGGAGATAGCGGACCCGCGGGCTCCCTTTCCAGTCGAGATCCTGAAGCATGGGGAGATTGTCAGCCACGCTAATTTCCGCCCCCTTGACGTCCGCGAGGTCAAATCCGGTTTTTTGGATTTTGACTGGAAGAAACTCTTCGACTCTAGTTCCCTCGAAGCCGGATTTCCCATAGGCTTCCGGGCCGCCCAGCATGATGATACCGCCGCCAACATTATGAAAGTCGGCCAGCATTTCCATCCCGATCGGCCCCACCGCATCAGCCTTGACGCCTCCTACGATGATATAGTTGAAGGAGAGCAACTCACCGTAATCGTAGGGAAAGAAGGTGAGCTTATTGCCAAACGCTTGGGCATTGATTGTGAAGGATCGCTTTTTCGTCAGGTCGCGGTCATTCAATGTCACGAGATTCACGGCATCATTCATCCTGTAGTAGTCGTCCAGCAGACCGTCCAAGAACCAGACATTGGATTTGCCGGGGTTCCGCAAAGCCATATTGGAGGGCCTTTGCAGATTGATCTTCTGGATTGGCCTAATGCCTTTATAAACCGGACTCGACATATCCGTGTCGATATTTTCTGCCCAGCGATAAGCGCCTGGGAAAAAGTCCTCAAATGCAACTTCATTGACGACACCGGCAACCCCCGCGACTTGGCTTTTGAAGCCGATCACAAGCGGGTCCGGCGCTGCACCTGAAAACTTGACAGCAACAGATTTCGCGGTGTCGCCTATGATATCCACCTTCAGCGTCCCGGCCTGCGCCACGGTATCCAGACTGGTTGCGCTCTTTACCGTGACATCAAGCGACACGCTTTGGGGCGGATTCACCGAGCGCACAAAATCCATGGCGACACTGCCGCTCCCCTTGTTGTCGGAGGTTACCTTGCAACCTGCGATAAAGTCGTCATTGGCGGTAATCACGTTGTCGAGACCGGATACGGGAATGATTTTCGTCATAAATTCCGCCGAAGATCCGGGAGGAAGATAGGTCACGTTGAACAGCATCTCAATAGTCTGGTTACCATTGTTGACGTAGAGCGATTTCAGATCGTTATAATCCGCCAGGATCACCAGGCCCGACTTGGATTTTTTATCGATGAGAGCCATCCAGCCAGCATTGAAATCGTTCAGAAAGTCTTCCGTACCCGCAAGTCCCGGCTTTTCTTTTGATTTGGCCCGGACTCCCCGGGTGCTTGGCCGAAAACTCCAGTCACTTCCTGCGTCATACGTTCCGCCCGCCCAGAAAACATTTTGAGACCAATAAGCCAAGGTGGATGGGTTTTTTGCGGAAGCGGTGAGTTTGACCCGGCATTCCAAGGCCGGACTTCCTGCCTTCAGACTGTATTGCTTTTCAAGAAGCACTCCCTCAAGACTAGGGTAGTGCTCCCCCAGGAATGTTCCTGAGGATTCACGCGATACTTGGACAACGCATTCTTCCGAGGACTCTTTAATTACACTCGCTACGTAGGGGACTTCAAGCAATTCGCCGGGCCATGGCTGCGCCTGGAAATGATCCTGACAAAGCCCTCCGTATTTGGCCTGCTGGATCAGTTCGATATTGCCGCCAAGCTTGTCTTTGTAGGAGACCACGGCGCCGCCGCGGGCGGGATCGATCAGTAAGTTCACCCGGTAGTTCTGAAGGCGATAGACCGTGCCGCCATTCGCCGATTCCTCAGTCAGTTTGACTTCGTCGGCATGCGCAAACGAAATTCCGAAGAGGAGACTCCCAGCAGCAATGAATAGGGATAGTTTTCTCATCTTCAAAATCATCAGTTGCCGTATTCAAACACAACGGTTTTGAGGAACTGCACCGAGGGAACATTGACAGTTGCGCCGCCGCCAGTCTTCTCGAGTTTGAGCGGAACCGCCTGCACCAGGGGCTCGCCATCGGGCGTAATGGGCTCGGCCGTGAGCAGCCAGGCTTTGACGGGGGACTTCCCGTCCACTGCTTGGGTTGAGACCTCGATGTCCCGGACTGGCTCGCGGACCGCCGACGTGGGATTTTCCTCAACTTCCTGGGAGACAGGCGAGTTGACAAGATGCACGACTCGCTGAATGTTACCTTCACGGGATTTATTCTCAAAGACCATGTTTCTCCACCAGAGTGTGTCAGGGGCCTTGACCTTCACGACGGTTTGATTCGTCGGCTGCAGTTTTAAATTCTTCGAGAGGTAAAAATCGCTGAATCGGAACGGGAGCAGGTCGAGGCGCCCGACTTTTCCCGAAAGATTCGAAGTAAAATCTGCCCCGGCGTCCGTACGCGCTCCGCCTACTACCTTGAAGATAGTCTCATAAAGCCTATCCACTGGATATTTTCCGCCCTGCCTGTTAAACCCGAATGGATCATAAATCCCCCCCTTCTGCCGAACATTGTCGGCCCAAGAAATGATTCGGTCGGCGTAGGCTTCCCATATGTGGTAAGGCGAAGTCTTGGCGTTATAGGTGCAAACCACTTCATCGAGAAGCCAACCCCCATCTCGGCACTTCTCGGCTAGAAACTGTGGGGTGATCGCATTCTCTTCCGGTGCTCCGTAGTTACTTCCCCAAGTGAAGTTTGGGACTTCCTTGGCGACAAGGTCTCTCACTGCGCGGTAGGACTGCGCCGAGAGCTGATCGGCTTCGGCGTCTGTCTTGGCTAGCTCGTTGCCGGCAAAGTCGTAAGACCCACGCTTCACATCCATGGCCCAGACATCCCATCGGGCCCCTTCAAACCCCATTTCCTTTGCGACGCTAATGAACTGGTCGGCAATATATTGGCGAGCATCAGGGTTGACGGGATTGAACATCGCGTAGAAAAAAGGCACCTTCTTCTGCTGGAACTCGAATTCTCCGCGCCGATTGTATAGTTCCCGTGACTCCATGTCATAGCCGCCTCCCGCGAGAAGTTCGCCGTTCTTCCCGTAGAGAAACCAATCCGGATGCTTCTGGAAAAGATCATAGGCTGCAGGGCCCCAAGCATGGCCGTTTACATAGGTGATGGGCGTGCATCCCATGGCCTTCATCGCCCCCACTTCTTCTTTGAACTTCTTGAAACTCATCCACCATATCCCCTCGTTTCCAAGGTAGGGCTCCTCCTTAGAGGGTGGTATGAACTGGGCGAGTTCGTTGTAACTCCATGAGAAAAATTCTACCCGCTGATGCCGCCGTTCCCTGTAGAAATTGATGGCGTTCATCGTCTCGGCATAGCTTGCGGGGCCGACATACAAAGTACCGTGAACAGGAGGCCCCTGGTATTCTGACCCGTATAAAGCGAGCGTAGAGAGCCAACTCGGATCCTTTGACACACCGTATAAATTGACAGCGGTGTCCAGCACTCTGCCAGACGCATCTTGGAGTTCCGCCCGCACTTGCCGCCCCGCCTGTTCTGGACCAGCCTTCCAGACGATTATTGATTCTTTGACTGAGCCAGCCGGCGCCTCCACGGCTCCGGATTGCTCGCTCGAGACCCCGTCGATTCCCAAAAGTTCCTTAAGGTCGATCTTGCCGCTGAAAGGAGCCGCAGTTGGATTCACCACAGTTACAGTCGTTTTTATTTCGTCTCCCGGACGATATGCAGTCTTGTCCGGTTCGACTCGGCTGATATACACGCCCTCCGCGTTGTGCCCGGCAACAGTGATTTCCGAGAACCAGGCAGTCGGCATCGTCTGCCCTACAGGGACTTCGCTTACATAGACAACAACCTGCAGGCTATAGGTCGCCGGCTTGGCTGGAAGGTTCACCTGCAGCGGCAGCGCACCATAGGAATCAGGCTTGAGCCGGGTTCCCTGAAGAAATCCGTACCCCGTATATCCTTGCCCAGTACTGGTCGAAGTCAGGATCGCTTCGATTCTCATCGGTTCTGCCAGCCCCGCAAAACCGCTTCCCCGGACTTGAATACTGACCGTCACGCTACCCGCAAGCGGGCTCTCTACAGGAGCGTTTGGAATTAAAGCGACGGAGCCAACCTTCGCCCCCGTTACCTCAATCGCTTTTTTGCTTTTGGAGCTGGGATCATCGACCAGCGTGGCAAGCTCTCCACTTGGTTGCGGCTCAAATGCCGTGACAACGCTAATCGCACCACGAACGCGATGCGTGCCCAGAACCGAGATTAAACCGGCCAGTAGAATGGCTCGGAGGAAAAAGCTCAAGCGCGCGGTGGGAATGTTTTTATTCATGGAATGTTGAGAGTAATGAGATTTCTGAAACAGAGCGCGAGCCCGCGTGTTGTCATCCTCAGAAAACAAATTCAAACTGAGCTTTATACCTTTTATTATCACTGTTATCATTCGTCAATCGAAAAATCACACGAACCTACTCATACCGGTTTTCAAAAAATAGTATTAGTCATGCAGCGGCGGTCTGTGACCGTCGAGACGTTTGATCTTGCTGCAAACCAAAAGACTTTGCCGGTTGAGTTTCCGTTCGACGGCCCCAGACTGCCGCTACAACTCGCTCGTCTTTTTCATTGTGCAAAAGGGTATCATTCGCGGCCATGGATTATCCCGTCGATGAGCTTCGGACGCAGGTGCCCCGGCACCATGCACCCGGGCAACACGGCCACCAACTCTCCAGTACGATCGATGATTCCACTGTGACCTGAGTGGAAAAATCCGGTTGCATTCGCCACGCCGGCTTGATTACAGCAGGCGAGGGCTACGCCATGCGCCAGGCATCTTTCCAGGCCAGCTTTCAAGAAACAGACCTGCTCCAGCTTGGCCATATACTCGGCCCGGCGGGTCGGATCCGCAAGTTCCTCCTGCTGGAACGCCCATTCCAACCGGCCCATTCCCGCCGTGGGGCAAAGAATGAGGTTCACGCCTTGTCCGGCTAGTTCCTCGTAAATGCCCGGGATGCCACTATCGGAGCAGATCAGGATGGCGCACCGGATTCCATCCACCTCAAAGAGGGTGCGCTCCCGTGGCCCGGCCAGGAAGCCCGGAGAGCTGTCGCCGCGTTTCCGTTGGAGCGTCCGGCGTCCGTCGGCATGAAGCACAAGAGCAGAGTTGTGTTCGCCTCCTTCGACTTTTTCCCAAAGGCATGCCACAAGATCTATTCCCAGATGGTGCGCGGTTTCGCCAAGTTTTTCCAGCAGCGAGTCATCCACACCGATGGCGGAACGCTGGCCCACGCCTTCCAGATCATAGCCGGTGATCGCCGCCTCGGAGGTCAGGATGAGCCGGGCGCCGCGCCGCGCGGCCTCGACCATTAGCGGTTCGATGCGACGGATATTTTCAGGAACGTCGCCTGGCACAGCTAGGGGCTGAATGCAGGCGACATGAAGTGTTTTACTTGTTGTTATGGTGTTTAGGGTCATTTGTTTTAGAAAAGAAAAAGGGCGACGTCCCCGTGCTCCGCATTCCGTTTAATTCCGCGTCCGGAGCTTTGAATGTTTTGTCGCTGAAAAGCTCGCGTTCGCGATAAGGCTGGCGGACGCGGATTAAGCGCTCTCGGTCGCCGCTTGTGTGCAACAGCATGGAGCGATTTTCCCAGACGGTATACGGGCTTTGAACGTAGCGGCGAACGCCCGGCCGAGTGCAAATGGCGCTGGCCCATTCGAAATGCCGCCCCCAATACCTCGTAGTGCGGGGAGGGAAACGGTTTGTTTATCGCCCAGCCAAAATCTGGTAACCCTGCGTGATCCAACGTCGGCATGGCACCACAAAGTGCCGTCAAAAACTCCTGCCATGACAGGGAATTCATGTTGTTGGCACTAGCTTAAGCACGTGCCAAGACGTGCTGGCGCACCTGATAAAAGGGCGAGCCGGCAAAGTCGAAGTCGTAGAGAATCCGTCGGGGACGAATCCGCCGGTCATCGGAAAAGAGTTGGAGAAGTTTTGGATCCAGTCCAGTGGCGCTAAAGCGGGTCACCGGCTCAACTTCGCCATCGACCGCCATAAAGCGCACTCCTTCGGAGCACTTTTTCTCGTCGTAAACAGTGTCAATGATCTGCAACTCGCCATAGCGGCCTTGGTAGCGACTGTTGCGGTAGAATGCATTGTAGCATTCCCAAGTTCCAGACCGGCATTCACCCCGGAATTGGGAGAAGCTGCACTCCTCCAAGGAAGCCATCTCGATAACATATGCAAAATCTAGATTCTTGCGCAGTTCCGGCGTGACGAGCCGCTTATATCCCGCGACGGCGGGCACCTCGATTCGCAAATAGCCGTCCTTTAGAACCCGGAGCACCGGCAGCGCCGCCCCGTCGAGCATTCCTGCGCATCGCAGCCCGATAAATACCTCTCCGAAGCGAAGAAAATGCCAATCAATGGAACTTCCCTCGCCACTCCAGGTCTCCAACGACGATTCATTAACCAACATTTCGTCCGGTAACTGGTCAAAGATACTGGCGATGACCACCAGTTTCAGGTTATCCACTTTCTCTCCGTGAAGCGCGGTGCCGAGGTTCCCTAAAACCATGGCGCTGCCTTTGTCTTGCAGAATATGATATTGGCCGTAGTCGGAAACATGCGTGGTGGGCGAGGTCAGGTCGCCGTGGGAAGGCGTCGGGTCGCCCCAGTCAATAGTACCGCTTTGCAGAAAGTGCCAGAGCGCAACCCGATTGCGCCAGTCGGACGGATCATCGCCGCGCAGCAGCGCCCCGCGAAGGGTGACCTGCTGGCCGCTCTGTGTCGGCCACATTTCCGTAGAAGCTGTGCCAAGCGACCATGCTGGCTGTTGCCAAGTGCGCGTCTGGACAGACGTTGCTTTAATGGAATCGACCGTCGCGCGCACTTCGTAGGGATAGGTGCGGTTTGCGCGGGCAAAAGCGGTGATCTCGGGGCGGACCATGGAAAAGTCAGGAGAGAAACACTCAACGAATCCCGCCGTCACAAAAGCGCTGCTTGGACCATGATGGATCGGTCCCTTATACGCCCCTTGCAGTGCTTTGATGAGGTCAATGGCACCAGGGAAACCGAGATACCACATGAGAGCGTTCTGCGTACTGAGCGTGAGGGTGTGATCGGGGAGATAGCAGCGGGAACTTGATCCCGACGGCGCACCCATGCGCTGATGCCAATGCGCAACCAAGTCAAGCATCACCCGGTTGGCACACGCTTGGGCCATCTCTTTTGCTTCCACACTTTGGGCACACTCGGCGATATCCATAAGAGACACCAAGGTGATCGGCGTGTAGGTGCTGCTGTTGTATTCGCTCAACAGTCCGCGCCGCTGGAAGTTGGCGCACAGGCCTTCGAGCAGGAAAAGGCCGTGATCGAGCAGATCACGCCGCCCAAGCAATTCGCCAGCAAATACCAGCGTCCGCGTGGCCATCGAAGGCATATTGTCGTTTGCCCCGTGAAACATGTAATCATTCGCGCCGCTGCATGGTTCGCGACCTCCATTTACTTTGGCGAAACGAGCGAGATGGTTTTCTGAGCGGAAGACCAATTCAGGCGTTAGATGCTGTCGTTCCCGCAAGAGATTGGAGGCAATGCTCGAAGTAGTGAAAATATTCCACTCATTCCAACACGGGAGATTGTCATATAACTTCAATCCCAGCGTCTTCACTGCCAGATCCTTTGAAGCCAGCAATGCCGGCAAAATCCAGAACGCGATGCGATGATCCGGTTCTATCCGCCCACTGAACTCTCCATCCGGCGTAAAGAACTTGAAAGCACAAGATTGCACATGCTCGAAAAATGCCTCCTTACGCGCTCGCATCCCGGACTGCTCCAGGACCGCCGGGAATGACTTGGGCGTACGCTTGACAGGTGGGATTTGTGGAGTGATGGGACTGCTTTGGAATGTGGGCGTATCAATCATGTAATCAGCGGCAATCATGGATTGAAAGTTTTGCTATTAACGATCCGGACACGGTAAAAACCTTCCAGTGAGCTCGAATTCGTAGCCGGATCGCCGGACGTCAACCGCGCATCCGCCGGGTCGATGTACCGCTCGAAGGTGGAGGAACCACGCTCCTCGGCGGCAATCTGGTCGCCTTTCGAAGAGTCAAAGGTCGTCGGATCCGAGGCGTTGCGCGCCGTGCTTTTGCGAAGCAACTGAACCTGGTAATGAACCGTGTAGCTGTTGGATTTGGTGGTAAGCTTCCCGTAGAGGTTCGCATACGGTTTCTCCCGGGTATTGTCGCCAACCAGGGCGAAATTGTTCCCATACCATGCGGCCTGGGCGGCGCTGTCGCTGCTCCAGGAGTAACCGGCGGGCACGAGGTAGATGTCACAAATCTCCGAAGGAGATCGGAAGATATCCCCGGCGGCAAAGCGCTCGTTGATCTGTCGCAGCGTGCCATCGGTGGCGCTGAGGTTGATTGGAAGCCTAGAATTAAAATTCGGGAGGTTCGCTCCGTTGCCTATATCTTGGATTTTATAGGTGGAAGCCATGCTCAACGGCATAGCGGCGACCATCTCGGAAGCGAGCGCGGCGCGCAGACCGGTCATGCGGTTGATGTAGGTAAAGGGAACCATCTGCTGGTTGAGGTTAACTTTCCCGGCGCTGGAGAAAGGGTCACTTATGGCATAGGGCTCTACTATCGGCATCCAGAACAAATCCATCAGCAGATAATCTTTGGGAGAAGTCGCCCCCGCATAGCCGGGAGGCACAGGACGGAAGAGCAAAGTCTGCCAGGGAATCTTGCGCAGGACTCCCGTGGGCAGCGAACCGAAAGTTCCTGGCGAGCTGACCATCCGGTTCGGCGAAAAATAGGCGCTCCCCAGTGCTTGATATGAAGGACCGTTGAAGTAAGGCACAGTGGACGCGGCTGCATAGTTTGTCACGTCGATGAGGGTTCCCTCATCGGGTTGATTGATGTAAGGTCCATCCGGATATTCGGCGATGCCATTATCCCAATCCCCGCCAATGCCGGGCGCGCTGCCCGTGGTGAAAGGCGCCATGCCGAGGCTGATATCCGGGTTGAAGGAGCCATTCGAGACCAGTCGCCCGTAGGTCGCATTTTGGAAATTCCACGTCCCGCCAGCGGTTTCCGAATCCATCACCGGTGCCCGGGTAGAGTAAGCCTGGAGGACATTATTTTGCATGTAGCTCGGGTGCGGTTGATACAGCCCGTCGGATGCCGGGATATACGAGCGCGCCAGTAGGCGAGTGTCGCCCGCGGCGAGCAGAACGCTCCGCACGGTGTCATTGGCTGGATCGATCAACACGCTCGGCATATCGAGATTCCAATAATCCCAACGATCGCCCGTGATGGCCGCCGGTTGAGATCCCGGTATCCCGATATTTCGGCAGGTCGCAAGCTTGGGCACCGGGAATTGAGCGCTTGGGAAAGGAACCTCCACGGTCTGGATCAAGTCTCCTTGGCCATTTGCAGCCGTCAAGGCATAGATCTTGAGCGTGATCGTTCCCCCTTGAAAATTCATCGGTGCTGCCGTGGGCACGGCCAGGATGTTACTGTAAAACGGGAAGCTTGTCTGGTTCGCGGTATTTGCTGCGGGGCGGTCTAGAATAATCGTGTTGAAACTGGTCAGACAGCGGAAATCGAGCTGCCCGACCCAGCCGGTCACGCCAGGTGTACCGGGCCAGTTTACATTGACAATTTTTGCGCCGTCCGCAGGAAATCCGAGCGGCTGGATCGATCCATTGGCCATCGTGATGCCAAACTGGTCCAACCCCGATATCTCCAGCCAAAAGCGGGGGACATGCTCGGCAAAGCTCTGGCCGGGGATCAAAAAATTCACCAGCAAATAGGCCTGCACGGCCATCTGATCATCGGGCGGAGTATTCCCAGACGGATCAACGCCCGTGTTCATCCCGATCCTACTGCCGATTTGAGTCGGATTCACAGGAACCGCCGCCGCCCCCGAGACGGACGATTTTCCGCTTCCGAGACCGACGAACTGGAGGAGCACCTCGTTCGGCATCGCGACATGGCCCCCGAAGCCCTGGGTGCCCCAAGAGGTATGAAAAGATGGGGAGACTTGCGAGATTGTCGTCGCATTAACGGTGGGGGCAAAGCGATAGGTCGTGCCCGAAGTGGAGTCGTTCAAATTGGTATTGCGAATGTAATCAAAAATTTCCGTGAGAACCTGCCGTTTATCCGCGCCCAGCTTGCTGTTAAAGTTCCCGCCGAACCCAGGGATAGGCAGGTTGGTCAGCGCGTCCAAATAATTGAGAAGCTGAAGGTTGCGCGGGAGATTGATATCGTTGGTTTTGCTCAGGGGATCGGCTCGGGTAAAGTAGAAGGGGTGTCCTCCGACGGTGGAGCAAAACGCCAAGAGCTGGTCACTCACCGTTTGCAGGCTGGTGCTGTTATTTTCCGGCCAGATGCTGATGCGCGGCAGCCCGAAAAGATTCAGTTCTGGCGACCGTCCGCTGGTAGTGATGAAAAAATCCGACCGCGCGACCAAGTCAGGGGTGAGGTTGGCATTGGCCGCCCGGTTGGGATCGAATAAAATCTCGTTGCTGGTGGCGTAGAGGCGTTTGTTAAGGTTGCTTATATTGATCCCGACGATGGGATCCCGGACCGTTTGTGTTCCACCGACGGATCCCCCGGAGGCATAGCGCGGAGTCACCCCGAAAAGACTCGCGATGTCCGTGAGGGTGCTAACCGGAAAGACTGCGTTAAGCGCCACCGTGGCCGGATGCCCCGGATAGCGCTGGTACTCACGCACTGCCGGTGGCGCCATAGCAAAGGCGGTCTCCAACTGGGTGCAGAACCGTGGCACATCCCAGAAGGTGTTATAAGAGGCCGCCGTCCACGGACTAGCATTGGTGGGGGAGGTCGTGGCGGGCGACGCCATTCCGACCGAGGCGGTGTTGATATTGATTTTGCAGGTCTCGTCATCGGTCCAAAAGGCGATCCGGCCGACGATCGGGTTGGCGGCCGTGGCAGCCGCGACGACGGCCATTGAACCGGAACCACTTGTGGGAACCTGCACGGTTCCGTCGGCGAGTAGATAGAGCCACTTTACCGGCATCGGTGCCGCGTTGGGCGCAGTCCCGGTGGCCAGCGGGGTGGTCGCCGAAAGGGTGAACTGATCCACCGCCAGCGTGCCGGAGAGCGCCCCCTCTGCAGAATTGGCGTCGATGGTAGCGGGATCGAGTATCGGGTAATACTGACGCCCCCCGGAGAGAACTGGAGCGTTAAGATCAGTATAAAGGGCAGGATTGCTGCTCCAAGCACCGGTGCCAGAGCTTGGGATCGTTTCCTGAGCGGCAAACGGATTGAAAGCGCCAGAGCCAACCATGTTATCCCAACTGTAGAGCTTGTAAAAACCGGCCCCAGCACCGCTGGTGTCGAAAAGCCGTATCATCCCGGGCTGCGACGCCCAGGACCACCCACTGGAGCCGGAGAGCTTGGTGGCATCCTGAACCTGAGCGATAGCGATGTTTACAGCAGTTTCCCCGAGTCTCCTCACCCCGTCCGCATCGGCGCTGGACTTCGAGGTGACCACCTGCTCGCGCATGCTAACTACAAAGGCAACAATCACACCTGTCACCAGCACGATGCAAGCTAGGACTAGCAGCAGCGCACTCCCGCATCGGGAAGCCTGGGGTTTCCGATCAGCGGCAATGGAGCGCGCATTCCTATTCATAATGGCCTATAAAATGAAACAGTTCCGCTATTAAGGTTGATTTGCAGCGTGCAGAAATTGGGCGGCAGCACGCTTTTCCCAACGTCCGACCGATAGAGCAGTGTAAGGGTCGGGTCAGCCGTACCGGCAAGACTGGTCGAACCGCTGGGCTGATAGCGGAAGGAGCGATAGCTGCCAAAAGTATCCGACCCGGCCACGCCGCACACCGCATCCGTGAGGAGAGAGGACCAGGTCGCATTCTGACTGATCGCGATATCCACCGGAAGCAAATAGGCTGCATGGATTGCCTCCCCCGTCGCTCCCGTCTGTGTCACAAGGTAAAGCCGCATGCTGTCGGTTTCCGTGCCCGTGTAAATGCGCACCTCAACGGGACAATTCCTGGTCCAAGCGGTCTGGCGGGCGATCATGAATTGGTCCCCGCATTGCGAGGCACCGACCTGCAAATCCCTGCCGCGTCGGATGTTTTGAATTCCCGGAAGCACGAGCGCTATCAGGAGGGAGATGATCGCAATCACTACGAGCAATTCTAAAAGGGTCATGGCCACGCTTGACCTGGCGGCAACACCGCATCGGTAGGTGGTGACTAGTCTTGAATCCATCCTGCCCCCCGGATTTTGACGGTTGATCTCATTACGATAAAGTTCAACCGCCGCTGCGTCAGATCGTCGGTCAGTTTTTTTAGATCCCCGTTATTTCCGTCGATTTTTGTGGGATCGGTAAACAAACCGACAGCCAGTCCGGGCGAAGTCGGTGAGTTATTAAATATCCGAACGGCCGAGGCTTCATCGATGGCCACCATAATCACCTCGACCTCGGGAGGAAGCTGATTGTGCTGGTACACGGCGGGAGCGATAGTGTAATTATTGCGCGAATTATACACAAAATCGGCAGTCAGTTCAGTCGCCGCGCCACCTGCACTCTGTGGGTTGATTGGGTGGATGACCAGCGCCACCACGTTCTCAGCAATCGCCGTCGCGGCGGGATTGGCTAAGTCGATCCAACTCAGACTCGTCGGGTAGCCGACATAGTTTTTCCCGCCTACCCCCGAGGTATTCTGATATAGCGCGATGCTCTCTGCCGGTACTTTCCACTGCTTAAGCCGGTAGCGGTAACGGGGCTTGAAACCAGGGAGCGACTTAAGAAAATTCGGAATTTCTGCGGAGTCATCGCTATACTCCACATAATATCCATAAGCGTTGAGCAACAACGGTAGCCCGCCGTAACTGGCTTGGTTCAAAACCGCCCCGGTTGGTGCCTGAAAAAAAAGTCCGTGGGTGGGGAAATTAGCTTCGGGCAGGCTCCCTCCGGACTGCAGCATCTGATTCATCGGCAGAGATAGGAACTGGAGTTCAGAGCTGAGCTCGTATTTGGTCGGATGGGCAGGATCATCGTAATCCCAGTAAGTTTGCAGGACGGCTTGGCTGAGCGTAGAATTAATCAGGTCAAAGCCCGCCCGGGCATTTTCGAAAGCGCGCATTTTTTCGGTCGTGCTGCGCCAAGTTTTCGATGCCATGTCCGTGGCGGTGAGTAGCAGAGCCATGAGCAACATGAGGACTGCCATAGAGACGACCAGCTCCAAAAGCGTGAAGCTACTTGTTTTCGAGCGCTTTTTGCGTTCAGTAGCCACAATCGGAAACGGAAATAGAGTTTGTTGCTGTGAAATTTTGGCTTCCCCTGAAGCTCACCTCGAAACAAACTCGGATCAAGCTTGGAGAGGCATCAGAAGCGCCAGGCAGAGTGATATTTGCAACCGCGCTGCGCTTGACCGTTAAATAAACGTCCGCAGCCGTGGTAGTGGGATTGCCGTCGAAATCGAAGGTCCACGTGTCTTTTCCCGCTGTCGATATGCTGCCATACTGGCTCTGCGAAAGCTCCGAGGCAATCTGTTGGAGGGCCTTTGAGGCACGGGTGGTCTCCATTGCATGCCTCGCGGAATTCAAACCGACAGGCATCAGAGACAACAAGGAAATCAATGCAAAGGAACACAAAGCGATTGCAATCGTCAGCTCGACAAGGCTGAAGGCCCGCTCAGCGCCATGCCTCAGGAAAATTAATGTCAATCTGCCGACAGGGGAGCTAAGACTTCGGTTGCGAAATGAAAGCATCTTTTTTGCCCCAATCATTATTACTATTATTAGCTATGTCTGAATTTATGTCAATCCCTGCTTTTGAACAAATATATCTGTGCATTTGCAAGAGATACGAAAAAACGGTTGGGTTTTGCACTAGACTGTGTCGTCACAAAATACTTGCGTTGAGGAATAGCCAGAATATTTCTCCCGCGGGAAAAAAGTATCGGTGTCCGGCCCGATAATCTCATCCTGTTGAGTTGGTTAAGACCAAACTTAACAATAAAAAGAAGCCCAACGCCGATAACAGATAAATGCAGGAGTTGTTCCATTTTCGCAGCTTTGATCGCCTCAAAATCGAGGCGCGCTTTTCCGGGGGAGATCCGAGCATTGACGGGGACGTGCTCTCAAAAAAGCAATAAAAGTTCATATTCAAGCTGCGGCGTTTTGAAGGCTCCCATGCGCAGAGGCCTCCAGTGGGAAAAATAAACGGGCTCGCGTTGAAGCGTTGTGAAATACGCAAGAATACTCCCCGAACTGCCGATTTTAGGTTCGACCGACGAACTCTGTCTACTTGGCGGTGCTACGTTTAGCCTATTTCAGGCTCGGTGCCGAGATCTTGTCGTATGAAACCCGTTGTTGCGCAAATGGCTCGCCTAGGCGCATGCGCCGCGCTTGTTCGATCATTGCGGCAGCCACTTTTTCAGTTTTCAACTCCACAAAAGCCGCTGGCCTTGGGCAAAATAGACCGAGCTTCGAATTGCGGTAGAGCGCTAGCTTTATATCCTTGGAAAAATCCGCGCCATAATTGCAGGCCACGATCGCCCCGCGCGCCGCGAAATCGGTGTACACAAACGTGCCATCGGGCCTGTTCTTTTTCTTGAGCAGCTTGAGCATCGCGTCGTAGCCGAACTGTTCGACCAAGTGAAGGTCGCGTAATTTGTGGGATTGAGTGGATAAAAAGATGCAGTCCTCCTCATTCTGTTCTAAGCCGAGCTCTCGAGCGTATTCCACCCACGTCCGGAGGAATGCGTGCGCCTCGTTTTCCGTGCCGTCGGGGTTCAATTCGAGAGGTACGGAGAAAACCAGACCGACACTCTTTGCCCCTTGTTCGGCGAGCAAATCGAGGGCGTATCGAGCCATGCTTCTTACATCCACTCCGGTCGCGTTCGAGATATTCAAACTTGCGAAATACACCACAGGGATGGGCAGCTTGTTCAGCCACCGCATGTGCGGGAGGTCGATGGAGGGAGCGAGCAACGCGTCCAGACGGTTGGTCGCGGCGATGTCGAGGAGAGCATCCCAGATACCGGATTGCTTTGAATCCGGCCTCGCATCGATGAAAAGCTGGTTTGTCATGTCGGCTTTTTCGAGGTGATGCTGGATTTCATAGGTCAGCGCCCGAGAAAACGCGTTGCCCTCGTTGGCCCAGATTCTTTTCGGAGCATATATTCCGACGTTTTCGAAATGCCTAGACCGGTTGGAAACGAAGGTGCCCCGGCGGGGAGAGCGAACCAGATACCCTTCCCTTACCAAGGGCAACAGAGCGCGCTGTATAGTCGGTTCCTGGGTAGACCAGATCGCAGCCAATTCTAAAGTCGTGGGGATTTTATCGCCAGCTTTGAGCTCACCAGACTCCAGCTTATGCCGAAGCCACTGCGTAATTTGCCTGCGGGTACTTGGATCAGCTACCATCATGAATACCTATGTATACCGCCACCGCACTCGAGACAACACTTTTAACGATGGCTTAATCATCTGCGCACAAGCGATAACTCAGCAATGCCGTTGGATTTAGGTCGGATTCGGAGATGGAATAATCCGCTGCTTCCTGACGTACCGCAATGCCTGGTTTGAACTTTCGCGTCCTGAAAACGCTTAAAGGAATAGGTAAGAAAGACACTTTTAGTAAATAGCACCCGAGGTCTTTATTACGAGCAAGTTTTATTTTAGCATTTCTGATGGCCGTGAACACAAAAATGGCACTTTAAAGCGGCATGGAAGCCTCGTGCCCGTCGCAGCTAGAGATCATTAGCCTTACTGAAGGTGCCCCTTGTAGGGCTCGCCACATATGACCGATTACGGGGCGGCGACCAGCCGCAAGGACTTCACCCAGCGCCAACTCATGGCCTGTCTAGTACTGCGGGCCTATTTGAAAACGACCTATCAGGGCGCGATCGAGATTTTGGAAACCAGCACGGCCAGCGCCCACTTTGTCAGCCGCAGCAAGAATGAGCCCAAGAAGTGGGTGAAGCTCTGGTGGCGATACTCACTACCAGCCTGCTGCCGTTGGGAGCGGTGCTCGACTGGGGATCGAACAACGACAAGTGCCAAGTGTAGCCGCTGCTGCAACAGTCGCTGCCGGGCCAGCCGATCCCACCGCCCAAGCTTTACGCCGATGCGGGCTACGATGTTGAGTGGGTGCACGGGATCTGCCGCGAAGAGTTCGGTGTCGTCGCCACAGTGATCAAACCAGCTCGCTGCGCAGCCGATGGTTCCCGCCGGGGAGATTACCGCAGCCAGATGTCGCAAGCTTATCTCAAGGAACATGGCTACGGTCAGCGCTGGAAAGTCGAAAGGTACATGAGTGCCCTTAGACGCAGCACCGGATCAACCCTGCTGGCCCGCAAGCCCGCTAATCTTCTCAAAGAAGCCGCCTTCAAGGTGCTGACCTATGCCCTCAATCGTTAGGGTAAGAGGGTGACCGCCAAGCGTTTCAACAGAGCAAATTAATATCTCTTTGTTTGACCTTCATCATTAATGTTAAAACAAACCTCGCTATTACTAAAGACCCGCTAGCTTGAGTATGGCACACTTTTTTGTCTTTTTAAATAAAACTGTAAGCGTCTTGCTATAAACATTAAAAGCGATCATATCCGTAGATAAAATAATAACTAAGCCAAAGTCATTCAAATGATACTTCAGACAAGTATAGGTAACTACAAGTGGGTAGAAAATTGGATCAAGATTCCTAACTCACCTTCGAGCAGTAGCAACGGAAGAACGCACGGAATAGCGGTGCTACAGAATGGCAATGTCGTCATTTTTCACCAGGCAGACCCGGCTGTTCTTATTTATTCGTCATCGGGCCAACTATTAAATTCGTGGGGAACTTTTCCCGGGGCTCATGGATTAACTGTCGTCGTTGAAAGTGGTGTTGAATTTCTCTGGCTCGTAGACGAAACAACGAAGGAAGTTGTAAAGACCACTATTGATGGGGATGTCCTAATGCGTTTAAACCAACCGCCCAACCCACTCTACAAAACCGGCGCTTACGTTCCCACTTGGCTCGCGGTCGCAGAAGAAAGATTTGGCGGCAATGGCGATCTCTGGTTAGCCGACGGTTATGGCTGTTCGCTGGTCCATCGCTTTGACACAAGCGGGAACTACCTTGACTCGCTTAACGGTGAAACTGGGGCTGGACGATTTAATTGTCCGCATGGTGTTGCCATTGATACACGTCGATCAGAATTAGAGTTCTATATTGCAGATCGAGGCAATGCACGGTTTCAAGTTTTTGCTCCCGACGGAAGCTATCTAAGGACGTTTGGTGAAGGGTTCCTCAACAGCCCAGATGTGAGTGTCGTAGCTAGTAAATACCTCATTGTTCCTGAGTTAACGGCTGGCATTACTATTCTAGATGAAACCAACAAACTGGTCGCATCACTCGGTTTCAATCAAAAAGCACCAACGTTCGAAGGCTGGCCCAATGAGCGTCGCTGGATTGCTGAAGGAAAGTTTAACAGCCCTCATTCCGCAGCGGCTGATTCACAGGGTAATATTTACGTTGTCGAATGGATTACCGGAGGTCGCGTTACCAAGCTTGAACGGTGCTAAGCTATAGAGAGATTGAATTAGGGCGTGTCTTCCAAAATGATTTGAGCAAGTCAAAGATGGCTCCCAAGAGGGATAAGCTTAATACCGTCAAGACAAGTTTTTGATAGCGGGTGGAAATGCGTTTAGAGACTTTAATCCGCTAGAAGGAGTTTTGATTTTGTAGCGTTGACGATTAAATGTCCTATGAAACCACACCAGAGCACTTAGCCCTAGCATCGGAGAGACGAAGGACAAGCATCCTTTGACCAGCATTTGCTAGCGCAACGAATCCGAATTTAAACCCTTGGCCTCGACGAGCAGAACCATCCGGAGTTTTTCCTGTGGTGCGCAGCCACCTCGATTTCGTAGACCAGGCTCGAGGCAGTCAGCGCGGCCATCAAACGCCCTTCGCCCTCGACCACCGCGAAGAGCTTAGTGTTGACGCCGCGTTTTGTGCACGCGATGGCTTGGGCCTCTTGCCCTCCGGCAGGATTTCCACCAAACTAATGCTGCTTAAAGTGAGAACGATCGATAAAACGCAAGCAGCCCGTGCCCCAGCGAGAAAGCAGGCCAAGGATTTCCTACCACAAACGCCGCGCACCAGTGCGGCCATCGGATGTAGAGCAACTTCCAATTGCCTAAACAGGGAAGCAAATCCCGCTACGGACAACGCGCTTAACATCGCCTCGATTATTAGTCAATCGTCCTTGGGCGGTCGCCCTCGGCAATGTCTTAGTTAACCGTTTAGTAAAAAGCTTTTCGCCGATTTAACTTAATTTTCGTCTCGCTTCCAAAGCGAGTCCAACAGGTGGTATCGACTATTTAAGTTGAGTATTTTAGTTACTTTCTTTCACGCCTATTTTCTGCTTATCGTTCAATGTTTTTGCATTTTGAATACGCCCCTCAGTTATTTTTATGACTCACCTCGATCAAACAGTCCTAAAATGTAGATTGAGCGGTTGGACGTCCGTCATGTGACGGATTGTCACCCGTAGGGAACTGGTGAGTAGCCTCAAAGGCCATAGTTGCCAATTACTTGCCGAGTTCCATGTTCGGTTCAAACTTGCGGAGGTTATGTGCTGTCAGGGATGCATTCCGATAAACCAGTATAAAACGGCGCTCTAGTCTCCTCTGAGATGAATGAATCTACTGTGCGGATTGAACAAGCTTTTATAAGACAGGTTACAGGAGACAAGGGGCTTTATAAATCAGTCGATTCATTTTATCTCGCTTGGAAGTGGCAGGTAGCCCAACTCAATAAGACTTGACGAATATGCATCTATTTTTTTTGAAGAATATATGTGCATTGCCTCCTCAAACCATGGCTTAGCATCCTCAATTCGCTTGTGATACAGCGACCAAGCCATGTTTCCAAAATAGTAGGAGGGATTGCTTCCATCTACATCAAAGGCGTCGAGCTCACTTTTAGCTATGTCTTCGTGCCCGCTGAATAAGTCGCAAAGAAATACCTTATAGGAAGCCAAGTCCCCTAACTCGGGGTCTTTCTTCATTGAGGAAAAACCAATTCGCGCCTCGTCGTAAGCTTTCTGCATGAATTTAAGTTCAATCAAATTAAATTTGGCTATTGAATTATTTCTGTCGATTTTAAGCATAGTTTCCAAATCCTCTTGAGCTTTATTCCATTCTTTTGTGTCTCCGTATATTCGTGCTCGAACGGCATAGGCGTCCAAATATAGCGGATTGGCTTGAATAACCAGGTTTACTTTTTCCAAGGCGCAATCACGTTTATTCGATCCATAAAGTTCAAGAGCTTCGTGGGTCAAACTCTCCTTTGAAAAAAGACTCGTTTGCGGGCCGCCATTATCAATGGCCTTAGCATTTAACAAGGGGGGGCTTGCATCAGTATATAGATTTGTTGTCGACACTAATATCAAGTTCGTCATCGTTTTATCAGATGAAGACGATGCTGATTGATTTTGGTTGCATGACGTAATAAAAAGGATGCATAATGCATCGACGAACAGATGCAAAAGTCGCCGTAGATTCTTATTTGATGGAAGCACCTTATTATTTTTAAAGCAGTTACTCTTCCGGAGATCTAATATGACATTTTCGTTTATGCAAAGCTTTTGAGTGAATAATGCAAAATATCGTTTCATAATATGCTCTTAGATTTCATTCGCCCCACAAACAATGGATAAAGACAAGAAAAGGGATTAGACATAATTTTTTCTTAAATGAGTCGAGTTCTAAGCGTACCGAGGCCAATAAAATTGAGTCACCACTCTCATTTATGGATCAAACCAATAGGTTTCACCTGAATATTTGTGCAATGCAGTGCCTTAACGCCACAGTCCCTCAGGACTTTAAGTTCACCAACCGGAAGCACTTTATCAACAATCCAGCTGTCAAATTCCCTCCATGCCGCAAAACGAATCGTACTGGGCTTACCCCACTTGCTAAAATCCGCGAGAAGGATATTGCGTGCAGAACGCGCAATAAAGGCTCGCTTCATTTCTGTTTCCGAAAGATCGGTGGTTGAGCAACCCCAATCGGGTTCGAGACCAGATGCACCGATAAAAGCGATATCCGCATTGATGGAGTTAAGTGCACCAAGGGCCGCGCCACCCGTCAGTGCTCCGCTTACTTTCCGCAGTTCGCCTCCCAGACAAAGGACACTAGCTTCACCTCGAGAAGCCGCTTCTAGCAAAGCTACGGAATGGGTAATGATCCGAACGTCTTTACGGCCGAGCAGGGCCTTGCCCGCCTCAAGGCAGGTGGAACCGGCGTCAACTAATACAGTGGCACCGTTAGGCACCAATTGACTGGCAACTGATGCAATGGAAGCCTTGGCCGAGCGATTTTTGACCAATCTTTCGTCGAACGAAACTTCGGAGCGGACGTAGGCTGGGTCCATTATACCGCCATGAACGCGAATGACGTCACCCGATTTTTCGAGCTCGCTTAAATCGCGCCGAAGAGTTGCTGGCGAAACTGAGACACGCGCTTGGAGTTCGGAAAAAGTCATGCGTCGATGTTTACGAACAAATCGTTTGATGTTATTTAGTCGTTCTTGAGCGAACATAATCATATGGTATTACATCAATCACACATAAAGTCACGTCTTTGCCGATGAACCCCAAAGTCCTTTCTCTCTTTTCAAGCCAATTTCCTTCAATCTTATGTCTGACGCGGAAGGAAGATATAATCCCCTATTCTTTTGATGGCACCGCAGCATTGCAAAATACTCCCGTCGCTGTTGTCTTTCCCAGATCGACTCAAGAAGTCGCGGGAGTGGTTAAATTCGCCTCTGAGCACCTTATCCCAATCGTGACTCGTGGATCGGGAACCGGTCTGAGTGGAGGGAGTGTCCCGACGCCTGGCTGCTTCGTTCTTTGTCTCAGCAAGATTAATCGGATTCTCGAAGTCGACGACCAAAACCTCTGTCTATTAGCGGAAGCGGGAGTGATCACCGCCGCTATTGCCAAGGCCGCAGACGATGTCGGACTTTTTTATCCCCCGGATCCCGGCTCCATGAAGATTTCCACGATTGGGGGGAATGTGGCGGAAAATTCCGGGGGGCTGCGTGGACTGAAATATGGGGTGACCCGTGACTATGTGATGGGTTTGGAAGTCGTCTTGGCCTCGGGTGAAATCCTCTTTACCGGAAACAAATGCGTGAAAGATGTGGCCGGATACACCTTGCGAGATTTGTTCATAGGGTCGGAAGGAACGCTCGGTATCATCACCCGAGTCCTGATCAAATTGATTCCGAAGCCGACTGCCCGCAAAACGATGCTTGCGATTTATGACCAGGTGGAAAATGCGGCGGAAACGGTATCCGCCATCATCGCGGCCAAGATCATCCCGTGTACGCTAGAATTTCTCGACTCCGTTACGATTAATTGCGTTGAAGATTACGCCAAGGTTGGCTTGCCCAGAGAAGCAGCTGCCATTTTACTGATCGAAACGGATGGCAATACCTCTGCCGTTCAGGAGGAGGCAAGCCTGATGGCCAAACTGGCGACGAAGCATGGTGCAGTTTCGGTTCAGATTGCGGAAACAGCGGAGCAAGCCGCGAATTTGGCGACAGCCCGTCGTGCCGCCTTTTCTTCCCTGGCCCGCGTCGCCCCGACCACGATTTTGGAAGATGCCACCGTGCCCCGGAGTGAGCTCGTGAAAATGATCCGCTTCATTCAGCAGACGTCCGCCAAGTATCATTTGAAGATCGGAACCTTCGGCCACATGGGTGACGGCAATCTCCACCCCACTTTCCTTACCAATGAGCGCAATCACGAAGAAATGAAGCGGGTTGAAGTCGCGATGAAAGAAATTTTCGATTACGCAGTTTTACTTGGCGGGACGATTACAGGAGAGCACGGGGTCGGCCTAGCCAAGAAGGACTTCTTAAATCAGGCCTTGGGAGAACTCAATATATCGGTCATGCGCAAAATGAAGACCGCTTTCGACCCGCTCGGCATCCTGAATCCCGGCAAAATTTTTGATCTTAACCCATGAGCGAAAAAGAATCCCTCCGCAGCCTTGATTATTCGATCGTCCAACAGTGCATGCATTGCGGCATGTGTTTGCCCACCTGCCCTACCTATGATGCAACCTTGCTGGAAAGGAACAGTCCGCGAGGACGAATCTCCCTCATGCGTGCCGTCGCCGATGGTAACCTTGAAATAACCAAAGCATTCGGAGAGGAAATGTATTTTTGCCTAGGCTGCCTAGCCTGTGAAACAGCTTGTCCGGCCGGGGTCGATTATGCGCATTTGTTTGAGGTGGCGCGTGCGGAGGTGGAGAGCGCCCATGTGCTCGATAATCCGCAGCGTTCTCTCATACGTAGCCTTGTGCTGAAGGCTTTGTTTACTCGACCGCGGCTTTTAAGGATCGTGGGAAGACTGCTTTGGTTCTATCAGGCTAGCGGCGCGCAGTGGCTCTTCCGAGCCTTACATCTGAACAAGCTTTTGCCGAATAGGTTTCAGGGGTTGGAGGCACAAACTCCGGCGGCGTGTGTTCGTTTTTCCCATCAACTCATAAAACCGGTCGAAAGGCCAAAGATCACGAAATATCGCGTGGGCGTACTGACGGGCTGCGTCCAAGACGTTCTTTTTTCATCCATCAATCGCGATACGGTCGAAACACTGATCGCCAATAACTGTGAAGTGCACACCCCGCCAGTCCAGCCGTGCTGCGGATCACTTCATGCACATAACGGCGATATCGCCACGGCAGGTCAACTTGCGAGACGCCTGATCGATCTTTTTGATGTTGAAAAACTCGATGCTATCCTGACTAATGCCGCTGGGTGCGGATCGCATCTCAAAACTTATGGGCGCCTCTTGGCCGACGACCCTCTTTATGCTGAGCGAGCGGCGCTCTGGTCGGCGAAACTCAAGGATATCCACGAGTGGCTGGCGGAAATCGGCGTCCGGCCTCCCGCGTCCACTGAGGTAGAAAGCCAAGAAGTGGTAACCTACCACGAGGCCTGCCATTTGTGCCATGGCCAAAAAATCACGCACCAACCCAGGGAAATCTTGCGTGCGATTCCCGGACTCAAGCTGGTTGAGCTGCCGGAGTCGACTTGGTGTTGTGGGAGCGCGGGAATTTACAACATCACCCAACCGGAAATGGCGGCCCAGTTGCAAAAACGCAAATTGGAAAAAATAACATCGACGGGAGCCAAGACAGTCGCCACCGCAAATCCCGGTTGCCATCTTCAGTTACAGAATGGGGCTCAGCAGGCGGGACATTGTTTTGAAATCGTTCACCCGATCACCCTGCTGGCCCGTGCGTATCGGCGGGAAAGCGGCAAGCTTTAGTCGCCATGATTCGACCGGACTTTCCGATTAAACGGTGATGCGCAAATCGAACTCATAAGGAGAATGCGTTTGACAACAATGATTGCTTTAATAGCATACACTCATAACCGCTCACACAGTGATTGCTTCATTAGCTTATCTATTTTTTTATGAAATCTTCCCGCCTTAACCGTCTATTTAATCCTAAATCCAATCGATGTTTCGACGTCGCCATCGACCACGGCTTTTTCAACGAATTTGGGTTTCTTTCCGGCATTGAAGACATTGGCAAGGCCATCGCCACACTCGTCGAGGCAGCTCCAGATGCGATCCAGTTGACGGTCGGACAGGCGCCGATTCTCCAGCGATATCCGGGACGCTATAAGCCGTCGCTCGTCCTTCGCACCGATGTCGCCAATGTCTATGGCAAGGATCTCCCTCGCACGCTTTTCAGCCGCATGATCAAGCACCCGGTCGAGCAGGCGATTCGGCTCGATGCAACCTGCGTCGTGGTCAATCTGTTCCGCATTCCCAACCAACCCGAAGTCACCGACCAGTGCATCCAGAATATTCTCGAGATCAAGCCTGAGTGTGATCGCTACGGCATGCCATTGATGATTGAGCCGCTCGTTTTCCAGGCCAACGAAAAGGCAGGTGGTTATATGGTCGATGGCGACGTGAAAAAAATCCTGCCACTGGTGCGTCAGGCCGTTGAACTCGGTGCCGACATCATCAAGGCCGACCCGACGGACGACGTGAGCGTTTACCATCAGGTTGTTGAAATTTCCGGACGCATTCCCGTGCTGGTCCGCGGAGGCGGCAAGGCGCCTGACGAGGAAATTCTCCAGAGAACGGAAGCTCTCATTCAACAGGGAGTCGCTGGCATCGTCTACGGACGGAACGTTATTCAACATCAGAATCCGGCGGGAATGACCAAGGCGCTCATGGCGATTGTCCACGACAAGGCGACGGCAACCCACGCCGCTAAATTCCTCAACTAAGTGCCTTTTATGAGTAAAGTAAAAGTAGGTATTATTGGAGGCGGCCTGATGGGACGCGAAGTTGCGAGCGCACTGGGCCGTTGGTTCGTCCTCGAAAATTATCCGGTGCAAGCGGAACTGGTTGCGGTCTGCGATCTAAGCGAAAAGCAGCGCGAATGGTTTCGCCAGATTCCAACCGTCAGTCTCCTGACCGCCGATCACCGGGACCTTCTTGCCTCCAGCGAAATCGATGTTGTTTATGTTGCGGTACCACACAATGCTCACGAATCTCTCTATCTCGACGTGTTAAGGGCGGGAAAAGATCTTCTCGCTGAAAAACCATTCGGCATCGACCTCAACGCCGCTCGCACGATTGCCGCCGCGGCAAAGACCTCCGGGCGTTTTGTTCGCTGCAGCTCGGAGTTTCCGTTCCTTCCCGGAGCCCAGCGGGCTTACCAGTTCTGCCGCGAGGGCAAGCTTGGCAAAGTACTTGAAATTCACTCGTGCTTTCATCACAGCAGCGACCTTGATCCCACCAAGCCAGTCAACTGGAAGCGCCAGGTTAAAACTTGCGGCGAAATCGGTGTCATGGGCGACCTCGGCATGCATACGATTCACGTTCCCTTCCGCCTCGGTTGGAAACCAAAACGGGTCTACGCGCAGTTGCAGAAAATTTACCATGAGCGCCCGGATAGCAAGGGCGGCATGGCACCCTGTGACACGTGGGACAACGCCATGCTTCATGCGGAAGTCGAGATCGAAGGTGCGGAGGTGCCCATACGATTCGAAATGAAACGACTTGCGCCGGGCGAGACGAACACCTGGTGCATCGAAATCCTCGGAACCGACGGCGGTGTCAAGTACAGCACCAAGGAACCCAAAACTCTCTGGACTTTCCAGCGGGGCAAGGAACAGATCTGGCAACGCACCGACCTCGGTTTTCACGGTCCCTTTCCCACCATCACGGGCGGCATCTTCGAGCCGGGCTTTCCCGATTGCTTCCTCCAGATGTGGGCTGCATTCCTGGCCGAACGTGCTGGAAAACTCGACGGACGATTCGGCTGCGTTACTCCTGAGGAAGCCGTATGGAGTCACGAACTTTTCGCCGCAGCATTGATGTCGCATGCGGAGAAAAAAGCGATCATGATTTGAGTCTTTCCGTCCGATGAAACTAACCCGTCTCCACGGCCAGCCTTGCTGGCGCTTCGCCTCGAATCGCGTCCAAGCCTTCGTAACCCGGCAGGGTGGGCATCTAGCCCCGGTCCGGTTCCATTTGCCTCACGGAATCATTCAGCCTTTCTCGATTGCACCGTGGGCCGATGAAAAGAGCGATTCAAAACTTCCTCCGCTGTTAAAGTCGTTGCGAGGCGATTTCTTTTGCGCTCCCTTTGGTGGAAATGACAGTAATTACCTAGGAAAGTCTCATCCGCCTCACGGCGAAACTGCCAACTCAAATTGGAAACTGGAATCGATCAAGAAAAGCAAAACTGAGACTGAGCTGCATCTCTCGCTCAAAACCAAAATACAGCCAGGGAGAGTCGACAAGACACTGCGCCTCCGCTGCGGGGAAACCGCGATTTATTGCCGCCATGTGATTTCCGGGATGCCCGGTAAAATGAATCTCGGCCATCACGCGACGTTAAAGTTTCCAGATGAAATGGAATCGAGCCTCGTCGCCACCAGTCCGGTCTCATTCGCTCAAGTTCTACCCGTCGCCTTTGAAAAGCCATCCGAACGAGGCTACAGCAGCCTCAACCCAGGCGCCCTCTTTTCTAGGCTCGACCAAGTTCCTGCCTTGGACGGGTCTTTGGCTGATTTGAGCCGCTATCCGGCCCGGCGCGGTTTTGACGACCTCGTCATGATGACTCACGAGGCAAGTCCCGAATTCGCTTGGACGGCGGTGACCTTCCCGGCTCAGCGCTACGTCTGGTTCGCTCTCAAGGATCCTCGCGTGCTGCGCAGCACCGTTCTCTGGATTTCCAATGGTGGACGGCATTACCCGCCGTGGAATGGGCGGCACGTCAACGTCATGGGGCTGGAAGATGTTACTTCTTATTTTCATCTCGGTTTGGCGGAGTCTGCCCGGCCCAATCCGATCAGCAGGCGGGGGATTGCGACGCACCTAACTTTGAAAGCGAGTGCCCCTCTCACGGTTAATTACATCATGGGGGTCGTCGCCGTTCCGAAGAAATGGGGTCGCGTAAAATCAATCACTAACCACCCGCTCGGCATCACTCTTCATCCCACAGTCGGAAGACCCGTTCAGGTTTCCCTGGACTTCAACTTTCTTTATTCAAAATCACCATGAAACGCAGTGACATTAATCGCCTCATCCGATCTGCAGAGAAATGTTTTGTTTCCCACGGCTGGACCATGCCACCGCACCCCCGGTGGGATGTCACCGACTTTGGGCTGAGTGCTTATCTGCGGTACGGGCTCGTGCTCATCAATCTTGCCGAGGAACCTGAGTATTGCGAGAAGCTGATGTATGCAATCAGGGGCATGACGACACCAGCCCACACCCACAAAAAGAAAAAAGAGGACATCATTTGTCGTTGGGGGGAACTCGACGTATTGCTCTGGAAGGACCAAAACTTGACCAAGGGAGAAATCTTGTCGCTCAAAATCAACGGCCAAAACAAGGAGGTTCGCTCGGGGCATCCCATCAATCTTCATGCCGGGGAACGCGTGACGATTGTTCCCGGCGTCTACCACGAATTTTTTCCCGCCAGCGAAGAATGCATTATTGGCGAAGTTTCCACCGCCAATGACGATCAATACGACAATTACTTCGTGAATCCCGAAATCGGACGTTTTCCAGGCGTGGAAGAAGACGAAGCTCCTTTGCTGAAACTCGTCAGCGACCCGACATGAATTCTCCTCGTCAAGGTGTCTTGGCAGCGGGAAACTGGATCATTGATTACACGAAAATCATTGATGTCTATCCTGCTCAGGACGCCTTATGCAATATCCTCGAGGAAACCTACGGTAACGGCGGTTCGCCGTATAATCTGCTCGTCGACTTGGCGCGATTGGGAGCACCTTTTCCTCTTGAGGCGATTGGACTTGTCGGTGACGACAAGGACGGAGAAGTAATTCGCGCCGATTGCCTTCGCCATCGCATTGATGCAGGTCAACTCCTTGCCTGCAAGGAAGCCCACACCTCCTACACCGACGTCATGTCGGTCAAAACAACCGGTCGCCGTACGTTTTTCCATCAACGCGGCGCGAATGCGTTGCTTGGTCCCGAGCATTTTGATTTCTCTGCCAGCCGAGCTAAGCATTTTCATCTTGGCTATCTGCTCTTGCTCGACCGATTGGACCAGCACGATCCAGAGCATGGAACCGTTGCGGCGGGACTTCTCAAGCAGGCCCTTGCCGCGGGATTTAAAACCAGCATTGATGTCGTCAGCGAAGACAGCGGTCGCTTTCCGGCCATCGTTCGGCCTGCGCTGAGGCACACCGATTATGCCATCTTAAATGAATTCGAAGCGGCACGTACTACAGGCCTGAATATTCGCAACGAGCTAGGCCTCGACATGGTCGCGCTCCGAGCTGCGGCACAAAACCTTTTGAATGCTGGCGTACGCGAATGGGTGGTGATTCATTTCCCCGAAGGGGCCGTCGCTGCAGGATGCGATGGCAGATTTCTCTCGCAAGGTAGCGTGGCCATCTCTCAGGAAAAAATCAAAGGGACTACTGGAGCGGGCGACGCCTTTGGAGCTGGCTTGCTTTACGGTATTCATGAGAAAAAGCCGATGGAGGAATGCTTGCACTATGCAGTCTGCGTCGCTGCCGCCTGCCTGACGCAAGCGAGCTGTTCCGGTGGAATTTGCTCTCTCGTCCAATGCTTGGAGCTTGGCCAAATTTTCGGTTTTAGGAGCATGGCAAAACCTTCGTGGGATTAAATAAAACCTCCGATTCGAGTGCAAACAAAACTACAAACAATCCCCTCGTGTTTATAGTGTTGAGGGTGTTTGATGGCGCTGGAGTAATAACGATATAAGTAGTTCTCCCTCCACAGGTTAGAGTCGCGCGTTCGAGTCTCGTCACCCGCTCATCTTCTTGATTATCAAGAAGATCCGACTTTTAACGGGCCGTTTTTAGGCCCTACTCCTAACAAAAGTCCTAACACTCGTTTTCATTTTGCCATCGAATCCAGTGGTGGAAAATGGTGCCAAATACTGTCGCGAAAGATTTTTCGAAGTTTTTTCGGGTATCGAAAAAGCTTAGGCAAAAAATGTTTTAATATAGGGGGCATGAGCCATCGAGCCCCTGTGCGCAACCCTTCCGCAACATCTGCGGAAAAGGTATCGGCTGTGCAATTGAATGCCGAGACGATCGCCAAGCTCACAGATGTTCTGCATGTTCTTACGGGTTCGCCTGCGTCGCCAGGTTTGATGTCAGCCGCATTGGCTGGACCGGCCATCGCAGGCCCGATCGTAACGGCGCCCTCGACCGAACTGGTCTCTGCTTTGCTTGAGCGCATGTGGCGCCGAATGCCGAAGTCGGGTACCAAGGATAGCCAAGGCCACCGTTAGAGGGATAAGGCAGGGCCAATCATTTTTTATTCCAATCAAAGGCGACCTTTGCGGCAAAAGGTCGCTTTTCTTGGCGAAGGTTGATAGGGAAAAAGCTATTCTTGGCCTATTTGATGGGCCGTCTTCAAAACCTTCCGAAGATCGTCGGCACGACGAGTAATCATGTTACCGGTCATGCTTACGACAGTAGAATCGAGCGGTTCGGCGTCTATTCGTGAGCCGACGGCTTCGAGCAATTTGGCAAGGGTTTCGATATCGACGAGCACGCTTATCGCGTGATCGTATTTTCTGATCTCCAAGGCTTTTGTTAAAACGCCTGGTAATGGTTTAATTTTTTTGGGCATGGGTAGGGCGATGAAAATGGCTGCAGCCCAAGATGGAACCGCCAGCACGTCGTGCGCCATCGGCTCAAGGGCTAACATTAACCTCAGTCCGAATTTTTCTCGGGCATCACCCGGCCAGGCAGACCGCAGCGCGGGGTGGCCGGGCGATGCCTAACAGCTTTTTCGCCCCTGATGGCTTTACTTTGAGCCGCTTGCAGGAGGGATCAACTGGTCCCAGCTCTTGATCCGATAGGCTCCCGCCAATCGGAGAAGCGTCAAGTACGAGGGAGCCTTCTTGCCAGCTTCCAGATCCTGGTAAAAGCGCAGCGTGATACCCGCGAGCTCTGCGGCCTTTTCTTGAGTGAGGTTGGCTTCCCGTCGGCATTCAGCGAGTTTTTTTCCCAGTCGGCGTAGCTCGTTCACGCCATTATCTTGGCGGGAATTTCTGCTTGCAGTACGCTCTTTAGGAGCGTAATAGCCTTTAAGTCAGTTTCACTCATGACAGGCCAACTCTCCGAATTATGCGAATTTTCATCCTGGACGACGAAGTTTGCGCAGCAGAATGCCTCGCCTGGAATTTACGATCGGCGGGTTTTGATGCGACAGGCTTTTTCCATCCCGAAATGGCCTTAGCCCGCATCAAGGATGCAGACATCTTGGTTACCGATTACTTTTTGCCGGAAACCACCGGTCTCGAAGTCATTCGAAAGGCTTATGATCTGGGCTGGCGCGGGGCGGCACTTATAGCCACCTATTATCCACGCCAAATCAAAGAATCGCTCGATCATCCTTTGGTGCGCAGGGCGTTGTTCAAGCCTCTCCATGCCCGCGAACTCATTGAAATAATTGCTCCTCTTCATGGATCAGTCGCCAACTAAAGTGAAGACTTTCTGGGCCATGATGGGGTTAGGCATTCTCTGTGAAGCGTTCGTAGGCTGCGCGGGCGGTCATTTGAATACGACCGCAGATAGCGGTGCTGCTCAAGCCAGTGCCAAGCTTTCACCGCCCAACCACATTTACGTCGCGCCGATCGATGTCTCCCAGGGAACCTGGAAAGCTGAAGGATCTGATTTGGGTAGCCTTCAGTCCAAGGTTAAAAGCGACCTTGAGAAAGACTTGGTCGCGGAGCTGAAAGAAATCGCTCCGACATCCGTCGGTTCGAGCGGCGATTCCTCTTCCTGGAATGTGGTGGTCGCCATCGTCCACGTCGATCCGGGGTCAGCAGCGATGCGTGAACTGGTCGGGCTGGGTGCCGGTCAAAGCAAGATTAACGTCAGTTTCGCGGTCACCCAAGGTGGTGCCGCTGCCGTTGCTGGCAGCGTCGCCGCCGATACCGGTGCCGAGATGGGCCTTCACTCCGCCGTCGTCGAAGGGAACGGCATGGATGCCGAGCGAATCGCCCGGGAAATTCGGAACTACCTCGTGATTTAATCGAAAGGAATGAATGAACCTAACCAACCTTGTATCTCGCCTTAGCGCGCTTCTCCTTGTTTTTGTCTTATGCGCTTGCTCGCAATCGGCGAGTTTGTCGGGAATCTATACCGGGAAAAACCCCCTGGGCTACGAATACAAGGTCGAATTCATTTCCGGCACCGACTGCATCATCACCGATCCGCGCTGGGGGAGAACACTTGCGACCTACCGGATTGTTAATGACCGGGTTATATTCAACTTGGCGAATGGGGGCTCGGCCGTGTTTACCCGCAAGGGCGATTCCCTCGACTTCACCGATGACGGATATGCCGTGTCGTTGAACAAAATCTAACTCCAGGCGCTATCCATGAAATGGCTCCACCTTGTGGTGATTATCCTCGCCTCCACCGGAGGAATTCTAGCTGCAGCGGATCCGGAAACTTCTGTCGACACCTTTAACGGTCAATCTATTGGGCCGGGACTTTCCTCCGACGATGCGAATAGTTACGTCAATTCGTTGGTAAAAAAGTGGCTCGATTCGAAGGGCGAGGGATACCCGAAGATCGATCAGCGCGAAGTCGGCCCCATGGCGTCGACGGTTAAATCGCTGGGCATGGCAAACCTCCTCGCCTGCTACAACCAAACCAAGGGAGACATCTTATATGTCGTGAACGCAACCCGCGATCCAGCCGACGAGGTGAAGCGGTCGGTATTGGAAACAGCAATGAGCCGGACTGCCACGGCATCTGATCTCGACGCAATCCTGAAAACCTACGACGCCCATCCGCTCATCCTTGAGGTTCTCGTCGATCATGTGGACTGGGACTCGGATGCACGGGTTAGTGATTTTCTTGTCGCTCAGCTGGACCTGATTCCGGAGGCGTACAAAAAATCGGATATGGCACCGGGTTACCTACTGACCTTGATGGCGCGAAATCCCTCGCCCGCGGTACAAAGCAAGTGGGATTCATTTTTGAACGATTTGACGACCAACGACGCGCACTATCCGAACGGTCACGTCTACGTCGACCTTATTAGGACTTATGCGCAAAGCGGTAATCCAGTCATCGCCAAGCATCTTCCTGATATTTTCACCGTCTTGGGCAATCGTATAAAACCTACCGTTTCCGATCCTTATACCGATATTTCCACCCAGACCTTATTTGTTCAGCTCAATGCAGCGTTGCGCGTTGGCCTGGCCTGGAAAAATAATAGTTCGGCTGCAGCGACGGCCTTATTTTCGGATGAAAAAAGCCGGGAGGTGGTGCTCAAGCTGGCGAAGGATTCAGAGGACAGTAATTACAATGGAGTGACGGAGTTGGACGTGCTTGTCCCGGCGGCGGCTTGCGGCGACAAGGCATCCTTGAAGAAGGTGGCAGACGCATCAACGCAATCGGGTGGTGCTTCGTTCCTGGCGAAGAGTTACATGACCACCGTTGTCTACAAAGGCCCGGGCGACAACAAGAGCCAGGCCGTCACCCACATTGATGAGGCCGTTTATGATCCCGCTACCGCAATCTGGACCATTACGGCTGCCAATTGATGAAACGGGTACGTGTTCTGACCATTACCGACATCCACCAGAGAAAGTGGATGTACGAAGCGCTCGAACAAGCGGTAGGCCTTCACAAGCCGGATGTTCTCTGCCTGGTAGGAGATTTTCTGTGCGGGGGCTTCGAGCGATCTGGCTACCTTTCCGAAAGTGAATGCGCCGCGCGCTTAGCGGCGCTGCCTTGTGAAGTGGTCTTTGCCCGTGGCAATCACGAGATGGAAAACTGGGAGCCGTTTGCGCGGCAATGGATGAGAACTGGACGTACTCTTAACACTCCTCATGGTGACGCGACGGTGATTGGGCCGTTAGTAGTGGTTGGATTCCCGTGCACCTACGGAAACGAAGAATATTTCCTCATGGGAAAACCGGATGTCGAAATGGACCCGGCGGTATGGATGCCGCAAATTTTGGAACAGCATGGGCGAGCGGCTCGCACCCTATGGCTGTTACATGAGCCACCGGCCTATACAAAATTGTGTGCGGAAGAGGGACTCATGACTGGCGTGGATGAATGGGCTGAGGCTATTGAACGGTATCAGCCTTGGTTGACCATTAGCGGACATGACCATTTTTCTCCGATTGCGAACAAATGTTGGCATGACCAGATTGGGCGAAGTTTGTGTATCAATGCGGGGCAGCCTGGTGATTCTATGAAGGAGCTCCGAAAACTTCATTTTTGTGTTATCGACCTCAAATTTTCCGGCGACGAGCCCTCCCTTCCCGAGCGAGTCAGCGTTACCGCTTATCCTTGGAACGAAACACTTGTCCTGCCTGATGGAAAACAACTGGAACCGGCCCCATGAGCGACTTGCCACGTTTCAGCGAGGATGCTCTTTATAAAAGAGCAGATCGGTGGGAATTCACTGCTCATGATCAGGATTTCGTTTTTTACGAGTTTTCTCTGGGTTTTGTGGGGCACCGACTCTTGGGCGATCAATATGAGGCTTGGTTCGGCACCAAGGGACGGTATCTTGCCGACCTCGAGGACACAGCGGCCAACCGACGGCGCTTGCGGGATATGGCCCGACATCTTTGGTGTCGAGGTCGCCCGGCCCACGACGCTTCCCGCCCGCATCGCCGCATCGGCAGGCCATCTTTGGAACCTCTTCTGTCCTACCGCGATCTGCTGACCGAGGATATGGAGCCGCTCTTTGAGGGTTCGACATTTTGGCTGGCAGAAAGACTCCGTTTCGACCGCGACCTCGGACATATTTGGAAAATTCTTATCGCACCACTTCACATCGCACGCACGCGTGAGCAACTGGAGCGACTGATAATAGATGACGTGCCGTCGCCGTGGCGATTAGTCACTCTTTCCCCTCCCCATACGCCTGCTACCTGGACGCCCGATTGGCCGAGTCGTAGAGGGCTGGGAGCTTCTGGTGTAAAGGAGAAATGAAAAGCATCTCGTTATTCTTCGAGGGTATTGAAATAGCTGTCCATCCCATGGGATGAGAGAATGGTTTAACTCGAGGGCTAAATGATCTTCGTTGGAACCGATAATCTTGCGGAGCGATGGGCCTCCACTCCCCTTGAGCAATATAAAGCCACACTTAATGAAGCCGGGATTGTGGTCTTTCCGGTTTCGGGTCAGCACTCAGAGGTGAAAGCGGATGAAATCTCTTACGAGGACGATTATAAGGGGAACGCCTTGGCGGCTATTTTCGACGGAGGTAAGTTTGAGATCCGATGGCACCGCGACTTTTCCGAGGTGAGGGTGAAATCGATTTTCGCGGGGCTATTGATACATCCGCAGACAGCGGTCTTCAAACGGCATTCGCTGACTTACCAAGCAAAGATAATTTAGCGCACCAGGAGCGATTAGCTTGGAATGTTTCTGATGCCGCAAATTTCCACAAGCCGTGAACCCTGGTTCAGGGCGGGCTTATCGGCATGAATCGCGATTCAGGACTTCTAGTAGCTGGTGAAAATTGCGACATAGCTTCTCAAGCCGGGCTTTGAGGGTAAGGATCCGTGGGTCGATACCTTTGTAGTCTTCAAATTCCAGGCAGTAGGTGTGAATCGAGTCGACCGAAAGCCATCCTGGGTGTTTCCCTATAATGTCTAGCATGAGATTGTAACACTCTTCGGCACGACCTGGGGTCTCGGTAGAATCCAGCGGTTCAAGCGGATGGAATTCGTAGGCATCGATGCGAGCCATCGTGATTAAAACGGCGCGCGTCCATTCCCAGCGCGTTCCAGCCGTGTGGGAGAAGAGGAGCATTGTCGTCACTAAATCGCGGCAGTAGTGGGCTTCGTCGACCGAAATAATGGTGGGCGCTTTGACGGCCCCTAGCCGGTCCAGCGCCAGTTGGGCTATATCCCATTCTCTGGCCGTCAGGGGAAATGTGGCCAACAACTTTTGAACGTCTTGATTGCTCCGAAAAGCATGGGCGGTCCTTGCCAGTTCCCACCACTGCCGTTGGACATTGGGACCGTAACGCAGTATCAACCTGCGCCGTGTTGCAAGAAGCTCGATGGATATATTGATGGTGTATTTTGAAGAGTTAATTTTGGACATGCTGGTTTTTAGGGTTTGCTTTCCCGACTATCCGGAAATACAGGTTCCCCCTTTTGACCGACGGAGCGTAGGAGCGATGCCAAAGGCAATCAGCGCTTCCGTGGGCAAAACGAGTCCAGTCAACCGACTGGCTCAGGACCGCCCGGAGGGGGCGTGTCTTCGTGCTGCGGGCTAAACGTCAACAACGTGCGCAGCGCCAAAATTTTTTGTCACTTTTTGGGATTTTCTCCCGGTGACTTCCGCCCAACAATAATCACAATGTTTCCTCGCGCCGAACTGACCGAAGCGATCAGGGGTTTGGCGCAAAAGGGGGTCCACGTCGGCACCTCATCCTGGAAGTATGAAGGCTGGCTGGGTATGATTTACACCGAGGATCGTTATCGAACCCGAGGGAAATTATCCCGAGCCAAGTTTGATAAAACCTGCCTCTATGAATACGCCCAGGTCTTCAAGACGGTGTGCCTCGATGCGGGATTCTACCAATTTCCGAGCGCCAAGATGCTGGATGGCTATTTCTCGCACGTACCGCCTGATTTCCGGATGTCGATCAAGGTTACGGAAGACATCACTGTGCGGAAGTTCCCAACTTGCCTCGTTATGGAAAGCGAGCCGGGACGATGAATGAACGCTTCCTGGATGCAGATCTCTTCATCGCCAGCTTTCTCGGACCCCTCGAGGCTTACAAAAACCAGATTGGCACCCTCATTTTTGAATTCGGCCATTTTCATCCCGGGCATTGGGAACGAGGACTTCAATTCGTCGAAGCTTTGGATGGCTTCTTTGCCCAGTTGCCGAAGGGATGGAATTATTCGGTTGAACTCAGAAATCAGAATTTCCTACAGGCGGAATATTTCAGAGTCCTTCGTCGGCATGGTCTCGCCCATACATTCAACAGTTGGTCACGCATGCCGCCCGTAACCGAGCAGTTACAGCTTCCCGACAGCTTTACCGCTGACTTTGCGACTGCCCGATTTCTGCTCAAGCCTGGGAGGAACTACGAACAGGCGGTGGAAAAATTCTCTCCTTACACGGAGGTTAAAGATCCGTATCTGGAAGGTCGAATGGCTCTAATTGATTTGCTCACAGCTCCTGCCAAGCCGGGTCGTCCTGGTCGACGATTCCTATATGTTAACAATAGGTTGGAGGGTTGCGCACTCTGGACCATTTATGCGGCAATTACTGGACTGCTCCAAAAGAAGGATCAAATAGCCTCTCCAGACCACCTTTCTTAGAGCGTATCGATCAATTACGCTGCGTCTTTTTCCGTATTACATCACTTCCCGAACTGGAACGAAATTGTTTCGGAGTGGCTTTATACCTCAGCTTGAAATGCCGGGTGAAGTGACTCTGATCGGCAAAACCCAAGTCGTAAGCTACCTCTGCAATCTCGCTGCCACGCTTCAAACGATTCATGGCTTCCTCCAGCTTTAAGTTTAAGAGGTATTGATGCGGCGGGAATCCAGTCACGGCCTTGAACTGGCGGAGAAACTCGAATCGGCTCAAACCAGCAACCTTCGCTACGTCGTTCAGGCTGACGGCCTCGGTGAGATGAGCACGAAGATAGGTGTCGGCTTTGGCGAATTTGTCGGGTGAAAGCTGGCGCGGTGCTGTCTTGGGCTTCGGCCCAAGTATGCCGTAATTCTTGTAAAAGTGGGCGCTGATGGCGGTGACGATGGTCTCGGAAAACAACACCCCGTTTTCGCCCTTGCTCTTTACCTCGGCTTCCAGGGTTTCCATGAGGAGCTTCAGCCTGGGATCATCAGCGGTGCGGCTTCCGCGAAACGTCCAAGTTCCCTTATTATGCTGGTCGGGCACGCACGCGGCTGCCTTGGCGGGATCGATGGCAACGAGGAGGTATTCGGAATGTTGATCGACTGCGTGAGTAAAAGGGACATTGGCCGGATGAACCCAAATCTGGCCTGTTTCCATCCGCACGGTCTCCATCCGGCCTTTCTCATTCTTGAATTTGTAAATCAGCGGTACGTGACAATTCAGTGCGAAATAATGGAAGGGGACGCGCACGTCTACAGGATGAAAAGCGTCGTTGGAACCGCGCTCCACCACCACACCGCTCCATTCGAGCATCTGGCTATCAAGCATGACCCGCTGATGCTTCAAGGGTGCAACCGTGCTTCCAGAGGCATCCTGAAAGGGGATCACACTATTGGGATGATCGCGCTTCGTTGCCTTGGGCATAACTCGTTATTAGGTCGTAAATGACGAAGCGCAATTTTGTTCCAAACTTTCGCAACCGCGTTCAAGAGCGTGAGCGGTTCATCGGATATGGTGCTCCCATGAAAACGAACCCAGCTACCACCGATGTTCAGAAAATCAAACTGAGCCCCGTTCCGCTTGAAGGACTTCGTTCCTCGACCAACACGCGGGCCATCCTGCACCCCAATAGCGCCTTGGTATTCCACGTCGTCCTCAATTCGGGCGAAATGGTCTACGGCTCCATTCACGAACCTTCCGAGCGCGAGAAAGCAGCTCAACAGGTCTCAGAAGCTACGCTCTTTGCTCAAAAGAGCCTGATCATGGCAACTCCCCGGCATGTTCGGGTTATCCGCACCGATGCCATCGTCCGCCTGGATGTTTACAGTGACGAGTTATTTGCGGGCGGAAATCCAAAGCAAGGAGCGGTCTGGGAAGAGTTGACCGAAAATGATTTTCACCGTGAGGCTGCCATCCGCGAGGAAACACCCGATAGTCGTCAAACTCTGATCGGGAAGCCAGGGGAAGTGATCTCAGTCCTGGCCCGCCTGGACTTGGCCAATCGCGAAAGCCTCTTCTTGTCGATTGAAGTGGCGGTGCCAACGGTGGGAGAACAACGTCGTTTCCTGACTGATCTGTTCGACTTCGCGGCCTTTGCCTTCCGTCGTTTGGATGGCGGCATCGGTTTGATCAATCCAGCACAGATCAACTCCTGCCAGTTTTTCCCTGGCGCTCTGCCCCCCGCCCAAGCCTGGAATGTCACGACCACCCAACTTCAACCCAAGAAATAACCTTAACCAAATAAACTCAGTCCAAACCATCACCACTAAATACGACCATGAATACCATGAACTACCAACTCCTCGGCCGTAGCGGCCTCCGCGTTTCTGATCTATGCCTCGGCACCATGACCTTTGGCGATGATTGGGGCTGGGGCGCTGCCAAAGACGAAGCCAAAAAAATCTACGATGCCTACCGCGAAGCTGGCGGCAACTTTCTCGACACCGCGAATCTCTACACCAACGGCGCAAGCGAACGCTTTGTGGGTGAATTCATGGCGGGTCACCGCGAGGAAATGGTTGTGGCCACGAAATATACCAATGCAGCTCCGGGGCGCGATGCCAACGCGGGCGGCAATCAACGCAAGAACATGGTTCAGGCAGTCGAAGTCAGTCTCAAGCGTTTGGGCACTGATTACATCGATCTCTACTGGCTGCACATCTGGGATCAGATCACGCCCGAAGAGGAAGTGATGCGGGCTTTCGATGATCTCGTGCGGGCTGGCAAGATTCTTTACGTCGGCATCTCCGACGCCCCGGCCTGGGTTGTCGCGAAGTCGAACATGATTGCTGAACTACGTGGCTGGACGAAATACGTCGGACTTCAGATCGAATACAGCCTCCTGGAACGCACGGTGGAACGGGAATTGATTCCCGTGGCCAAAGACCAGGGCATGACGGTGTTGGCGTGGTCTCCGTTGCGCAGCGGTTTGCTTACCGGAAAATATTTGCCTGAAAATCAAAGCGCGAATAAGGACGCTCGTCTCAACACTGAAATGATGAAAGATTTCGCCACATTGGGCGAGACCGGTCAACGGACCATTCACGAAGTTGTGGCGCTAGCCAAGGAGATGGGCGCAACACCCGCCCAGGTCGCTCTAGCCTGGCTCCGTCACCGCTCCGTGCCGGTCATCCCGATCATTGGTGCGCGAAAACTCACTCAGCTTGAGGACAATATCAAGAGTCTGGAGATTTCGTTCTCAGCCGAGCAGCTCCGTCGTCTGGACGAGGCCAGCGCCGTGTCGATGGGATTTCCCCACGACTTCTTTGCCAGCGAAATGGTGCGGACGTTTGCCTACGGCGGCATGCGCGACCGGATCAAGGCCTGAATCTTAAACAAGAAAGGAACCTTATGAATCCTCAAGACGAAGTCTCCATCATTCGTACCATCAACGCCGTGGGCACTACGGCTGATGGTAAAGACTGGGCGGCTTGCCGTCCCTTGTTTGCCGGACTGGTCTATCTGGACTATACCTCGCTGGTGGGTGGACAACCCACCAGCGTAGAGGCCGATCAACTTATCGAAAGTTGGAAGGAAGCCTTGAACTCCGTTCAGGCAACGCAGCACATGATCACCAACCATCAGGTCGCTATTACCGGCGACGAGGCCACCAGCCTCTCCTATGTTCAGGCCTTCCATTGGCATCCGGGTCTTGCCGGTGGAGATAGTTGGACGGTCTTCGGTAGCTATGAGCACCATCTGGTGAAAACAGACGGCGTGTGGAAAATTGTCGCAATGAAGCTGAATCTAAAACGACAGGAAGGCAATCTGGACCTGCTCAAGCAAGTGGCGTCGAAATCCTAAAACATACTTATGAAACGAGTACCAACGGCCTTAGTCACCGGAGCCAATCGAGGGATTGGCCGCGAAATTGCACGGCAACTCGCCCTGAAAGGATTTAGGGTGTTCGTTGGTACTCGTCGGCGTGAGGCCGGGGAAGCGGTTCTTACAGAGTTCCACAAGGCTGGCCTGAAAGCTGAGGTCGCTGAACTTGTTGTCACCGACATGGCCAGCATTGCTCGTAGTGCGGCATGGATTTCGAGTGAGTGCAATGCGCTGGATGTCCTGGTCAACAACGCGGCTATCCTTGAAGACGAGGGGCAGGAAATTCTCAAGCTTACGCCGCAAATGCTACTGACGACGCTGGAAACCAACACGCTCGGCCCGTTACGGGTTACGCAGGCATTTTGGCCTTTACTGGCAAAGGCCAAACCTGGCCGAATCATTAATATATCGAGCGAAGCTGGTTCTCTCAGCAGCATGGAAAGTTATGCACCCGCTTACAGTGTATCTAAAGCCGCCGTCAACGCCTTAACTCGCCAGTTTGCAGCGGCAGGACGAAGAGATGGGATCGTGGTCAACTCTATGTGCCCTGGCTGGGTTCGTACCGACATGGGCGGGGCCAATGCCGCTCGAAGCGTGAGCGAGGGGGCTGATACGGCAATCTGGTTGGCCACTGAAGCTTCGACGCGACTTACCGGGAGATTTTTTTCTGATCGTGAGGAAATATCGTGGTGAAGCAAAAATGGTCGCCTTTTTCAAGTTGTGCCGATGGTTCGACAAAGGCTACTGCCTTCGAAGCAACATCAATTTCTAGAGCATCGTAAGAGGCTCGAAGCTTTTCTGGGCGCGTTCCCAAAAGTACGCCAAGGATGGCGTTACTGATCTAGGAATTGTATTACGGTAAGCGAACTTCTCGATCTCGCTTTTAGGAAGGCGTAGCCGAACACCAGGTTTCAACAAAACACGAAATAAAAACGTCACGTTGGTCTTTTCTGGACGATCGTAATAATCGACTAGCGCCGCCGCTTCGATTCGCAAGCCCAACTCTTCTTTGATCTCCCGATGCAAGGCGGCGGTAAGAGTCTCGCTCGCCCCCACCTTACCTCCAGGGAACGTCCATGCCTTGCGACCTGCCGTCTGCTTGACCAATAGAACCCTACCGAAAGGATCTTCGATCCAAGCCATGACGGATAAATCTTTCTTTCCGAAAGAACGTACCTGTGTAGGCGCTGGAGATTTCTTTGGGCTAATTTTGGGTTTCAACGGCATAGCAAACTCAGTAAGCCCTCCACCTGGGGAAACGGTTGTTACTGATTCCCCGTTTAGGACTTCAAGTGGCCGGAAACCAATTTGGTCATCTCAAACATCGATACAGCTTTCTTGCCGTTAAAAACGGGCTTCAGCTTATCATCGGCGTTGATTTGCGTACGAACCTTGGCGTCCTGAAGTTTGTTCTTCTTGATATAGTCCCAAAGCTTTTTGGTGAGATCAGTGCGGGGCAGAGGCTTGGATCCCACGACAGCCGCTAATAGATCATCCGGTTGCACCGGTTTGAGGAATGCAGCGTTCGGCTTTCGGACAGTCTTCTTCGCAGGTTTTGTAATTTTTTTAGGAGAGGTTTTCTTCGTTGCCATGATCCACAACTCTGGCGAAAGGCTTCCACGTCTGCAAGCTTTCGCCCCTTTTACCTACCCAACTGCCTGCTCTATTACCTGGCGACGTCGGGATTTTGCCGTACCCCTTTTCCCGTCTCGGTTCTCATCACAGCACTGCAATCGCGACATTCTTTTATATCCGATAGTCATTTTTCAGGGCGCCCGTTAAGAGCCACCTGGCAACAAGTTTTACCACTAGCGTTAAACGGGGTTACCCGCCTTCCGAGAAGTGGCCGCCTGGAAGGTTGGGCGCTAAGTGAGGCCTGTCATCGTTATTTGATCAAAAACTGGAGGTAATTCGAAGTTCCTCCAGCAAACTTCAATTTGCCGGAATCGAAAGTCATCTCGACGTAATACTCCCCAACTGTTGAGAGGTCATAGAAGTCCCCGAGATCGCAAGACATCACTTCCAATTCACCGGTGGGAGCCAAGTTATGTGTGTTTGCTGACAACGGGAATGAAGGAGACGCTTGCTTTCGAGGTATCTCTTGCCAAAGGGGGTTCGGTTGATTGTCAGTCTCCTTCATGATCTCGCCGGCGCTTGGGACTGCCTTGCGATAAAGATGAATTTCCACGCCCTCGGCCAGGGACTTAATGTCCGATTTGTAGAGGGTGTCTGGAGCACTCTGATCCACACCGCGACGATTACGCAACTTCAGGGTAAGAGGAAACGCATCCCCCGGATGAAGGGGAGGTTAATAATGATTCCCATTGCTCGCGAGCAGGCAATCGAATCCCTGGTTCAGTTCCTGCCACGGCCATCTCGATGGAAACTCAATCTCCTCCGCTGGAATGCGAGTAATGTAGTGGCCGCCAGCAAATCCAAAATATCTCTGCCATTTTCCGTCGATAAAACCCTCCTGCTTCGGGCAAGCTAGACCTCAGTTAAGAATCTCCTCCTGTTTGGAGCCTACTGCTTAATCCGGAATAGCTTCAAGTTCAGTCAACTTGGCCGTAATAGGCGGAGAATCCGTGCTTCCGGAGGAAATGCTTGTCGAGCAAGGCTTGAGAAATCGGTTCCGCCTTGGGGTTGAGGCGAAGCGCGTTGAGCGCCGTCTCGGCGACAATTTCCAGGGCGAAGGCATTTTCAACAGCCTTCGCGCCGCTTGGCCCCCAGGCAAAAGGTCCGTGACCGTGGACGAGGACGGCGGGGACATTTCGTGGATCGAGTTTCGCGAAACGTTCCACAATAACGTTGCCGGTTTCCCATTCGTAAGCGCCGCTGATTTCAGCCGGAGTCATCGGACGTGTGGCCGGAATTTCTCCGTAAAAATAATCCGCGTGGGTCGTCCCGAGACAGGGGATTCCTTGGCCTGCCTGCGCGAAGCTGACCGCGTTTCGCGAATGCGTATGAACGACGGCGCGGATCTCCGGAAAAGCCAGAAAGAGTCGGCGATGAGTCGCGGTGTCTGACGACGGACGATATTTCCCTTCCACTTGCTTGCCTTCAAGATCGACGAGAACGATGTCTTCGGGCGTCAGCTTCGCGTAATCAACCCCGCTCGGTTTGATGCCAAAGACACCGCGAGACCGATCAATCACGCTGACGTTACCAAAGGTAAGATCGACGAGTCCAAATTTCGGCAACGTGAGGTTGGCCTCATAGCACTCATGTTTCAGTTCGGTAAAAGGGCTCATGGTGATTTCATCGAGATTCTGAAGCGATCGGCGGGGAGATGCCGGACTACACGTTGTGACTTTGCACTTGCTTGAGTTTGATCAGGTCTTTCATGACGTGGCCGAGATGGGCAGATGGTTGTCTTCCGCCAAAGGCGTCGTGGAGTTCGCGATAGAGGACGTAAATCCGGTTGTAGATTATCTGGTTCTCGGGATTGGCACGATAGGAAACGTCTTTGAGTCTGGTCATCTTGCGTTGCGCTTCGGCAAAGCTTTTGTGACCGCCGTGCGCTTCACCGGCCAGGACCGAGGCCGCCACAGCCGACCCCAGCGCACAAGCCTGGCTTGATCCGGCCACCTGCATGGTGCGCCCGGTTACATCCGCATAAATTTGCATGAGCAGTTGGTTTTTCTCTGCGATTCCCCCACAGCAAACGACACGGGAAACCGGTACGCCATATTCCTCGATCCGTTCAATGATGGCCCTCGCCCCAAACGCGGTCGCTTCAATGAGGGCGCGGTAGATTTCAGCGGGCGTGGTGTAAAGGGTCTGGCCCAGGAGTAATCCTGTCAGCATGGGATCGACAAGGATCGTACGGTTACCGTTATTCCAATCGAGAGCCAGCAATCCGCTCTGGCCCGGCAGTAACGTGGCGGCTTCCTGCGAATACTGGAGGTGAAGCGCCCCATCTCCCTGGCAGATCACCTCGACAAACCATTTGAAGATGTCCCCAACGGCTGATTGCCCGGCTTCGATTCCATAGTAACCGGGAAGAATCGCGCCCGGCACAATCCCGCAGATTCCCGGGATATCGGCGACATGCTTGTCGCTGGAGACAACGGCACAATCGCAGGTGGAGGTGCCGATGGCCTTGACCAAAACACCCTCTTCGATGCCGCAGCCAATCGCCCCGTAGTGGACGTCGAACTCTCCTATCGTAATGGGGATCCCTTCCGGCAACCCAAGCTTTTCCGCCCAGGCCGGGCAAAGCGCCCCCGCGGAGGTCTGGGCGTCGTAGGCCTTGTCGTAGAGACGATCGCGAAGCTCGGCAAGCTTGGGATGCAACAGGTCGAGAAATTCCTTGTCTGGCAGGCCGCCCCAATCGTCGCTGTAGAGGGCCTTGTGTCCGGCGGCGCAGATGCCGCGTTTGACCTGAAGGGGATCGGTCATTCCAGCCAGGACGGATGGAATGTAATCGGCAAGTTCGACCCAGCTATAGGCCGCCCCAAAGACGTCGGGGGAGACTTTTAGACAGTGCCAGATCTTGGACCAGAACCATTCCGAGGAATAGGTATTGCCACACTTGGCGATGTAGTTGGGGCGATGCAGCGCGGCGAGGCGGGTGATTTCCGCCGCTTCCTCATAGCTGGTGTGATCTTTCCAGAGCCAGCATTGCGCGGAAAGGTTCTGACTCCACTTGGGATCATGGGCGATGGGTACATTGCGGGCATCAACAGGAATCGGACTGGAGCCGGTCGTATCGACGCCGATGGCAATGATCTGGCTCGCCGAAAAGCTGGGCTTGGAAGAGGCCAGTGCCAGGGCAGCGTTGACGCTATTTTCAAGACCGAAAAGATAATCGGCCGGATTTTGGCGGGCCAGATGATGGTTGTTTTTATCAAGAAGGACGCCCTGATGCCCGCTGGGATAATCGACCACCGCAGTGCCCAGTTCCTCTCCTGTCGCGCAATCGACGATGAGAGCCCTAACGGAATTTGTTCCGTAATCGATACCAAGGGTGTAGAACATGGTAATGAATATTATTATGAATGCGGATTCACAGAAGAGACGAGCTACTTTACAGTAATGTCGAGACTTCGCGGAATCTCCATCGTGGGGGACAAGGCGCCGCTAGATAGACCTTCATGCCAGGCTATTTTTTGGGCTCCAAGGAATAAAGCAGCGTCGGCTTTTCCTGATCGACCTTGGCGCCGGTAGTCAGGAGCTGGTAGGCGTTATTACCCGTTGGGATAGGGGTGACGTCGTAGCTGATGCGGAAAGAAGATATTTTCCGGCAACATCGCCTTTGGCGTAAAGATCATTGACGTAAGCGACCAGCTTCGCATCGGCATCAGGGGTGGTTTCGACGAAGGGCCCCGTGGTGCTATCGGTCCGGACGGGAGATTGCGGGTTCAGGAAACCGGGCTGGATCAAAGTGGCCTTGGGATCGGGCGGCGTGCCTTGAAAATAATCGCCGTCGACGGGTGCGAAATTATCACGAACACCTAGCACGAACAAATCGCCATTGCCGAGCGGACTAGTATCGTTGTCCGAGGAGATCGACATGACTTGTACGCGGAAATGGAGACCTTTGAATTGCTGACCCGGGGGCAAAGCGGGAAGACGAAAGGGAAGGATATAGGCCTCGCCGCCAGGGGAGTAGAGCTCGCCAATGCGAACCTGATAGCCGTCAGCATCCTTGACGGTTGAGTCGGCGGCAAAACCGACATCGTGGACGGGAACCAGAACTTGATTGTCGCCGTTGGAGGGTGTGCTCGGCGGAGTGACTGCTGCGGGGGCTTGAGGTACAGAATCGGTGACCGCCTGAGAATCATCTGCCGCAGCGACGGAGATAAGCAGCGGGATAAAAAACAAACTGAGCAGGGGTTTTACCAAGAAAAAAGGCACAGGTATTTTCATAGCTAACCGGTTTTGAAGTTGTTTTGCAGGGTATCTCTTCACGAAGAAATTGTTATCAGGGTATCATTTTGCGCACGGAATGCCTCTCGATCAGACGGGGTTCCACTGCGCTCATGCGTTCCGCCCGGTCCTTGTGCGCGAGCCGTTCAAGCATGAGCAGGGCGACCTCTGCTGCGATTTGCCTGGCACATAGATCGATGGTGGTGAGCGGGGGTTCGGTAAAAGCGGACGTGATAATGTTATCCGTGCCGATGAAACTCAAATCGTCGGGGATGCGATACCCTGCCTCACGCGTGGCAAACATGGCTCCGATCGCACAATGATCGTTATGACAGAAAATCGCTGTCGGGAGATCTTCCAGTTTGTTTTCCCTCAGGATCATCTTCATCCGCTCGTAACCTAACTCGGCCAGCGGTCTTTCTGCCGGCCAGATCCATTTTTCCTCATAGACTCCGGCTTTGACCAGGGTGTCATAAAGCCCCCGGAATGGCGTGTCTCCCTCATTTTTCTTCAGTGGCAGGGACGCCATCAGGTAACCGATTCGTTTATGTCCGGCCTTGAGGAAATATTCTGCGGCCATTTTACCGATGAAGTAGTGACCATTCTTAAGATTCACCCGGTCGATGGCGACGCGTGGATCCGCGAGAAAGGCCACCGATGGAATGGAGGTTTTATAAAAATCGTGTATAGCACCGTTTTCTTTGTAGTCATAGATCGGTCCCATGACGACGCCATCGACCCGACGCGATTCAAAAAAGTCGAGGACTTGGCGGTCCCGCTCCATGTTCTTTTCCGAGATACTGAGAAGAACCATGTAGCCTTCCTGTTCAAAAAGATCTTCCAGGTGATTGACCAATTCGGCGAAGAAGGGATCGAGGATATTGAAGGTGATGAGCAGCCCAATCGTCTTGGTGTTGCCCCGTCGCATGCCTTGCGCGAGGGCATTGGGTTGATACTTTAATTTCACCGCCGCATCGCGCACCCGCTGGATCGTTCTGGTGCGGTAATTTCCCTTCCCACGCAACAGGATATCCGAAACCGTGGTGATGCTGAGCCCGAGATGATCGGCAAGCGCCTTGAGATTGGCCGGTTTGGGGGGATTCATGGCGCGGCGGGTCTTAGGCGAGTTCAAGCACTAGTTCTGGGTTTATGGCCAAGATTCCGCAAGCCGAGATTGGGCAGAGGCCTGTGTTTAGGTGCGCGCAGGACATGATCCCTTTCCGCATCAAGTTACTGAGGCTTATCCCAAGTGACAATCGCAACGGAACTTGAAGGAAAATGGTATTGAGCGATTGCTGACAAGGTTGTAGCGGTTTGATGCAAGCCCTGCGCATCAATTTCATAGAGGGTGGCTGGTGTACTCTGTGGAAAGGTGTGGGCAGCTTCAGGTAGAAGTTGAACCTGACAATCTTGCGGGGTGGAGCGCATCGAGATCAAGGCAAGCGCATAGTGATTTCCGTTCACCACGGCAAAGGGGACGATGATGTTGGGATTGGTTGAGCTGGTTGTGACCACGTCACCGATAAAATAGGTGTTTAACAGATGATACAGGTCGGCACTGGGGCGGAGTTGATAGTCGCCCGGCTGCATTTTCCCGTAGACTCCATCGCAATCGTTCCAAGCGCAGGTCCAGTCCGCACCATTTTGCACGAGACTGGTCAAGGCCAGGGCATCGAACACAGCCCCCTTGTAGTTCTTCATGCGGGGATCCTGGGTCTCCCACGTCCAGCTAATGTTAAATTCATCACCTGCCACGGGCACCGTGCGTCCCGGAATATCTTCACGGACAATGTCATGATATTGCGCGGAAGTTTTGCCGAAATCCTGGGCCTTGGTGAAGACTGATAAATCGCTGTCCTTGGCGCTGCCGCTGGCATACTGGTGAAAGGAGACGAAATCGAGCTGGCCTTTGGCCCCATGGATGAATTGGCGAACCTGATCCTGGTGGTCTGGACGAGCCGCGGCAGGGCCGCCGGTCTGGATGGTCGGATCAACGGCTTTCATAGCCACGGCGCACTGGAGGTAGAGCTTCACCAGATCGTCGATCCGGGGTGGTTTGCCATTGTTGATTTGGGCTCCCCAGTAGACATCATCCTTCTCGTTGGTGATTTCCCAATAGCGGACGTGGTGCTTGTTCTCAACATTAACAATCCGCACCAAGTCAGCGCAGAAGTCGGCAAAGGCCTTGCTATCCGAGTCGACGAGACACTTGTCGCCGTCTGCGCTCATCCAGTCCGGCCAGGTGGGTACGTTGATGAGAAGTTCAACTCCGGGAGGAAGCTTATCGAGGACGGCTTTGATTTTTCCGCGGTCCCATTGTTTATTTTGCTCGTCCAGCCAGCCTCCGGGCGTCGTCTTGGAATCCCCCATCATATTATAACTATGAATGCGGAGAATACCGGGATGGATGTAATCGAGATTTTTCTGGTACCGGTCATCGCCGACCACCGCTGGGTCAATCGCAGCAAACCCATTCAACCCGTAACTTCCGGGCTTGGTGGTGGCGATTACCTTGGAAAAATCGACATTAACAACTGTAGCGTCGGTTGAGGGATCCTGAGCGTTAAGCAGGCCTGAACAACCGAGGAAGATGAAGAGTGCAGAAGCAGACCAGCGCGTCATGGAGTAAGACATCATCGACGTCCTACTTGGCCGGGGCGGGGGCGAGCTTTAGTAAATCTTCCTTCTTCGCAGTCGTCGGATCAAAGGTATTGGTGGGATCGACAAGCACGGCGTCGATTCCGCTATCGGCAGCGGGTTGACCGGCGGTGATGATCACAACCGAGTCTCCAAGCTCGTCCTTGGTGTGGGTGCCGAAAGAGGTCCAGGTAAATTCAGTGGGCTTCTCCCAAATCCAGACGATTTCTTTCTGTTGGCCACCAGGTGTGCCCTTGAGTTGGAACGGGCCGCCACGATGGCGAATCCAGATGGTGAAAGAGGTACCATCCTTGGGCACGGCTGCGAAGGCGACTGGATTGTAATCCTTACCCTGATGCGCATAGGTGCCGTTCAAAGCACCAGCGTCTTCCTTGAGCTCTACGTCGCCTCCTGTTGAACCTGCAACAAGGACAACTGGGGCTGGATCGGCAAAGCTTGGCGTAGCAGCGCAAGCGATAAAAAGTAGACTGGCGACTAGAGTCTTGGAGAATGTAGAAGATATCTTGAGCATGATCAAAGTAAACTCCGCTCATGCGACAAAGTCAAATAATATCGGAACGATCCGATATAAAGTTTCATTTGGAACAGACGAAGGTAGCCCAGCATTTTCGCTTAAGCCACCCTTAGGGAGGAGGGCTTTCAGTGCTAAGTTCAGAAAAAATTTGGGTCAAAAACCAATATATTACATCCTAAACTTTTACAGACTACGCTCTATCTGTGGAGAAGCTGGTTGAATATAGTGCGCTTTCCACAGGCTTATTTGTATATTAAGCGCGGTTGACTCGCTAAAGTCCTCTAGCTAATTTCCGCGATCTTATTTTTGTAAGGTGCTGAAAGTAAGGAGTAAGCGTTATGCATAAGCGTCTATTACCAGAACAATAACTCATTATCTGATCGTTCCGATTTATGTTGACGAGACCTTAGCTCGCGATTATTGTCCTTACGATGCAATTGCGCGCGGTTCAAGCCAAGTGTCCAGCGGATCCGATCACACTGAACGCACTACAACCGGACACCTCCTCCAAGAAAGGCAAGGGATTATGAGTAACTATCGCCGCGGACAACAGGGTTTTACTTTGGTTGAGATGCTGGTTGTCTGTGCCATCGCCGTCATTCTGATTGGGCTCGGGGCTCCGGTTCTCACTTCGTTTAAGTCGAATACGGTGAGTCAGGGTATTTATAGCGTGAGCGATACGTTGGAACAGGCCCGATCCTATGCCATGTCAATGAACACGTACGTCTATGTAGGTGTTTTGCAGGACAGCACAGCTTCGCCCACCGGCTCCATGATTATCGGGGTGATTGCGTCCAACGACTCGACCCAGATTTTCTCCGCCAACAATCCTAGTTTGAACCAGACTTCTGGCACCTACAAGGCGATTAATAAATTGCTGAAGATCCCCAATATCCAGACTGTCTCCCTTCCGGCAAACAGCACGACGAGTGGGAATGCCCGGCAGGTGGTGCCCAACAGTTACAAACTAGGCGATTCAACCTTTGCCCAATCCGCCACGCCCTATTCGTTTGCGATTGGCACCTACCAGTTCACCAATACCACGGGGCCGACGAGCATCCAGGGAGTGACGAGCGCGGGTATCCTTCAGATCGATCCTCAGGGGGTGGTCAGCGAGGTGGGAGGAAATGCCGCGCCTTTTTTTGAAGTTGGCCTGAAGCCGGTCTATGGTAATCAATCAAACTATGCAGCCATTCAAGTCGCGGGGCTGAGCGGAGCTGTCCGGATTTATCGACCATGAACCTCAGGTGCTTATCTCAGAAGCGCGGATTTTCCCTGATCGAGGTTGTTCTGGCGCTTGCCATCATGTCCTTTTGCCTGATCGTTTTGCTGGGTCTATTACCGCTCAGTCTGGCAACGATCAAGAATGCCTCCGAGGAAACGACGGGGATCAATGTGGTGTCCACGGTTGTTTCAGATTTAAAATCGACACCCGCAACGGCGCAGACTTCCCCGACTTATCAATTGTCGCTGCCGACTGCGACAAGCAGCGGAAACCAATCCCAAACCATTTATCTGGATCAATCCGGCGGGGCGTTGCCGAATGCGACTTCCGCCGGGGCCAGGTACAAGGTCACCGTGACGCTCAGCCCTCCAAGCTTGCAAAATACCATTACCGGACTGGCGAAGCTTTCGTGGCCGGCCCAAGCCGTCAATGCATCGCCAGCCGTGGAAGTATTTTTTGCACTCAACCGCAGTTAGATCAAGGTGCGACGAGACAAGATCTAGAGCAGAGAGGCCCCTGAAATTACTGGTGAGCCACCTATGAAATCGCTTTCCCGTCGCGTCTATTTTATGATTTGCTGCGCTGTTCCCTCACGAAAGATCCGGCAGGGTTTTACGCTGGTGGAACTGCTCGTGGCGATGACGGTGCTGCTGCTCATTTTCGCGGTCTGCGCGGCCCTGACGCTGGAGGCCCAAAATTTGTTAAATCACAGCACGGAAAAAATGGATGCTGACGCCCAGGCCCGGCTGGTCTTTGACCGCTTGACGATTGACCTGACCTCCATGCTGAAGCGGACCGATGTCGATTATATTGTCAAAGATTCCAATCAGACCCAGGCAGGAAACGACAACATGGCTTTTTACGCCATGGCGTCGGGGTATTTTTCCGCCAGCCCGGATCCGGCGCCGCGCAATAAGGTCTCCCTGCTCGCCTACCGGATCTACAGCCAGACCTACCAGATGCAGCGGCTGGCAAAGGGAACGGGCTGGAATACGATTTCGTCCGGAATTCCGATGGTCTTTTTGCCTGCGACCCTCTCGACGACGTGGGCGAACCTTGCCGGGACCGGTGCGGGAGGTTATCCCGATTTGAATTTGGGAACGGATACGGACTACCAAGTCCTGGCCGACGGCGTCTTTCGTCTGGAGTATTGCTACATCCTGAGCGATGGCACCTTCTCGAATGTCCCGTTTCTCTCTACGCCCAATCATACCGCGCTGAATGGCTGGCAGGATGTCTCGGCCATCTACATGGCAATCGCGGTGCTGGATGACCGCAGTCGAGCGCTGGTGGCCCATGGGGCCAACACTCCGGATCTTTCCGGCGTCACGTCGGCTCTGGGCGATTTCAAGGTTGGGGCGAACCAGTCCCTTCCACCGATCGCCCAGTGGCAGACCGTCATCAACCAATCAAATTTTGCCACGCAGGCCAATCTCCCGGTTCAGGCTGCGCAGGCGGTCCGCATCTTTGCGCGGACGATTCCGATCAACACGCTCCCCTCCCCCTCTTCACTTTGAAAACGCGCCGAAATAATATTCATAGCGGATCGCATGGTGCCGCGCTGATTCTGATCCTCTCGCTGGTGGTTATTCTCACGCTTCTGGTGGCATTGATCCTGACGCGCGCGACTACGAGCCGGCAGATTTCCTCCAGCAGTGCCGGACAGCAAAAGGCCGATCAATTGGCCCAGGGCGCGTTGCAGGAAATCCTGAACGATTGCCGACAGGAGATCGCGGCAGGTTCCCGCCCATTTGCCGGCAACAGCAATTCCTACAATCCCCAGAACGTCTACATCCCCACCACGAATCTGACCATTGTTCCGGCTTTTGCCGGCTATTACCCGAGTGCCGGGAACGATCCGTTCCCGAATTTATTAAAGCGGAGCACCTATAACGCGCAGTTTTTCCCCAGCACGAATGCCGCACTTTATGATGCGAGTGACTTTCCCCCCAGCAACTTGGCTTCCCAGTTGAACAGCGGGAGCGCCTCATCGATCGACGGTCGCTCGATTACCGCCGCGCGCTGGAATAAGGCGCTCTTAATGGACACCAATGAAGTGGCGACTAATTTCACCGCGCCCGATTGGACGCTGGTGACGCGTGCTGGGCCCAAGCCCTTCGCGGCGTGGAGCTCGACACTAAAGGACAATTCCAACTCGACCAACTATGTCGTGGGGCGGTATGCCTACATGATCTACGACGAGGGCGGCTTGCTGGACGCCAATACGGCGGGATGCAACTCCAATACGGCGTCAGGCAACGCGATCGGGCTGGCAACCGACTTCGATAAATCGAGCAAGCGTGGACGCCTGGGGCAGGCCGACCTGACGGCGATTCCCGGGCTGACCCAGGCGGATGTCGACAAGATTGTCCAGTGGCGCAATGCGAGGACGGCCAATGCCACCAACGCAGCCATGTCCTACTTTGATTACTTGTTTCACGGCGGCTTTTCCACCAACACTTTTCAATACAACACCAACGACCCAAGTGCCGCGTTTACGACGACCCAGAACGGCGACCAGACTTTCACAACGCGCCAGGACTTGCTCGATTTCTTTAATTTTACCTGGCCCGGCGGAACGGAAGCCCAGGCCCTGCCGTATCTGGGCACGTTCAGCCGGGAGTTGAATGCGCCGAGTTATTGCCCGCCCAATCCAGTCGCGACCTCCAGTAATACGATCTCGGTCGCATCGGTGGCATCCCAGTATCAATATGCCAATAACGCCGAGTCCGCCACCTCGGTCAACCGCAACTTCCCCAGCGTCAAGTTTGCCAACGGCGGGATGCTTCTGGATGGATCCGGCACGGTCAACGCGGGTGACCCGCTGGTGCGGCGGCGCTTTCCGTTGTCCCGTATCCAACTGATCCAGCAGAAAATCGCCAACCCGAACAGCACCACGAACGATGCCTTGATCCACGACTATTTTGGGTTGGTCTACAGCTCAGCCACGGGCAAGTGGACGTATACCTCCCCGGATTCACCCAGCACCGTCGCGAGTTCGATCAAAACGCTCGCTCAGGTGGCCCAAGTGAACCCACCCCGTGAGCCAGATTTCTTTGAGCTGCTGCAGGCGGGGATTCTGAATGGTTCCCTCGGCAAGACGGCGGGAACCGATCTCAACAAAGACGCAAGTTTTCCCAACGGCCACTCAACCTCTGGGTCTGACACGGTGGATTACGACAGCCGCACCGACTTTCAGGTCATCCAGATCGGGGCCAATATTATCGATCAGTACGGAGCAGATCCGGCACCAACGACCGTTACCTATGGTGGTACGCCTTCTGGCAATCAGCCGTCGGATTTTTATGATTTTTATGGCATCGGCAATCTACCCTATATCAGCAAGATTAATCAGGTCATCTTTCGCGCGAAGGTTCCAGCCGGGCTGAATGATCCTAATGGTTACGGGAATCCGCAATTGAATCAACCGTGGTATTACCCCAACGTCTCGGCCTGGCTGCAATTTGAGCTTTGGAACCCGCATCAGAATCCGGAAGCAGGACCCGCACTACCTCTGCGGGTCTACGCCGTTGGTACCGCAACGGTGGTGGCTTTCTCTTCAAATAGTAGTAACGGAGGGAACGCTTGGTCGCTGTGGCCCGGATGTACGTTTCAAACCGAAGCCTACGCCTATGGTCAAAATACATTCACCAGCGCCGAAACTATAACGATCCCGTCGAGCGCTTACTCGACCGCCGATAATTTTCGGGAACCCCAAGTCCTCACTTCCAATCTTGGCGTAACCGTGTCGGTATCAGCAGACCATCTACACGAGGCGAATGACTATTCGTCTGGTTCGGGATGGGATTTTATTGGCTTAAAGACCGGCGATGCTTTTGCGCCCTCATACACCGCTGAACATGGTGGCTACTACTCGCCTGCAACACCTACAGGTGCCCCAATGAATCCAACCGATGCTGGAGTTATTTCAGGCGCAGGAGGGATCACTTTCTATTTGCAATGCGAATACCCTGCGGGTAGCGGCAATTGGAGAACCATCCAACGCGTCAAGAACTGCATTGTTACCCCGGACACAGGTACGGTCTTGCCTTCGTGCTGGCTTAAGTGCTTGTCCGGTATCGATAATGACTGGGAAGTCCCCAGCCATAGCCTGACCTCCGTCCAATCGGCGAGCGCAACAACGCGCCCAAAATCGGCTTACAGGATGCTGCCCGATCCACGCACAGACCGTTTCGGTGTTTTCGAGGGTTTTCGTGAAGATACAGCCTCCACCGATTTAGTTGGCCCCTCATTTAACGAGACGGTGCTACCCTCCGTATTCGGAAATGCGACCCGGGGGCTGTTGGGCTACGATTGGGACACTGGACGAATGAGAGTTCCGACCACTTGGAACTATCTTGCTGCTTACCAAGGCTATAAGTCATTCGTGAAACAATACACCTCCAATGGATGGTATGACGACATGATCTTAAATTATCAAACATGGCAGACTTACCCAGGGGGAGTCTGGGCCGGTCTTCTCAATATCAATGCCAAAAATATTCCCACAGCTATTAAAACTGGTGGAAACCAATTAACCAATTTTAGTTTCTATAATTACTACTACGCCGATAACGACGGTATCATCCGCGGTGGAGATGGCTACTATGCGGATGGAAATGACCATGATGCTAACGGATTCACTGATGGCTTTAGCGCCCAGATGAAGTCTTCGGCTGGGACAGACACCGGTATCGATCACCCGGAGCGGCCTTTGATCCTCAAGCGGCCCTTCCGTACGGTAGGTGAGCTTGGCTACGTCCACCGCGGGGAACCTTGGAAATCGCTCGATTTCTTTACCAAGGATAGTGCGGACGCCGGATTGCTCGACCTCTTTTCGATCGATGAGGAGGATGTCGTCGCCGGAACCGTTGATCTGAATACGCGACAGGCCCCCGTCATCCAGGCGATACTTCAGGGTGAGACGAAGAACGAACTGGCTGCCAGTGCTGCGGCGACGGGTGATCCGATTATCTCAACCTCCGATGCCACCGCGCTGGCCAATTTACTGGTGACGGAACGGTTCGGCACGACTTCAGCGACGGGCCCGCTGGCCAACCGCAGCGAACTCGTGACGCGATTCCTGGGACAGAATAGTGCCAGCACCAGTTACACGGCTTTTCCGCTTAACAAAACGAGACGGGAAGCGGTCGTGCGCCCCCTTGCGGCGGTGGGCAATACCCGGACCTGGAATCTCCTGATCGATATCATTGCCCAAAGCGGACGTTATCCCGCGAGTGCAACTGGCTTGACCCAATTCCAGATTGAGGGCGAGAAACGCTACTGGTGGCACCTCTCGATTGATCGCTTTACCGGCCAGATTGTGGCCAGCCAGCTTGAGCCTGTTTATGAATAAGTTTTTGATCCTCTCATTTGTTGTCGTGCTGTTGCTGCCTTTGGTGGCTGACGGTCAAAGCCCTAGTGCCGCTCCCAAACCCGTACCACCGTTTCTTTCACCAGTGCCAGATAACAGCTCGTGCACGATCGCCGTCAGCCACTTGGACTCGCCCGCTAAACCGCCGCCAGGTCATCGATTGATCAATCAATTGGTGATCACTAAATCAGCCGCGACTCGCGAACTTCTTTCAGTCTACACCGATGGCTCCCGTTCTGAAGTCTGGTTCTCCCAGGGCTACCGCATTGAGCAACTGCCTGGTCACCATGAAGTCATGATTACCCCTCTGCCCCGGGGCAATGATTCGGCGAGCATCGACTTTCCCAATTTGCAGTGGCTCGCCCTGGATAATTACGTCGACATCGAAAATCAGAAGGACAAGACGTGCTGGCATTTTAAGACGCAGGTGCAACTGAAGGAACAAAATTTAATCTTCGATTATTCGGCTTACATTGACTGCAAGACCAAAAGGCCAGTGGTCTGGGAATTCGGGACCACTCATTATGAGCTAGTTTCCATATCCCCCGCAATGCTTCCCACCATGCCACCTGATTTTGCCGCTGCTCTAAAGACATATCAGGACGCAGCCGCCTTACCAAATTCGTACCGAAAATAAATCGGCCACGTTATTATTTTAACTTCTGGGGGACGGACCGGAGAGCCGCTCGTGAGATATTCGCGCTTGATCGCCATGGCAGACAAAAAAGGGCAATGTGGATTTAGAGCCGAAACTGGTGGATTTAGGGCCTAGCTAAGAGCAGTCCAAAGGCATACCGTTAGTATATGAAAAAGACCTTACTCGTGATGTTTCTTTTGGTATCGGCTGGCTTATCCGCTAAAGCACAGATTTTAATCGATATTCAGTTCGGCGGAAATTCCTATAATTCAACTGTCTCCGATATACAGACCGGAGCTGGCGTGGTCGGTTCCTTGGGAGATTACTGGAACAATATCGCGTTTTCTTCCACAATTTACAGTCCCCTGACGACGAGTCTTCAGACGGTTGGAAACACGAGCTCTGGCGTTACCTTGGTAATAACGCCCAACAACGGAGCTCTGGGCGAATATTCCCGAGGCTCGGGCGGTAGCTCTCTGCCCTCAACCGTGTTGTCCAACCTCTATGAGGGCTTCCTGAACGTTGACGCCAATCCTTATCCCTACAACCCAGTTGGTGGCGACTTTAAATTCTCCGGCCTTACCGCCGGTTCAACTTACAACCTCTACCTCTATTCGGCGCCGGATCGGGATCGTGAGTCAGCTTGGTCTCTGAATGGAGCGACGGCAGTTCAAGTTGGATACAATAGCAGTGCGACCTCTCTTCTGTCGCCTAACAACTATATTGTTTTGACTGGTACGGCCGATTCCGGAGGGAACCTCGATTTAGTTGCCTCTCAACTCAGTGGAAATGAGATCGACGTGAATGGCTTCCAGCTGCAAGAGCAAGTGGTGCCCGAGCCTTCTGTTTATGCTCTCCTGGTCGGCGGACTTTTGACTCTCGTGATCATTAAGCGTAAGCGCAGCCGGTTGGCCTAAGTTTTCCACTGCTTTTTCATGATTTAAGGGCCGCTTCGGCGGCCCTTTTTTGCTCTTGGTTAAATCTCATCACCATGTCTCATCTTAAAAATATCAACGCGTTCTCAGTCAAAGGTCGCCACTTTGTCTTCAATGGAGAGCCTTTTGTCATCCGCTGCGGAGAGGTTCACTACTCCCGGGTACCGAAGGAGTATTGGCGCCATCGACTGGAGCTCGCGCGGGCGATGGGGTTGAATACGGTCTGCGTTTATCTCTTTTGGAATTATCACGAGGAATCGTACGGTGTCTTTAATTTCTCCGGAGACAAGGATGTGGCCTCCTTCTGTAGCCTGGCGCATGAATTGGGGCTCTGGGTCATTTTGCGTCCTGGTCCCTACTCCTGCGCCGAATGGGATTTTGGGGGTCTGCCTGCCTATCTCTTACGTGATCCGCATATCCAGTTGCGGTGCTCTTACCCGGGATTTTTGCGGCCGGCCCAGCGTTACCTGAAGGAGGTCGCGAAGCAGCTCGTCCCGCATCAAGTAAGTCACGGCGGGAATATTCTCATGATCCAGATTGAGAATGAATATGGAGTTTACGGTAATGATAAAAAATATCTGGATAGCCTGCGCAAGACACTTCGCGCGAGTGGCTTTAACGTGCCGTTCTTCCGCTGCGACTGGGCGAATCCCGCGCAACTTGTACCCGGGACGATGGATGAGACGGAGGAGCGAATCGTAACAGTGGCCAATTTTGGCTCGAAGGCTCCGGAGAATATCCAAGCACTGGCCAAGGCCTATCCGGAGAATCCCCGCATGTGCGGGGAATACTGGATGGGATGGTTCGATTGGTTTGGTCATCCGCGGAACGGAAAAGAAGCGGAGGACGGGGAAAAGAATCTCGCTGATCTAGACTGGATGCTCGCGGAGGATGTCTCTTTCAGTCTTTATATGTTCCATGGGGGGACGACTTTTGGATTCTACCCGGGCGCCAATAATGATGGAGGCAAGCGGTATGATCCGTATGTTTCCAATTACGATTTTTTTGCGCCGGTAGACGAGCAGGGGGGCACCCGGCCGAAATTTTACAAGTTCCGGGACAGGATTTCCAAGCACCTGAAACAGGAGTTGCCGGAGCCGCCTGCGCCTATCCCGGTCATCACGATCCCACGTTTCAACCTGACGGAATCAGCGCCTCTTCTGGACTTCCCCACGCAAACGCACGCGGCGATTGCGCCGGTTACGATGGAGATGTATGACCAGTCTCACGGCTGCATCTTGTACCGGACGGACTTGAAGGGACGAGCAGCGGGCACAGCCGAGTTGCGCGTGAAGGAGGTACACGATTACGCCTTGGTCTACCTCAATGGCCGGCGGATCGGCACATTAAACCGGCATCTCCATCAAACTACGCTATCCCTGACCATTCCTGACGGAGGTCCCGCAGTCCTAGACATATTGGTGGAGGCGATGGGGCGGGTGAATTTTGGCCCCAGCATGCGGGATGAGGTCAAGGGGATCACGAACCGGGTGGAATATGGATGGCTCACGCTTTTTGATTGGGAAATTAAAAACTATCCTCTTGATGCAAAAAATCTGGCTTCCGTTGCGTTCAAACCCGGGCCATTGCCTGCGGGGCAACCTGGATTTTATCGCGGAACGTTTTCCGTCCAGGAAACGGGCGATACCTTCCTTGATCTCCGAGGCTGGGGTAAAGGGTATGTCTGGGTCAATGACCGTCTCCTGGGAAGGTACTGGTTCGTGGGTCCGCAGCAGACCCTTTACCTGCCAGGCGTCTGGCTTAAGCCTGGATTGAACACGATCACGGTGCTTGATCTGCATGGAGACTCCACCATTCAAAGTGTAGCTGGGCTGGATCATTCGATACTGGACGAAGTCAACGTGAGCGAGGCCTAAATGCCGACAGACGTACCCATTGTCGACACCGAACCACTCACGCAATTAGCGGCGGACAGCGTCGCCAATGGATCGCAAAATGGAGTCGATTTCTGGGCCTCATGGGAGGCGTTGGATAAGAGGATAAAGGCGTGGTGGGATGGCGACGTTCATACCGCGCTTGAGGATGATGTCCGCGCGGATACGGAGCAAACTTTGCTTTATCTGCCGCACCCCTATACGACGCCCGGGGGATCGGAGAAGGCCTTCCCTGAGATTTACGGCTGGGACACCTACTACATCAATTGCGCCCTGCTCGAACACAGTCGTGCTGACCTGGTGCGGAATAACATCCGGAATCAGTTATTCCAGATAGACCGCTACGGGATGACGCTGAACGGAAATCGCTCCTGGTACCTGACCCGGTCGCAACCGCCACTGTGGACGGAGGGCTGCCGGCGCTATGTGGAACGAACCCACGATACAGACATGTTGCTGGCAGCCTACCCGTTATTCAAAAAGGAGTATCAGGGTTACTGGATGGCGGATCACCACGAGACGCCAACGGGATTGACCACCAATCGTGATATTGGTGACACCGATGCGCCCCGGCTCCATGCGGAATCTGAGAGTGGACTGGATTTCTTTTGCGGTTTTGGAGGAGATATCCGCGACTGCAACCCGCTGATTACAAATTGTGTTCTGGTCAATTTCACGCGTAATTTAGCCTGGATGGCAACCGAGCTGCACAGACCTGAAGAGGCTGAGGCTTGGGAAGAAGAGACGGCAAGGAGGACGCAATTAATCAACCGGTATTTGTGGGATGCGGATTCCAAATTCTATTTTGAATACAATTTTAAATTGGGAGAGCACATTAAAGTCTGGTCGCTAACCGCTTATTGGAGCATGTGGGCAGGCATCGCGACCCCGGAGCAGGCCACTGCGTTGGTTTCGCATTTGTCCAAGTTTTCCTTTGAGCACGGACTTTCTCTGACCGACAGGTACTATTTGAGTCCGCACCCGGAGTTTGACTGGCTCCAGTGGAATTATCCTGCTGGTTGGCCTCCTTTTCATGTCATGGTTACCGAGGCATTGATGAAATATGGTTATGTAGAAAAGGCTAGAGAGGTAGCTCTTAACTTTCTACATACGCAAGTTAGGCTTTATCAGGAAACGGGACATCTGTGGGAAAAGTATAATGTTGTCCAAGGGACGTTAAATTTTCCAAAGGAGAGATATGAAGTTCCGCCATTGCATGGCTGGAGCTCGGCCTCAGTTGTGTTGCTTGGCCGGATGATTATGGGAAATTCGAACGGTGGTTGAGGTGATTTATGTACGATATATTTAATTTGCCGCGCATTCAGTTTCCTCCTGGCTTTCTTTGGGGGAGCTCAACCGCAGCCCATCAAATTGAAGGTAATAACATCCATTCTAATTTTTGGACCAAGGAACAACGTGGCGGAATTTGGAGCCAATGGGATATTGATGAGCCCTCCGGTCTGGCTTGCAATCACTGGGAACTATTCCGTGAGGATGTTGAACTACTTGCTCGTCTGGGGCACCAGGTCTATCGCTTTTCCATTGAGTGGAGCCGGATCGAACCCAGGGAAGGTGAGTGGAATGAGGAGGCGATTGCTCATTACGTCGAGTTACTTGCCCTCCTGTGCCAGCGTAAAATCAAACCGATGGTCACGTTGCACCACTTTTCTCACCCGCAATGGTTTGAAGAAAAGGGCGAATTCAACAAGGAAGAGAATCTGCCCTTTTTCTATCGATTCGTGGAACGTATCGTCCCGGAAATCAAGAGCTACGTCTTCTCATGGAACATTTTCAACGAATTCAATCGAGGCGGCTATTATGGATGTCCGAGGAAACTGGAAATTTTGAAAGCCCATGCGCACGTTTATCACTATTTGAAATCACAGTCCTCGGCGAGTGTGAGTTCAGCACATGCACTCTCTCATTTCTTTCCGCAACGCTATTACGACAAGTTTGACAATCTCATGTGTCAATTTCTTGATCATATTACGAACGAGTTCTTTTTTCACGGCATACGAACCGGTGAGTTTATCTACCCGGACACCGATGCAGTCGTGGTTCCTGGATTAAAAGGGGCTATCGATTATTGGGCGATTAACTTTTATACACGGGAGATGGTCGATGCCCGAAAGGCAAGCTGCCATGGCACGGTTTATCCGCATAAGTATTTGAAGCTCATCGACAAGAGGTTTTATTTGGAGGAGTTTTACCCAGAAGGCCTTTGCCAAAGCCTGCAACGTTTCACGGATTATCCGGTCATAATTACTGAGAATGGCTGCTCCGCGGACGATGACCGCTTTCGTATTGTCTATATCGCGCAATATCTGTCCGCCATCAAAGATGCGATTGACCGTGGCGTGAAGGTTGATGGCTATATCTATTGGTCCACGATGGACAACTACGAGTGGGGTTCCTATAAGCCGCGTTTTGGATTAGTTAGCGTGGATCGTCAAACTTTCCAGAGGACGCCAAAGCCTTCGGCTGATTTCTTTAAAGAAATTATCGAAAACAACGGATTCAGCGGAAACTCGTTGAAACCCTTTCTATCTGAGCTGCCTGTCACTTGAGCTATTATTGGAAAAATAGGTGATCAAAAGCATGTTTAGCAAACTCACGTGCGTGAAACTGTTGAACACCGATGTTACTTATTTTCTGATCAGTTTTCTGATCATTGCAAATGGTGCTTTGGGTAGATTCTGTTCTGCCGACGAAATTGTCTTTAGTGATAATTTCTCATCTTACACGCCGATCAGCAATCCTTGGTCATGCGTTGATTCGACGGGGCAGATCAAATTAATGGAAGGCAGGCAACTCGTTGTTACTGATACTGGCTCCATCGAGAACCTTTCGCTCAGTCCTTCCATTGCGGTTGGGGATCTAAACGGTGATGGTCTCCCAGATCTAGTTATTGCTGATGCTATGGGCTTTTTTTGGTATTTTCCAAACCAAGGAACAAAGGCGTCGCCAGTTTTCACCCATGCTGAAGTAATGCCCATTTGGTTGGGAGACCCGTATGTTCTTGGGACATATCGTGAAGATGTTGTGCCTAATAATGTCATTCCTCGTATACAACTGGTCGATACCGAAGGCCAAGGCAAGCTTGATCTATTTGCGGGCAATTATCTTGGAAGGCTATTTCTTCTGCATAATAGTGGCACTAACTTGCAGCCGATTTTTAAAATGCCTCGCGACTTGGACGAAATAGCGATCCCAACCCGTCGTGATGGTTCTCTTTGGTGTAATTATCTTGCGCCTTTTTTTGCAGACTGGAATCAAAGCGGTGTTAAGGATTTGTTTTTAGGAGATGGCTCCTACTCAGCTAATAGTATTTACTTGCTGAAGAACAAGGGAAGCACAGAAAAACCCCGCTTTAGTGAGGATAAAATGGTAAAGGTCATTCCTGGGATGGGTCGAGAACACCTTATCCCTCAAATTGTATCGTGGAATGGCGACGGTAAAGCTGATCTGCTTACAACCGAGCGGGCCGGCTTTTTAAATATATTCTTAAACCAAACTCCAGATGCAACCAACGAAACGCCGGTGTTTGATAAAGGACAGCACGTTTTCATAGGAGGACGCGAGAAATTACCCGAACGTTCAACGGCGACACTCGCTAGTTTAAGCGGAGATGGTCTGCCCGATTTAATTATTGGTGCGACTGATGGCCATGTTTATTTCTCCCGCAATATAGGAAAGACTACTGATTTTCGATTTGACTCAATGGTTCCTTTAAAAATGGGCCAAGCGAAACCCAAGATATTAGAGCCCGATGGTTGGTCGCTTGATGGTGCCTATGGGGCACCTTACGATCTATTGGTCTGTACCAATGCAAAAGTGGAACCGGGCTTTGTTCCACCCGACGACGCAGGCCTGACCTCTTCGTTACGATATTATCGGGATACCCCCATCCTAGCTAATCCGACGTTTCCTGAAAGCTTTTATCCGGAGTCTGATGCAAAATTGATAACGCGCAACAACGGTTTCAACCTAAAAGCAAATGAGCGTTATCAGCTCTCCTTTTGGGTTAAATCGGATGGGGATATTAACAACCTTAAGTATGTAATAGAGGGTTGGCAACCGGACCCTGTGAATAGTAAAAATAGTCTAGGACATATAACGATATCGGATTCGGTTGAAGCTACTAACTCATGGAATTTTTATACAACAAGTATACATTTTAGATCATTATCGGAGGATAGGGATGTCGGTTTTACCTTTGCTTTTCATCTCGCCTTTAGTGGTAAAGGAACCCTCTACATAGCTGGAATCAGGCTGGTTAAAAAATGAACTAAAGTAAAAGCACAAACCTTTGACATTTACATTGTATGAGTGACAAGTACCACTGTTTGCATTTAGTTAGACGAAAAATCATTTTATATACTAGACTCCATTAGGTTTTATGACTCAATCCTCTGATCGCTTCTCACAAGATTTACCCCCTTGGGAAAAGCGCGTGATCGGAAAGAGCGCTTCAGAATGGGTGGTTCGCCGTGTGGATTGCCCCGCTTTTGATTACTATGATTTGGTCGAGATAGGGCATGTGGAGGCGAGTCGCTATCATCGAGCCGCTAGAGCGGACTGGCCTTTTACGATGGTCACGATTTGCAGTGGAGGGGCGGGTACCGTCCGGTCAGGGGATCAACGCTGGCAATTGGCGCCTGGCCAGGCGCTATTGTTACCTCCCGACCGACCGCATGACTTTCAATCATCTGGTTTGGGTTGGAGTTACACCATATTAAATTATCATTCCGGCAATCTAATCCGCCAGAGCATTGGCTTGCCCAAAATCGTTTCCATTCATGCACAACCGCTGGAGGCCATGATCCTCGCCTTTCGGCGTGAATATCAATCAGACCAGGACCCTGCGCTCTTGCGGCAAATGTTGGATATCATCCAGACAAAAATCCTCCGTTTATTCAACCCCGCCCAAGGGACGAGTCGTCTTTGGGCTCTTTGGAATGATGTCATTGAGCATCCTGAATTTAATTGGACGATTGAAAGCCTCGCGCAAAGGGCTCATCTCAGTGGCGAACATTTGCGCCGAACCTGTCAGCATGATGTAGGCCGCAGCCCGATGGGACAAGTGACTTGGTTACGCCTTAAACTGGCGGCAAGTCGTCTGACGGTGGGAGATGATGTTATTGAGGAGATCGCCCATCAGGTGGGATTTGAAAGTGAAAGGGCCTTTCGTGCCGCTTTTACCAAGGTATTTCAGTGTAGTCCTAGCCAGTATAGACTGAAAAATCGTACCATCTTGGAGGAGTTGAATCAGGATCAGCTTGGCCCTGTTCGCACATCGGCGCTTTTACCGTCTGCACATCTGGAAAAGGTTTCGTCTGATTATTTATCTTTTGATAAGGGTGCCGTAAAACCTATTTCCCTTTGTCCATTGGCTAATGGCTATTTCTCCCTTGGTGACCGTCCTTGGTTTGGCGATGTCCCACTCATTCTGGCGGAACCTGGACTGCAGCGCATTCACGGCGTGCCGTTTTTAATTCTCAATGAGAATAAAGGCCCAAGTTTTATTCTCATGAGATCGGGTCGTTTAGAGAGCGACGCTCTCAATAAAAAACTACCCTCAAAAGTCCGAATCCCCCTATCCCGTAAGCTGCACTTTATTTACTTTTTGCACGCCTGTGGTTGGGGGGCTGCATTTGGCCCTTTCGCCTCCTATCGATTGATTTATACCGATAAATCCTATGTTGAATTGCCCTTGGTTGTCTTGGCCGGAACGCACCCTGATGAGACCGACGGTTCCCAAGCCAATATCCAGGATTGGCATTTTTCATGGGAACAAATGAACCGACCTTATGCCAAGGCCTTCGATGCCACTCCGACTTCCAACCCGTCACTAGAATCCCAATATTTATATACGCTCGAGTGGATCAATCCTCAGCCGCAAAAGAAAGTAGCGTGTCTGGAAATTCACTCGAACCCTGATAAATCCACAACTTTGGCGGTTCTGGCGATTTCAGTAATGTAGTCCAAAGTGATGCCTATTATGAGCCTCATGCTCTTTGGAAGGAGGCGGAACTACTCTTGAACAATGTGAGGAAGCAAGATGGGTTTATTCGCCCAGTAATAGAGAACCCCGCCAATGATGGCGCCCAGTAAACCGACGATCATCAGCGCTCCAGGAGCAAACCAGGTACTGACGACGTCTGGGAAGACGATCTGACCCGGGTTGTCCGGATTATAATAGATGATCTCCATGGTGGGCAAACCATCGGCATCCACCAAGGGGGAAAGGGGCTTCAATCGACTTCCCACCGGACAGCGGGTGGAAATGGTTTGTCCTGCTCCGGTTTGAAAATCAAATTCATTCCAAAAAATCGCGCGGTAATTATTTGGATCACAATTCGATTGCACGGCTTCGTCGTTCGTGAGAACCAGGTCGGGCCGTCCCTTCTCGGTCTTGACGATTCGGGTGGCTTCGGCTTTGGTCATCTTGCCGAACAAGATCAAACGTAGGGGCATGGCAAGAAGGACGAATCCCGCGGCAAACAGCAAAAAGCCATAGAAGATCATCGCGACCTTTAGCCCGGAATTGCCCGGCGTGTAAGTCGCCGTTTGGGCTGGTTCCACTGAATGAGGAGATTCGTCGTGGTTCATGATGATGCCTCCGCTTCTTCGGCGCCAAGTTTACGAACGCGCCCTGCTGCTTCCAATCGTGAAAAGACAAAGGTGAGTGAGATGCCGACCACGCCCATGAGCAGCATCCAGAGATAACCGCTCATATAATTGTATTTCATCGGAGCGTAGGAAGCCGCGATGATGGGGGAAGCCACGGTGAGTTTTTCCGCCGCGGCGCATTTGACGATTTGATCGTAAAAATCGCGCGCCTGCCCGAGTATTAGCGGAGCGGAGGTCGGTCCAAGGAGTCCGCGGAGCTTTTGCATCACAGGATCATCTGGAAGCGGTACCCTCGTGGAAGATTCGGGCAGAACGGCGGTCACCGAGATCGTCTTGGGAGAACTCCCTACAGCCACGCGCAACTGGTTCATGTCCTGGGAGGATCGTAGATTTTGCTCAAGTGAAATCAAGCGGTGATCCGGGCGTGGTTCGCGATTGAATAAGGCAAGCACCAGGTTAAAGACTCGATTGATCGGCGAAACGTAGGTGTCGAGAGGCTCCTCGACCACCATCAAATTCAAAGTCAGGGCGGACGCTTGAGTGATCTTGATTGGCTCAACGTCTGAGGCCAACAAACCGGGCGCCTTCACTTGCGCCGCTTTTGTCACCACCTCCCTCCAATAATTTACGGAGGTATCTTTATCGGAAGTTTCACTCAAAAGCACGCTAACGGTGATATCGTACCCCGTTTCAAGCTTCACTGGGCGAAGATCGATGACTTCAGGATGCTGCTCCCGTAAAAGGCGAAGGATGCCGTCCAGCTCGTGGGCATCAGGGCGGATTTTGGTGGGGAACTCGATCAGCAGGACCTCCCCAATTTTGGCATCAACGACTTGGTCTCCATCGGCGATCATTCGGTCTTTTAACACGGCCACGACCCGGTCCCGAAAGGCGAAGGCCCGGGCAGCGAGCTTGGAATCGATGGTACTAATTTCTTGCGCCAACTCTTCCGGTGTCGGCTCTTTATTTCCATCGGAGGACGGATTGGCCACGGAGTTGCCGGGGACTGCCTTGCCGATCGGCGGCAGGTTACCTAACAAAAGGGACTCTTGTTGCTGGAGACGTTGCCGTGTCGCCTCGAGTTCCTCGCTGCTCTTGTCATGCTGTCGCACTTCCCAGCAGCGCCCCGTGGCGCTCACCGCGCCGGTGGCTTGCCAGGTTGTCGCGGTGATGCTTGATCCAGGTACAGCCGTGTTGTCACCAGGATTGATCCATGATTGGCTTTGCAGGAGAGGAAGAACATCGCCTTTCTGTTGGTAACTATCACGGAGAACGACCCGCGTCATTTCGCCGGCCGGAGGTTGAAAACAGATGGCAAAGATCCAGATAAAGAGCCCCACGCCATTCAGCGTGATAAACGCCGTAATGCGATTGATCAGATTCGCGCCGGCGACATAAGTGCCCAGCTTGTTGCGACGGATGTAATCGTAAACGAGTGGGAAATAGACCATACCCGTGAGCAGGCCAATGATGCTGCCTGTTTCGCCAAAGGTGATGATTTCAATCAACGAAGGGCGTTGGTCCGGCAAAAGAAATGTGACGTAGCAAAAATAGGATAAATTTACGATGACGGAGAGGGTGATCAACGTCTGATAGGCGCGCATCCGGTTCAGCTTGTCGGCAAAAATGGTCAACAGACCGATGATGAAGATGTTGATGACGCCACCCGCCGCCATGTTGATGCCCATGTCCTGCTTGGAATACGCCCACTGGTCTGTATAGAGCAGGTTGCTCAGCGGCCCTAGCCCTGAACCAAGCGCGGCAGCTCCCAGTACGAGCATGTAGACCGGCCATAATTCCTGGTCAAGGATTCCGCCAAAGACGCTTTTGAAGGAGAGTCGCTGTCCAACCAGCGGGCTTTTTTGATCGATTTCCTTGATGCCGAGAATAATCAGTAAAAGCATCACAGTCAGGAGTAGTGCGCCTGACCAATAGATGACCGTCTCCCCTGTCAGAAGCAATCCGTTCATGTACTGCACGTCATCAAAGCGGCCCAGCGCGACAAAGTAGAAGGTGATGTTGGCCAGGTTCCAGCACCACTGCATGGCTCCCGTCGAACGTCCCCTTTCCTGCGGAGGAGTGATTTCCTGCTGGAGGGGATCAATGGGAGAATTGAGGTCGGAAAAGAAGCTGTAGGCGATGAACGTCGCAACAAGAGCCCAGAAATTCGACATCAAGGGCATAAGGATTAGGCAGCCTCCCATGCCGATCCAGGAAGTGATGATAAAAGGTTTACGGCGACCGAAACGTGTCCAGATCCGGTCCGACATAAAGCAGGTACATGGCCCTGTGACCATGGAGATGAAGGTCGGCAAACTGAGAATGAAGGTGAGTCCGGCGGGGTTATCGACAAATTTCTTCAACGAAAAGACAAACGCCACGCCGGCCACGCCCCCCGTATAGGCAATCGAGGCCCAGGGGAGGATGGCGAAGAATATCCATCGAAACGGAATCTCCTTCTTACACGTGATGATCATGGGGCCGGAAGGTACTCAGGGCAGGCGACTTGATACGATTAGACGCCTCGCGAAACTGCGTGACGAGTATTAATCGTAATCGGAACGTTCCGAGATGCCAAGCAGTTCCTTTTTCTAAAAATCTGTTTGTAAAAATTTACAGGTAGTACTTTCAGAGCTAAAAATAGCGCAGCCAAAGCGTCAATTAATCTGAACATTCCGATTTATTTGACTAAAATTGCTATAATAGCTACTTAAGCAATCATGAATCAATCTTGCACGGTAAAGGTTCGGAAGTACCTCAATTGCTGGGTCGGCGCATGGGCGGCGATCAGCATCTCCCTGTTCTCACCCCTGCCGGGGCACGCCCAGATCAATATTACCTCGGACTGGACAACACCCATTAGTCCTGCACCAGCCCATATGTACGGCGTCAATGTCTGGTCCGGAACGACGGAGTCGATCGCGACCAACCCGGCTTATGTCCAGTGTCTCACCAACATGAATCTCGGATTCCTCCGGTACCATTCTGCCGTCACCATGTCGGGATCGTCCGGCGACAGCGCCTCGACCTGGATCGACCCGGTCAACAAAGTCTGGTTGACCAACCGTATCAAAAACATCCTGACTGCCACCAAGGGCTGTGCGCCGGATAAAATCATGAATATCGCCAATTTCCCACCCTGGATGGTCGATAGCAACGGCAAGTTAACCGCGGCGTACCAGGGCACCGGCACGGGAAGCTATGCTCAATTCTGTGCGGCGTTAGTCCAGATCGCGGATAACAATGGCACCTACATCAAATACTGGGAACCCACCAATGAGCTGAATGGCCTTTACTCCGGAGACATGACCACGCTCTCTTCGATCTTCTTGAATTGTCGCAACGCCATGAAAACCGTCGATTCCTCGATCCTGGTCGGCGGGCCAGCATTCAGCAACCCTTGGGACACCGCGAATTACACGGCATTCTTTGCGGCTGTAGCGGGTCAGATTGACTTTATTACCTATCATGATTACTCCGAATTTTCTCCCCAGCCCATTTCCACGCTTTACAGCGATGCGACAGGCAACGCCGCCAGCTATGTCTCCCAACTGGCTTTCAACGCCGGAATCAATGTCCCGATTTTTTGCGACGAATGGAACATGTATGGCAGTTACAACAACGACACCTCCGGGCAGATGGCAAGTCCGCAAAGCGCTGTCTACGATGCGTTAAGATTCAAGGCATTCATCGAAGGTGGCAACCTGGCCGGGGCGACTTCTTTTAACGACGCCGATAACACTTACGGCAAAATAAACCCCAGTTACAGTTCGATTCGACCAAGCGGCACCCTGAATGCATTGGCCAATCAATTTCTCACCGGTTGCTGGTGTCAAACATCGAGCACGAATGCCGGTGCAGTTGCGGCGCTTGCAACGCGAAACGGTACGCAACGCTCGTTGATGTTGATCTGCCAGTCGACGAGCGCGCAGACAGTCAGCCTGAACTTTCTCGGCGTCGATGTACCGAGTTTCCCCCTAACCGCCTATACGATTTCATCTTCTTCCGGATATTCGACCTCGACGATTAATTACAATGGAACGGCACCCAGCCTATCGCTCGCCCCGAATTCCGTGGAAATCCTCGTTTTCAACGATGATGTGACGACCGGCCCCACCTTTGCCAATGCCAGCTTTGAGACGCCCTTAACGACGGCTTGGCCCTATTATCTGCCCAATTACATGACACCTGCTTCCATCAACAGTGCCAGCCTTTGGGCCTTTACGGGTAATGCTGGAATCCAGCGCAATGGGAGTGGTTTTGGCGCGAGCGCCTTGGTGGGTACACAGACCGCATTTCTCGGTTCATCCAGCGGGGTTGGCGGAACGATCAGCCAAAGCGTCAATTTCACAGCCCCGGGCGAATACAGAATTTCTTTTCTGGCCGCACGGTGCAACGGCGGTATTGAACCGATCCAGGTCAGTGTCGGCGGAACAAATGTCGGCGTGCCTTTGACTCCCCTCGACAATACTTTCCGTCCGTGTTCGGTCATCTTTTCCATTCCCTCCGCCGGGACGTATGTCTGTACTCTGACCGCAACTGATTTGAGTAATCAATACACCACGCTGATCGACGACGTCAAAATCGACCAATATCAGAACGGAACGCCTTACGGTGGAACTCCCATGGCAATCCCGGGTCTCATCCAGGCGGATAACTTCAACCTGGGCGGCGAAGGGGTGGCTTATCACGATACCTATATTCCCAACGACGGCGGGGCTTACCGCACGAGCGAAGGGGTGGATATTTATCCCACCACGGATACAGGCAACGGGTATTACGTCGGCAATATCAACCCTGGTGAATGGATGAAATATGCCGTCAACGTCACGGGCGGCAATTACAACATCAATATCCGCGCTTCTTCCTATTGGGGCGGCGGCCCGGTGGTCTTGCTGCTCGATGGCGTTCCCATAGGCCAAGTCACTATTCCCCAGACGTGGGGGACGACCAATTTCACAACGGTGGTGATCCCCAATGTGCACCTGGCCGCAGGCAATAACCGGACATTGACCGTTCAAGCACCCAACGCAGGATTTAATTTGAACTGGATTTCCTTCACCAACGTGGCCGTGGCCAACGGGACCTACAAGATCATCAACCGGAATAGCGGGCTTGCCTTGCAACCCACGGCAAGTTCGACCACGGCGGGAACGTCGATCGTCCAGTGGACCTATAGCGGCATCACGGCCCAGCAATGGAACTTCCAAGTCCAAGCGGACGGCAGCTACGTGATTACCAATGTGAATAGCGGCATGGTGATGGATATCTATGGCGCTTCCACAGCAAATGGCGCCTCCGACGTGCAGTGGCCGGCCAATGGAGGCCCTAACCAAAAATGGCAACTCCAGAGCATCGGTGGCGGTTATTATACGATGACAAACGAAAATAGCGGTCAACTCTTGGACATGTATGCAGGCGAAACCTGGAACGGGGTTTCGGCCATTCAATGGTCTGCAAACGGCGGCTATAATCAAATGTGGCAGATCGCTGCGCCTTAACTAGAAGTCGGTCTATGGGAAGTTTGGCAAACTTGAAGCCCTCAGATCCCAGCCTTTGGTACCTTTGCTCGTCTTACCAAACATCCTCCTCGATTCACTTTGCCGAAATTCGATTAGAGGAGCCATAAAATATGGCGCAGGCCCAAGCACAGTCTGAATCTGTACAAGCGTCTTAAAGTCAGTTAATAGTATGTAATGCCGTATTATGCCGATCCCGGTATTCTGAGGGAGTCATCTGAAAACGTGCAGTAAAAAGCTTGTAAAAATAGCCTAGGTTCGCACAGCCGCATTCAAGCGCGATATTGATAATAGAGTAATTTGTGGAGCAAAGCATGGTTGCAGCGTGAGTGAGCCTCGCTTCATTGACAATTTCGCGAGGTGTCGTCGCGAGGAATTTTCTCGTACTTCGGGCAAGATGCTCGGATGAATATCCGGCAATTCGGGCCATGGCTTGAGTCCCCCCGGTGAAATTGGGGTAAATGCGGATTTGTTTCACTGTTCTCGTTAGCCAGGCAGGTGTGATTTCCTTTTTTTCGGTCTGTTTCGACTGATTTTTCAAAAGTGTCAGTACCGAAAGAAGAAAAGTTTCAGCGGTAAGAGCATCGTGATTTCCTGTCGCTAAATCCGAGCAAAGCGTCTTGAGTTTGGTGACCGAGGAAAGCGGGAGCATGTACTCGCGAAGTCGGAAATCTTTCAGATCAAAAAAAGCCGTCTCGTGAGAAAAATGATTTTTTTTAATGCGTTTCCAAAGTTGAACGGGAAAAGCAAAATTAATGAACTGCACAGACTGACCCTGCTTTGGAACAGAGAAAGTATGGAAGTCACGATCCTGCACAAGAATGAGATATCCGGCAGTCATGGAGCGCTGCAGACCATTGATCGTGTGTATCCCTTCGCCGTCCTCCACCCAGAATAATTCGTGAAAATCGTGGGTAAGCTCTTCTCCGGAGCGAGCGTTGCGGTACTGCCACACAGCAAAGGTACAGGACAACCTTACATCAAAGAGTAATCGATACATCAGCCCAGCGTAAATACGAGTCAATCGAGTGCAAGAAGGATGATCAGAGCCATGCTAAGGGATAGCCATGGTGAAAATCAGAGTCGGAATTATTGGTGCGGGCGGGATCAGTCGGTCGCAACATATCCCAGCATGGAAAAAAGATCAGTGGAGCAGAAATCATTGCTGTCGCGGATACGGATGGCAAAAGAGCGGCTGATGCGGCTAAGGAAAACGGTATTCACAAGTATTTCACGGACTATCGGGATTTGGTCCGGGAGGGCATTGACGTGGTCGATATTTGCACGCCAAACCGCATCCACACAGGGGCGGTGATTTCTGCTTTGAATGCAGGCAAGCATGTCATCTGCGAAAAGCCTTTGTCCGTATCAACGGCTGAAGTGCGCAAGATGGGGGAGCTTGCCGATAAAAAAAAGCTAAAGCTCATGACGGCTCAGCACATGCGCTGGATGCCCTCCACCACCGCAATCAAAAAATGGGCCGAGACGGGGACCTTGGGTGAAGTTTATCATGCCCGAGTGCGCGCCTTCCGGCGTGCATTCATTCCCACGGCCCCCGGGTTCATTCACGGGAAACTTTCCGGAGGCGGTCCCTGCATGGACATCGGAGTTCACGCGCTGGATACCTGCTTGCATGTGATGGGTTTTCCCAAGCCCGTCCGCGTCACGGGCGTCGCCAAGACCATTTTTGCCAAGGGTTACACCATTCCCGGCATGTGGGGAGAATGGGATCGCAAGCTCATGGATGTGGAGGATTTTGCAGCAGGCTTCGTCCACTTTGATAATGGTGCCACCATGACTGTGGAGACTGCCTGGCTTTCTCATCAGGAGGAAAGCGAGGATTTCTCCTTCCGGGTCTATGGCACGAAGGCCGGTGTGCAGTGGCCAACTGCTAAATATTCCACCGTGGTCAACAGCGTCTTTGCGGATGGTCAACTCTTCATGCCCAAGACGGATGTGTGGCCGCACTATGAGGAAATCAAAGCCTTTTACGATTGCGTCACGCAGAATCGACCCACGCCGGTTCCGTGGACGGAAACCATCAAGGTTATAGCTATTTTGGAAGCGATCTATCGCTCAAGTGACAAAGAACGCGAAGTAAACGTCAAATTTTAAGGAACCCTATGGCAAACATTGCCTTTGTCTCGACTGCTCATATTCACACCAAGCCCTTCATCGAGCAAGCCCTCAAAGCGGCGGATGGTCGGAAAATTTTCGGAGTTTGGGATGATATACCCGACCGTGGAAAACGTTATGCCGAGCTAGCCAAGTCCAGGTTTTTCGCAAATCTTGACGAGCTGCTGGCGAATAAAGAAGTGGATGGTTTTGTCATCTGTGCGGAAAACACGCAACACCTGCCGTTGCTGAAAAAATTGCTGCCCGTTGAGAAGCCGATCTTCTGCGAGAAACCATTGGTCACAAGCACTGCGGACTTGAAGGAAGTCCGAAATCTTCTCGCAAAACATCCTGTTCCTGTTTTCTGCGGATATATGAATCCCTTTTCGGAAAATATGACAGGAATTGCTTCGCTGCTTAAGAGTCAGGCTCTCGGCAAAATCACCCGCATTCGAATGGTAAACGCCCACCATGCGGCATACGGACGCTGGTTTGATTCACCCGACTTGCAATGGTTCACGAATCCCGAACTCTCCGGCGGTGGTGCCTTCATGGACATGGGAACCCATGCGGTTCATCTGGTGCGGACGCTTTTCGGACCGGTAAAGGAAGTTTGGGCAGATATGGGCAACCACAGCGCAAACTATACAGCGGTGGATGACTGGGGAATGGCGCAGTTGCGATTTGTCAGCGGGGTGGTGGGATCTTTGACAGCCGCGTGGACACAGACAGGTGGTATCGGAGGATTGGAAATTCTGGGGGAGAAGGCCGCGATCTGGAATACCGCCGACGGCTATGTCGTTGGAGGCCCGGGTCTTGAGACGAAGCCTTTGAAAAACGGGCCTAAATATCCTGATCGCATGGACCGCCTTGTTGCCGCCATTCGCAAGGAGATTCCTGAAGATGGTCTGAAGGTAGACCTCGAGGTTACGCTGGATGCTGTAGCCATCATGGAAGCTGCTTATTGCTCCGCAAAATCCGGCAAATGGGAAAAAGTCTAAATTCGACGCAAAGCAAGGCCCCGGGGTTTGGGGCTGGTTTTTGTCACAGTTGGTCATGTGGACAACAAGCGCCCCAAACTATCGATAATAGAAATGAACCTTAGGAGATTGATACTAAGGCAACGCGATCGACGTTTACCGCTTCAGAATGGAGTTTCTCTCGATCAAACGGGGCTCTACTGCACTGATGCGCTCGGACTGATCCGAATGGGTGAGGCAGTCTAACGTGAGGTGGGCCACCGTAGCGTCGATTTGGTTGGCGCACCAATCGATGATGGTTACAGGGGGCTCCTTGAATCTCCGGGAAAGAAGCAGTGGACGTGGGGTAACCACGAATTTGGTTACGCTTGGGATCGCAATCTTACGACAAATGATGGACCGTATATCGAGTTAATGGCCGGGGTCTTTACCGACAATCAACCTGACTTTTCGTTTCTTCAACCGGGTGAGACCAAAACTTGGAGCCAATTCTGGTATCCGATTCGTGACATCGGCCCTGCCCAGGAAGCGACGATGGAAGCATCAATCTCAATGTAGGTGGAAAAGGGAACCGCATTCGTGGGCGTCCACGTGACAGAGATTTTTAAGAAAGCGACCATTCAACTATCGAGTTCCGGGCGTATTATCGGTTCTTGGAGTGCCGACCTAACGCCTGCGCATTCGCTAACCCGGAAGGTGAATCTGCCGAAAAAGGTTCAGCTAATGAATCTGAAACTCGTCCTCCTTACGCAAGATGGCCGGGAGGTGCTTACTTATCAGCCCATAAAATCGAAGCAGCCCACATTACCGGAGGCCGCCACCGAACCGTCTGCGCCACAGGAGATTTCATTGTTGGACGAAATCTGCCTCATCGGCTCACACCCCGATCAATATCGTCAAGCCACGCGCAGTCCCGAGCCCTATTGGAGCGAAGCCTTGCGGCACGATCCAGGCGATGTCCCGTGCAACAATGCTCTGGGACTCTGGCATCTCAGGCGGGGCGAGTTCGTGCGGGTTGAGGAACGGTTTCAACGCGCCATCATTCGCCTGACTGAACGAAACCCGAATCCCTACGACGGTGAGCCTTGCTACAATCTCGGACTGACGCTACGTCATCTTGGTCGTGACGACGACGCTTACTCGGCCTTCTACAAGGCCACTTGGAATCAGGCATGGCAAGCAGCGGGTTTTCACGCTCTCGCCGAAATCGATTGTTGCTGCCGTGACTGGACTGCGGCGCTCGATCACCTCGACCGCTCGCTACGTTTGAACTCGGATCATCTTCGGGCTCGGGATTTGAGGGCCATCGTTCTGCGCAAGCTGGGACGGGACGACGAAGCGACCTTGAGAGGCTCATCGTGGACGATGTTTCATCCCCGTGGCAATCCGTTAGGATCGCCACGGAATGGGTGCCCAATTTGCCAAGTCTCAACCCATTTGGATCGTCGGCTGCAAGTTAGCGATCAATTACCGGTTAAGGCTTGGGGAGTTTTTTCAACGCGAACCTAAACGGTTTGCACGCGATGCCGAGCTTCCGTTCGATATCCTTAATGTACAAATTTCGGCTACGGAAACGGCGCAGCTCCATCCACCATTGGTGCATTTGGAAAATTGAGAAGTGCTTCGGGTCGGAACCGATCGTTTCCCGAATTTCCTCATAGGATTTGGCGGCAGCACCCGACTTTTTGAGTTCCGCGCTAGTGAGCGCATTTAATGGTTGGAGTTGCAGATGCGCCATGTGGGTCGCGTTTTGAAGAACGCTCCTGGTGTAAACCCACCGATCGCCAAGTTGGTACCAGTACAAGATGGCACCGACGATGAGGTTCAGGATGTTGCGGGCCTCCTCGAGCCCGAGGACATGATACTCGGAGCGGCTTCTCAGCCGATCCAGGGCCCTTTGGCCGTTCTGCCATTCATCAAAGATTGCGCGACTTTGCTTCATCCTGAAGTCTTGGACGACCGGCGTTTGAAGAAAAAAACGCGTTTTTTCGGCCATGACGCCGAACCGGAATTGCGTTTGCGCCGGAAGGTAGACTTTGATTTGATCGGTTCCGGCGATGTGCAGGACGGTGATGTCGGTGGTGAGTTTTTTAGGCATGATCTTTCGTTGGTTGGGGTTTGTTGCCTTCCCCTAAATGGGGAAATGCATTTCTCCCCTCTTTCCCGATCTCAATGCGCGCGCAAGAGCCAGCGGCTCCCGCGTTGTGAGAGGGAAACGAGTCCAGTCAACCGACTGGCTCAGGACCGCCCGGACGGGGCGTCTCTTCGTGCTGCGGGGCTAGCGCCTGATTTCTGGATATCGATCGATGTTACGGAAGATATTACAGTGCGGAAGTTCCCCAATCTTCCCCGCTGCGGAAAACGCGCAGGAACCATCAATGACCGCTTACTTGATCCAGATCTTTTCATCGCGAGCGTTCTCGCACCGCTCGAGATGTACAAAAACCAGATTGGCACCCTAATTTTTGAATTCGGCCATTTTCATTCTAGGGATTGGAAGCGAGGACTTCAGTTTGTCGAAGCCTTGGATGGCTTCTTTGCCCAGTTGCCGAAGGGATGGTATTATTCGGTTGAGATCAGAAATCAGAATTTCATGCAGCCGGAATGTTTTGACGTGCTTCGTCGGCACGGCGTCGCCCATACGTTCAATAGCTGGTCAACGGAGGCTTTTGGATGTGGGCAGTCTTTACAACCTTCGATTCATTCAGCGTTCTAGCTGAAAAGTAAGAAGGAAGCCGAGGAAATGATCGTGAGGCGTCGGCACCCAACTCACTGGAGGCTTCAGCGAGAGTTTATTTTTATGCCTTCACTCGACTATTTCAAAACTTGAACTTGCCATCTTTTTCTTGGCGACAGCGATTTCGGCAACTGCTTCGCGGGTATAGCTGCCACGTCCAGTTTTTTTGAGTAGCGGTTCGGCTTGAAACCGATGTTGAATTTCGAGTCCGTCAGCGATGCACGCCTTTATACGGTGTTTACGGGTGTTCGTGCCTTTGCTCATTGCGGGAAGGGCGACCTGGATTGTATATCTTATCTCAGTCCTAACAAAAAGTCCTAGCAAAACTCCTAACAATCCACCGTGTCTACAGCGTTGACAATGTACAATAATGTTGGAGCGCTAGAAGCTTACAGCGCTCCCCATCCGCGAGTTAGAATCGAGAGCTCGAGCCTCCTCAGCCGCTCACCTTCCTGATTATCAAAAGGATGCAGCTATTAAAGGCCCGTTCAGTCCCTATTCCTGACAAAAGCTAACCCTCTTCGGGACTGAACAGATAGGGAAGATTAATCTGAAATGAAGGCTCCCGGCAAAATCGCGGTATCCTCGTCTGCGTCCATGTAGTCAATAGTCTTGCCTCCGAATTCGTCGAGGTCGTGTTTCAGCTTGTCTAGGTCAACCGAGGAAAAGACGGAGATAACCTGATACCCCTCCTCCCTCGCCTTTTCTGCCTCATCAAAACTAAGGGCGTAGTTGGCCGCATCGACACCTCTCATCGCTTTGACGAATTGCACGAGAATCGAATTATCCGCCTGGTCGAGGAGCGTTACTACATAATTGCGGCCATTAGCATCCCCCCCAGGTACGTGAGGCCCCGTGGATTCAACTTCCATTTCAGACGGTAAGAGTTCATCCGCTTTAGTGTCTTTTCTGGATTGATTGAAAGATGAAAACTTTCGGATCAAGCGACCCATCATCTCCAAAGTTATCATTTGGGTAATTTGGTGCTTTGGGATCGCCTCCAATTTGTTTCGATTGCATTGACCTTTCTTGTAGTCCAGAGCGGGAAAACTTACCCGTCGGGTACAGCGATGGGCCCAAAGTTTCTGACTACTAGCCAGAAGTGTAAACTGCTCTGACGACAGCCGAATCAAACCGCGAAATGATTTTTTGACGGAGGAAAAAATCTGAGCCCATAAATTCAATCTTTCAAAAAAGTTACAGTTATTCATGAAAGCTTATTATAGCGATCCTTCTGTTAGTCGGCCCAAATTTCCTGCGCGGCTTCACTCGCTCCCGGATTGCTGTCCACAGCGCCACCTGCGTTGGAAATTCTCGCGAAGCCATAGCCCGTGCCTTGGCTATGCCCAATTTCATATCTCTTTCGCCGGTGCTCATGGCGCCACTTTCACCAACTTCCGTTTGCCGTGAGCGACCGAGGACGCCATCTTCCTGACCGCTATCAAAACCTTTGGGAATACGTCTCTTAGGAGTTTGTTGTTGCCCTCGGTTCATATATTGCTCGGAGGTATCGATAATGAGCGGCGACCATGCCACTGGCCGTGTGTGGATCCAAGAGTGAGGCAACCTGCACCGACCAGTCATAAAGGTTCACCTTAAAAAGGACATCTTTGTGGCCAACAATGATCACTCCGGACCGCGTCTTCTGCTCAATACCTTGGGGCCAAGGGATAAAATTACCATCGCTGAAGTTTTTGGCATTCCGTTTGAATCTAAACCAGCGCAGTTCAGGGTCGGCCCCAATGTCCGGTACCGCCTTTCTCATCACCTCAACGACCTTATCACGGTCAATCGGCATTTCGGTTCGTTGTCTTTTCGTTTCCAAAGGGCTGGAAATGCTGGGATTGAGGGAGCTCTTAATGCGCACGGCGCCGCTATCGACCAGGAGATAGATGGGATTGAACCACTTGCTTACGCCAGCGATAAGTTCACCCATCATACGATTGGCCATGCGATTATCCGCTGAATTAATGACGGTGCGATAGCCGGTTGAAGGCGCAACCCCAATGGTGAGCTTGCTAAAAAGCTGGTAACCGACCTGAAGCACTAATAAGGGATCAGATTTCCGCAAATCCTTGCGATAGGGAAATTGGATAAGAAAGTGCCAGGGCATACTTCTTTGCGGTCTCCATCTGGATTCACTTCCCTCGGCAAAACGATCCCATAGCTTCGCGACGTCTTCCCGTTCAGTCATGAAGTCCATGACCAGGGTCGCTTCCTCATGATCGCCAAAGTGGCGAGCCAGCCGCCGCAACCGGTTGAGAAAGACTTCCCATACCCTTCTTTGCGTTTGATATTTCCGCTTCGAAAAAACGCTGTTAACCGCATCGCTATCCAACCCAATGACTTTCGGATCCAATTCCTGAATGTTCTCGACAGTGACGCTATAGCTTTTGTCCCACAGCTTACGCCCTACTTCTTGGGCAAAAGTTGTGATTTCTAAAATATCGAAGTTAGGACGGTCGGTTTTAGGAATAACTGAGTATTTGCTTCGCCATACAGGCATGGAAGTCGATCCGCAATGGGTGACAATGCCAGCGTGGTCAGCTTGGGAATTCGGGTTTCTATACTGATGTTTCCCTGAAATGATCCGGCCAACACTGTCGATGAAGGGTGCGCCCATTTCGACCGAATCCGCATCGGTCATGAGTTCGGGGATGACGGGAACAATTTCCAGATGCTCTCTGAATGAGATCGCTAGGGATGCTACCACGTCGTTGCTAATCTGAAGGCGTTGCCTGAGGTTCTCGCTTTTCAAGTTCAGTTCCCCGACTTTCAGTGCGGCGCTTTTGCGATCCTGACGTGAAGCCTCGATGACCTCGCTGAGGGATCTGCCTGTGGAGGCAAGGTCCCACTCGCTGGTTATGAGCTCCAACTGATGGATGAGGCACTCAGTTACTTTGGCTTCGGAAAGGCCGGTATGCTTGGACAGTGCTTTCACCTTTTGAGCAAACATTTCGCTTTGGGACGGAGTCATGATCAGAGGTCCTTCTCGTCTGCCTTGGTTTGCTATTGCGCCGGCCACTTCAATTCGATGATTCGGCAGCTCTGGGCGACCGCTGTGGCAGCAGCTTTGGCCTGTGCGCTTGGTATGAGATGGCGCGAATTTGGGCAGGCGACACGCCATAACGTGGGGGGTATATGTCGAGGCATATACCCAAACGTCGCCACCAGGCGACGAAAGAAGATGCGGGGCATCCATCTTGCTCGGCACTTCTGAACATCATGACGGCCTTTTCAGGCAATATGTTCGAATTTGTTCGAATTACTCCAGCCTGAAGGCCAAATTGAATTCGAACATATTCGAACGGCTTCAAAATAGGCGTTAATTGCGTCATAACTAGGTATTGGACATCCATATCTGTTGGTTTTACAGGGAAGATTACTACTGCCCCTCGAACTTCTTTTGAATGTCGGAGGCCGCCTTTGAGTAACCCGCGTTGTATGCTCGGGTTAAAGCCGTTTGATCGACTTCCTTGCGGTTGTTCAATTCGAATTCCAGGGCAACATTTTCATTTTTCAATTTGATGGTTGCCTTCCTGAATCGTTCTTTTGCATCAAGCAGGTCTCGCATTTCGACATCCTTGGCATCGGGTATCCTCAAAAACTGAAGGTGATCAGCATTAATCAATATCCCTGTGCTGATAAAGGAACTGACTACGGCAATTAGAACGGCCTTGCCCCAAGGGATCTTCGCCTTGGTTATTTTCTCAGTCAGGCGATTCAGGGTCAGTGTGAGTTCAGTGAGAGAGGTCCTAATCTCATGTAATAGCTGAGCCACTTGATCCAACTTGGAGATCAAGTCCCGGGTCTGTGCATGGCCCCGAGTAGTAACCTCAGTCAAGGAGGTGACCTGGTGCGCCATCCCGTGCAGGACAAGGGTGAGCAGCCCCAGCGAATTGATGATCGCGGACAGAACGTTGGGATTGGACCGCTGCCGGGAAAGATAATTGAGGGATTTGGCGAATAGAAGTGCCTGCGCGTCATTCAGGTAGACACAAACAACACTAAACCAGTCGGAGTACCACCGGTCGTGGTTCTGCCCGTCAGACTTGGGTGCTGTCATCAGCCTCCGGGAGCAGACGGTGAATTTCCTTATCGAACTCTTGGGAGATTTGGTCCACATCTTCCTCGATATGCGACATGGTGACGGGGTCGTCGAGCTTGCCGAGCCTGTCTCGGGCGCTCTGATCGGTGTCAGCCGCCCGGAACAGCTCCAAGGCTGTCACCGGCGACAGATCCTTCCCCTCCAACATCGCGTAAATGTTGGGATCGCGGCCCGCCAAATGGATGATTCCGGGTTTATAGGTCTCCAGAAAGGCCTTGCCTGCCTCGGACTCCAGATGGCTAAAGAGTCCGGGATCGCGGTGGTTTAAGGTGAGCAAGTGGTCGATCTTGGCGCCCCCCGCAGTGAACTCATCTAGCGCAAGCACCCAGCGAAGTACGCAGGTGAGCGTTTGCGGGGCGGAGGAGAGCAGAGACACGAGCGTCATCGGGACGTTCTGACGCTGGAACGCCCGAATCGGACCCTTGATCCATTCGAGAAGTTCCGGCCCCGCACCCGCCGGTAGATCGACCAAGGTGAGAACCTTATCGTGAACTGCCGAACGGGCTACCTCGTCGAGGCTGGATTTGGAGTGAATGTCGATTACCTGAGCCTCAGGAAAATAATTCTTGAGGCGCCCGTGAGGCTTGGGTTCGTTTTCGGCGTCGAAAAGCCGAACGGGAATGCGGCGTTGACGGAGATAATCAGCAATGGCGACCGCGATGGTGGTTTTTCCGACGCCACCTACGCCGCCGCATCCAGAGGCGATAAAGCGGCTCTTTCTTTTGATTTCACGATAGTTAATGGGTTGGTTTTTCATATATATACTTTCGACACGTCAATGTGTTTGGTTTTGGCTTTGTTGGTTGTGTTGATCTGCGCTTGACGTCGCGCCGCTTCAAACACATCACCGCCCATCGGGGTGGTGGAGGCAAGTTGTTCGGTGGCTTTCCCTGAGTTTACTGAACGGGGTCGTTTTTTTGAGGACCTTTGAGGCAGCTGCATATCCTCATCGCGTCGTTTGATGAAGCTTTGCAAGGTGCTGAGCGACGCATCCTTCCCGTACGTGTCTTTTAGTAATCGAAGAATCGTACGATACGGGATTTTCTTGTTCAGGCATTCCAGGATCCAGGGCCCCTGCGCTCCGAGTTTCGATGAACCCGGGCCGTGGTGCATGCCCTTCTTCGCTCCCGAATACCCTTTGGCTTTGCAGGCTGATTTCATTTTGGAACTCCGTTGTGGTCAGGTGCCCCATCTTCCGGTTCGTTCACCAACCGGGGTTCAATGCCTTTAGTCAGTTCGCAATGCGCGCTTGTCTCAATTTTTTCCGCAAGCCACTGGGCGATTAGTTCATCTGCTGTCATATCGGCTGCTTCGGCCGCTTGCCTGATTTCCTCATTGTGCGCGGGTGAAAGTGGGATCCATTCAAGTAAGGCGGGGGGCTCGCCTAGGAATTTCACGGCAAGTTCTCCCCGCTACGAGATTCCCGCCAATGCCTGTAAATGGCGTCTGTGGCCTTGGCCAGCCACTTCACATCCTTAGCCTTTCCCTCAATATCGATCTGAGCGAAATACTTGACGCTTTGTTGACGTGGCTTTCCGAGAGGGACGAGCAGTCGTTCACGAACCAGAGTGGGTACGTCGTGTGCCTTGAAGCCGAGGCTTTCGGCAACTTGTTCAGCCGTCAATCGTGCGGGAAGCATTTTCATGGGAGAACTGATAGTCTCTCGAGAGCTCTCATTCACCTGGCGCCAATATCAGCGCTGCGATTGAAAGTTCTTGACCTTTGCGATCATCAGAACGAGTCGTTATGAGTGAACGATCCCAACAATCCTGTGAACCGTCTTTGCCGCGCTTTGGGCATTAAGGCTGCCGCCTTGGCAGAAGCTGTTCAGGTGACTCCACGTCACTTTCAAACCTTGAGCGCCTCCAATCCGCAAGAGTTGATGAAAATAATCCAAGAAAAGACTCCGTTTACTTGGAGCCAGAAAAATCCGCCGATGGATGGCAAGAAGTTGGGAGGAAAAGGGAAAACAGAATTCGCAGATATGTACTTGTATGGAGGTTCCAAAAAAACGGCTGGTACTCTTGAGGGCCAAGATGCGATTGATATTCATAAAGTAGCGAATGCCTCCGACGGACCCCACTATCACATCGACGATATGGTTCCAGGCACACCCGTAACGGCGACTGGGAATCTTGTGCTTCCAGAATTCGCCCAACTATTGGAACTCCGACAAGAATGGCATGACTTCGTCAAGACGATCTCTCGCGATAGCGGAGTAGCTTGTGATCTCGCTTGGAAGAAGTGCAAAGAGAAATACAATGGCCAATTTACACCTGAACAGTGGGCTCAAGCATGCGCTGCCGAAATCAAGGATCTTACGGATGAGGCCTATAAGAAAGTTATGCGGGTCCTTGTGCCAATAAGTGAATATTTTGCCATCAAGGCCCTTTTCCGAAAATTGTATCGCCATGTCCATCGCCAGCAGACGCTCACAGAAGCGGAGAAGTCGAAGCTGGATCAGTATCGGACTTGGTTCTCTGCCAATTACAGTATCCCCACCGAGCAATTCAAGTACGCCATCCAGGAAGGCCGTCTCGCGCTTGTCGAAAAGGGTGCCGAAGAAAGGCTACAGAAAGGCCATCGTTACCCCTTACCAGAGAATCTTAGGGCTGGCTTTCTCCAGCGGCGCACCGACCCTCCTCAGTTTGCGTGACTGAACGGGGAATATTAACAAAAGAAATAATCTTCTTTTCCGGCGTCGCTTTTTCGAATTCCTCGAGAGACGGGACGATGACTTCAGCGCGTTTTGCGTAAGCTTGGGCAATGCTCTTGCTGGCATGCCCCAAGGCCTTCATAGCGTGACGCTCGGGGTAGCCGCACTTCGCCGCTCGTTCCGCCCAAGCGTACCGGTAGCTGTGCAGGGTGGCGCCTTTGATTCCCAGACCCTCGCAGCGTTGCTTGAACTCGGTGGCCCGATCCGAGGCGCGGACGGTTTTGAGATAAGGAAAGAGCGGCCCCCTTGGCGGGAGCGTACGCAACACGCGTTCCGTTTCGGCGCCAAAGAATTGCACTACCGGCGTTCCCGTTTTTTGCCGGGAGAAGGAAATCGTCCTGTCGTTCCACCGGATGGAATCAGATGTGAGGTTGGCCAGGTCGGTCTGGGCCGCACCCGTAAACCAGGCCAGTTCATAAAAAGCTCTGCGTTCGGGGTTGGTTTCGCGAGCAATGATCTGAGCATGCTCGCTGGCAGTGATGGCGCGCTTGTCGCCGTATTTTACCGCAGGCCAATGTCGTGTCGGAATAAGGGGGTGGGGCAACCAACCGAAATCCAAGGCGTAATTGCGCATAATCCGCAAAAACTTATTGGTCGTGACACTACCAGCGTTCAAACACCGCATGAAGTCCTCGGCAGTCGTTTGAATTAGGATTTTGTCCCAAAGCGAGGCGAGTGGACGATGCCTATCCATTCTGGCCCAGCGCGCCTTGTTGTCTCCACGCTTGGACTCAATCATCGACTTGAGGACATCACGCCAGGTTCGTTTAAGCGCCTGCGGGTCGGCGCCGGAAAGATAGACTTTCGCCATTCGCAAATTGAGAATCGGCTGCAAGAGGGACTGCATCTTGGCGGCGAGGAGCTGGGTGGCCTCGGTCTTGTCGCGCGTGCCCAAACTTTCACGTTTGCTCGTGGCAGTCTCAAAGGCGTAGTAGATGCCGGCGCGGCGAATGAGGCGATGGGTTGGTTTCATGTTATTTCTCCGGTAGTGAGAAATTACCAACGACCCAATTCCCCCGGTTAGGGAGGAACCGCCGCATTACCCAAGTATGTGCCAGTTAGCGAAATCCAGAATAACTAGACTCACTTTTGGACACAGTTGGGCCTTTTTGGCTCGTTTTGGGCGGTTTCTAACCGATGCCCTCATTGTCTAAGAACAGCTTAGAAAAGAGAGGCGAGGGTCGGAATCGAACCGACGCATACAGCTTTTGCAGAGCCGCGCCTTACCACTTGGCTACCCCGCCGATAAAGGCATCGCTTAGCGTACCTCAGACTGCGAGTGGTCGCCAAGCAAAAGTTCCCGGCCCTGAAGCGCACGGCTAGTTGAGCATGAACCCGGCGACTTTTCCGTCCCGGGTCATGGCCAGCCGCGCGATGAATTCGTTTCCCTTGTCGCTGAAGCTTAGCTTCCAGAGATAGACGCCGTGCTCGCATTGTTTGATCTCGGTCAGAAATTCGGTGGTGTGTCCGGCCTTGAGGCGGGAGGCGACCTGTTCGCTCACGCGGTAAAACATCGACTTGGAGATTCCCTGCTGGAAGCGGTCGGTGCCGGCGAGGATGAAGGCGTCGTAGTCGCCGTCCTGCGTGGCTTGCAGGAGAAATTTGAGCATTTTTTCCGCCGCGGGCGGAGCGGTCATCTCGGGAGGAAGCGGGGGCATACGAAAAGGTTCGACACCACCCCGTTCCCTGCGTTCATCTTTTCTCCGGGCCGGGCCCGCACTTAAGACTAACACTTCGTCCCAAAATCGCGCATACTCCGGCTCCCTTTTTTGTTATGAAATTCTCGCTCCGCTGGCTCAGCCACTATATTGACCTCACCGTTCCCGTGCCGGAAATGCTTGATCGCCTCACGTTGGCGGGCACGGAAGTCGAGCATGTCGCCGTCACCGGCGTCGATAGCCCGCACGTCGTGGTGGCGCAGATACTTTCCTCGGTCCCCCATCCGAATGCCGACCGCCTGCGCGTTTGCCAGGTGAATGATGGCAAGGGCATCCGCCAGATCGTCTGTGGCGCGAAGAATTACAAGGACAACGACAAGGTTCCCCTCGCCCTGCCGGGTGCGCGATTGCCGGGCGATTTCGTGATCAAGGAATCGAAGCTTCGCGGCGAACTCTCCCAGGGCATGCTTTGTTCCGCCAAGGAACTGGCGTTGGCTGAGGACGCCGAGGGTCTGCTCATCCTGCCCGTTGATGCACCCGTCGGCGAAGTCTTCTCCAAGTACCAGCCCGGCGACACGGTCTTTGAAGTGGAGATCACGTCCAACCGACCCGACCTCCTTTCGTATCGCGGCATCGCGCGGGAGATCGCGGCCATCGGCGCAGGGACACTTAAAGCCTTGCCAACGGCGGCCATCGCTTTTCCGGAAGCGGAGCCCAAGTATACTGCCCAGCTCGACGCGCCTGATTTGGGTCCTTATTATACGGCGACGCATTTGATCAACGTGAAGGTCGGCCCCAGCCCGAAATGGCTGCAGGAAGCGATTGAATCGACCGGGCATCGACCGATCAACAACGTGGTCGATATCACCAATTTCGTGTTGTTCGAGACCGGCCAACCGCTCCACGCCTTTGATGCGGCGAAGCTGGCCGGGAACGTCATCGACGTCCGCCGCGCCCGCGCGGGAGAAAAGCTGGAAGCACTGGACGACAAGACCTACGCGCTCCTCGCCGATGATCTCGTCATCGCCGATGCGCAAGGGCCGGTGGCCATCGCGGGCGTGATGGGCGGCAAGCTGACGGGGGTGACCGACACGACCACGGAAGTGGTGTTGGAAGCCGCGTGGTTTCTGCCCGCCACGGTGCGCCGGACCAGTCGCCGTCTGGGCCTGATGTCGGACTCCTCCTATCGCTATGAGCGCCGGGTCGATCCGGGTGCGCTGCTGGCTGCCCGTGATCGTGCCCTGACGTTGCTGGTGGAAATTGCCGGAGCGACCGTCGCCTCGACCTCAGCGATTGCGGGTGCGCCACCTGAAGCGCGCCGACCGATTCTGCTTCACTCGAAGCGGATCGAGAGTCTGCTTGGCGTCCAGATTCCTGCCGCCACGATTGAGGAAAATCTGACACGACTCGGCTGCACCAAGCTTCCGGCTACTCAACCTGACGAAAACGTCTGGCAGCCGCCCACCTTCCGCGACGACCTTTCGCGTGAAGTCGATCTCATTGAGGAAATCGCGCGGCTCCACGGCTTGGACGGTATCCCGTCGCGGGTCACGACGGGGCTCCATCCGGAGACCGATGCGGATCGCGCCCATGACCGACTGTTGCGCGTCCGGCGGGTTCTCGCCGCGCGGGGTTGGGACGAATGCGTCACGGACGCCCTCATTGAGCGACGTTTCGCCACGGGCGAAACCGCGATTGAAATGGCGAATCCGCTCAGCGAGCTCCAGACCCATCTGCGCCAACACCTCAAGACCTCGCTGCTCCAGGTTGCGGCGAAGAATTTGGCGCGAGGCGTGGCCCAGCTCCGCTTGTTTGAAGTGGGCCGAGTCTACGAAAAGCGGGATCAAAGCACCCATGAACCGATACGGCTGGGGCTTCTGGTCGCAGGCCTGGGGGCTGATGCCGCTTGGTATCAAGGCGAACGTGCCTCCGATGTTTACGATTTGACGGGGCTATTGGATTTACTGACGAAAAATTCAGGAGTTAACGTTAAAGATGTCCTATCTTCGGAGCAAATAACTCCCACTGAGCTAAAAATCCACGGCATCAAGGTTCCGGTCTACTACGCCGAGATCGACCTCGATTCGTGGTTGGCCCGTAAGCCCCAACCGGAGAGATATGTCCCGGTACCCGCCTTCCCGCCGAGCCGTCGCGATGTCGCGATCGTTCTGCCGAAGTCAGTTCCGCAAGCCCGGGTGGAAGAAGTTATTCGTCAGGCCAAGGCGCCGAATCTGGAGAGCGTCCGCCTCTTCGACCTCTTCCGCGATCCGAAGGGGGAGAAAATCCCCGCCGACCACAAGTCGCTGGCCTATGCCCTCACCTATCGCGCTGCGGACAAGACACTTACAGAGAAGGAGGTCAACGACGCCCATGCCCTCATCCGCAAGAAGCTGGTGGATGAACTGGCGTGCTCCTTCCGCGAATGACCTAGCCAGACGCCTCGCCACGGACTAGGCGACGGCGTTTGCTGGATTATCTCCATTTATCGGCTATACTAGGCGCATGATTGGATCTGAAGCTGATGAATTGGAAGTGGGGGAGAAGATTGGTCTCATGGATGTCATCTATGAGAGCCGCTTCTTCATCGTCAATTTGCTGGGCATTTTCGGTCTGGGCTGGATCGGCTACCGACTGGTGATCGGAGTCACCCATCCCAACGAACTCATCGCCGGGGCGGCGATGCTGTTTGTCTGTCTATTCAATTGCTACTGGCGGATGTTCTTTGTCACCGGGTTTCGCCACCGGTATTTTTCCCATCGCTCCTTCAAAAACAAGGTGCCGGCCTGGCTGAAATGGCTGATTCGCACTCCCGCGCAGGAAGAGAAGTACCTTCGCACGGTACAATTTATCGAGGCTTTCCTGGCCACGGCGGACGCCCAAAAGGGTGTGATCTGGTGGGCCTCCCATCATCGCCATCACCATAAGTACTCCGACACCGAGGATGACGTTCATTCGTTCGACTATGTCCACAAAGAAACCGGCAGTTTCTGGAAGGGCTTTTACCATTCCCATGTGAAGTGGGTCATGATCAAGAAGTACAAGAAGGCCGATTATGACAAAGTACCGGACATGAAAAAATTCCCGGAACTCATGTTTTTTGAGAAAGCGCGGGGCTATCTGATCGCTCCCACCTTGCTTGGTATTGCCTGCTTTCTATTGGGGATTGTTACCGGGATCGGCGGCTGGGCGATGCTCTTTGGCGGATTCTTTGCCAGCACCTTCCTCACCTATCACTTCACATTTTTCATCAACTCCCTGGCCCACATGATGGGCGCCGCGCGGTTCGAGACGGGTGAGCAAAGCAAGAACTGCGGCTGGCTCAACTGGTTCACCTTGGGAGAGGGTTGGCATAATAATCACCACCACAAGGACATCGCCGCGTCGCAGGCCATTCTGCCGGAGGAAGTTCGCAGCGATATCACCTACCAGATTCTGCTCCTGGCGGAAAAGCTGGACCTGATCAAGATCGTTTACAAATACACGGCCGAGGAGATCGCGGAAGCCCGGAGGCTGGATCAGCTCGCGCGGCAAAGGCCTCAGCTGGTGGCGAGCTGATTTCCGGGTGATCGTCCCCTCTTACCCCATCCAGGAGGTGAGCGAGGCTCTTCAGGGCCTCGCTGCCCAAGGCGTTTATCTCGGAACCTCGTCCTGGAAATACCCGGGCTGGCAGGGACTTCTTTATGCACCGGAGCGCTACCAGACGCGAGGTCGCTTTTCCAAGGCCAAGTTTGAGAAAACGTGCCTCTTTGAGTACGGCAAGGTTTTCAAGACCGTGTGCCTGGACGGCGGCTATTACCAGTTTCCCACCGCCAGGATGCTGGAGGGCATTTTCTCCCACGTCCCCTCCGATTTCCGGCTATCCCTCAAGGTGACTGAGGACATCACGGTGCGGCGTTTTCCCGCCCTTCCCCGCTATGGCAAACGGGGCGGCGCGTTCAACGAACGATTTCTGGACGCCGACCTCTTCATGGCCAGTTTCCTCGGGCCACTCGAGCCGCATCGGGACCAGATCGGAACCTTGATCTTTGAATTCGGTCATTTTCATCCCGGCGACTGGGAGCGGGGACGGGATTTTGTCGAGGCGCTCGATACTTTTTTCAGCCGGCTACCCAAGGACTGGAACTATTCCGTCGAGGTGCGCAATGAGAGCCTGCTACAGCCGCTTTATTTTGAAACGCTGAGACGCCACGGCGTGGCCCATGTATTCAATAGCTGGTCAAAGATGCCGCCTGTGGGAGAGCAAATAAAATTGCCCGGCAGCTTCACGGGCGAGTTTGCCACCGCGCGGTTCCTGCTCAAGCCGGGGCGGACTTTCGAGCAGGCGGTGGAAAAGTTCCAGCCTTACACGGAAATCAAGGAACCGAATCCCGCCGTGCGCCTGGCACTGATCGAACTTCTTACCGCACCTGCGCCGCCGGGAAAATCCCGTCGGCGATATCTTTATGTCAACAATCGCCTGGAAGGGTGCGCCCTCTGGACGATCTATGCCGCGATCACTGGCCTCGCGGCTAGTGCGAAGGCTGGGGTGCGAGGCGAACCAGATCCGAATTGAGCGCCAGCTTCAGGATACGGGGAGCCACGCGCTCTCCGCAGGCCCGGTAGGTGGAGGCGATCAGCTCGCCCAGGGTCAGTTTCCGGATTTTAGTGCGACGGCTGGAGGCGTGACGCGCTTTAGATGATGTCTTCATACCAGTAAAGATACCCAGCTTGGGACATTTGCTACTTACAATCATGAAATGTCGGCGCACCCGCCGTGGATTGAGATGCGTTAATCTTATTCGGTGGATAAGGGGCTTGAAACGGGAAATGAGCCAAATCGCCTCGGTATATGGATAGACTGGCAAAAGAGTCTTTTTCATACCCCGTTCATATCTCTTGCCATCACGATATTCGATTTATGAACTAAATTTATAACATGATCTAAATAGCCTTGACCTTAGACACTAAAGTTATAAGTTAAGTGAAGCATTATTTATGACCGATCTAAAGGATCCCCATGGATATGGGTATGAATACGAGACTCAAGCCCACCTTTAGAAAATTGATCGGTCTCGGTCATATTGCCTTCATGACCCTGATCGCGCTGGGAGTTTCAACGGTCAACTCCGGTGCTGACACTATTTGGACTGGGGCAACCAGTACCGATTTTACCAATCCCTCCAATTGGAACAATGGCCTCCCGACAGCCCAACCGGGATTGATCAATGGCTCCGAGACGTTGACCATCGGTGCCAGTACCAGCGCGACTGCTCAATCGCTGATTTTTCAGGGTGGCGGTAGTTCAACTCTTTCGATTGATTCCACCTCCAGCCTGAGCCTGGCCGGGGGCAGCTTGACCTCGGCGTTTTACGTGAACGATGGATCGACGCTCACCCTTTCAGGCGGAACGATCAATGACTCGAGTGGCTATCTTCAGCTCGGCGATGGTACGGGAGGTTCGGGCAAGATCATCCAGACGGCATCCGCAAATCTCAATTTTACCGGATCGGCGTTGACCATCGGTAGCTCCACAGGCGGCACGGGCGAGTATGACCTTCAGTCCGGTAACCTCTACGTTAACGCTTCCGGCTCTGCCACGGTGGGCATGGCCGGGACCGGAAAGCTGATCCAGACCGGGGGTACGCTCACGGCTGATTCCGCGGTTGCGATTGGCGGCGGTGCCAGTGGTACCTATACCATTTCCGGTGGCAGCGGAACATTCAATAACGGGCTCAACCTAGGCTCACAGGGAACGGTCAACCTGAATTCGGGCGGCACGATTATCGCCAAGGGGACGAGCGGCATTTCGGGAGGCGGATTGATCCAGGGCAATGGCGGTACGTTGCAGGCGAGCGCCGATTTGACGGTGAACGTCCCGCTTCACCTGGGTTCAAATACGCGCACCACGATGGACACAAATGGCCATAACGTGACCCTGAACGGAACAGTCACCGATGCGAATGATGGATCCAATGGTGGTCTGACCAAGATAGGCTCCGGTGACCTCACATTTAAGGCAGGAACAAATTCCATCGCCTCCCTTTACACCCTGGGGGGCAATATCAATCAAGGATCAGGTGTAACGCTGACTTCCTATGAAATGGGCATCGGCTATAGCACCGGAAACACCGCCACCTATACCCTGACAGGAGGAACCATCACCCTGCCCGCCGGAACCGTTCCTCCCATCGTTGGCGGTCCCTCCACCGCCGCCAGCCTCCGGGTGGGCGATTTCAATGGTACGGGGACGTTTAACCAGTCAGCGGGTACGGTTACCGATGGCGGCTCCCTCAACATTGGTAACCGGGGCGGTACGGGCGTCTACAATCTCACCGGCGGACAACTGAATCTTGGCGCTAGTACACTCAACGTTTTTGGACGTAATGATCCCCGGGATGGCAATCCCACGGATAGTAACTCGTTTTACCGGACATTGGGATCAAGCGCGGGCACGCTCAATCTCTCGGGCGGTACCCTTTCGCTCGCCAGCGCGGGTGCGATCATCCTGAGCAGTCTGCAGACGACGACGCTCCCCAGCATCGCCCAGGGAAGCAAGGGCACGATTGTCCAAACAGGCGGGACGCTGCAGATCCAAAACGGTGGGACGCTCTATCTTTCGGGGGTTGGTACCGGAGAGTACGACCTGAACGGAGGTCTCCTGCAAGTGGGCGGAAGCGGGCTCGCGGAACATTTCGGCGGGACGAGCGGAACCTACACCTTCAAGCTTGGCGGCGGGACGTTACAGGTCTACGGCAGTGATCTGACCACGAGCGCCAGTGCGACTCTGGTTGCCAATTCGACTTCAATGATCGATACGAACGGGCTGAACGCCACGTTCTCCGGCACACTGAGTGGGGTCGGGGCGTTGCTGAAAACAGGTGCGGGCAACATGACCCTAACCCATGACAATTCCTATAGTGGAGGCACCTCGGTGAACGCTGGCAAGTTGCTGGCTAATAACGCCACCGGTTCCGCCATCGGCAGCGGAGCTTTGACGGTGGCCTCCGGGGCCACGGTAGGCGGTATGGGCAAAATCACACCCGGCAGCTTCACGATTAACGGTTTCGTGCAAGTGGGCAATGGTACCGATGCCACATCCACTTTTACGCTCGGCAATACCGCTTCGTCGTCCTTCAGCAATGCCACGCTCCAGTTCAACCTGGACGGCACTTCCGCCCAGAGCAACCACCTGACCTTGGGCGCCGGTGCCCTTGCCTTTTCCAATACCAAGCTGCAATTGAGCTTCACTCTGCCGTTGAACGGCACCAATGCCCTCTACAACCTGATTGATAATGGCAGCTCTAGCAGCGGCCTCTATTCCGGGCTCACCCTCGGGGGAACCGACGTGTACGGCAACCAGATCATCATCGGCGGTCTCTCCATCGACGCCACCGGGATTTTTGGTGCGACCGGAACGGATGGCCAGGTTACCACGGGGGTTGGAACCGGCTCCTATCTTTTCTTGAACACCACGACGGGCCAAATCGGAGCGTATGTGGTGCCGGAGCCCTCGACCTGGGCAATGCTGCTGAGCGGTGTGGTGTTGCTTGCAGCGATGCAGCGTCGACGGAAGACCGTCCTCACCGAGGCTCCTTTGAGAAAAGTTGGTTAGTTCGATCCTGAGATTAAAAATGGGGATCGGGGTGCACGTACTACTTTCGACATCTGCCCCAATTCGTTCGTCCTACTTTTCATCAAGTACGGCACGGAGCAACTTCAACAGGGTGGCCGGGGTGTAGGGCTTGCTGAGGAAATGCTTCACCCCGGTGCCGGCGAGTTTGGCCATGGGGTCATTCATATCGAGACCGCTGGCAGCGATGATCTTGACAGCGGGATTGAGCGCGGTGAGGCCCATGATCATGGCGGAACCATCCAGTACCGGCATTCGCATATCTGTCACCACCAGGGCGATATCGTCCTGATGCTGGATATAGAGCTCCAGAGCTTGTGCTCCGTCAGCAGCATGGATCACGCGATAGCCGAAGGCCTGAAGCACCTCACTTGTGACCGCAAGGATCGGCGCTTCATCATCCACCAGGAGGATGGTTTCCCCTTGACCGTGGGGGAGCTGGATCTCTTCCGAGGCTTCCTTTTTTGCTTCGTGCACGGCTTCCATCGCCGGAAGGTAGACGTGAAAGGCCGTGCCTTGTCCCATTTCGCTCTGGACGTTGATCAGCCCGCCGTGACTTTTCACAATCGCCGTGACGGTCGAAAGACCGAGGCCGGTGCCCTTGTTGATATCCTTGGTGGTGAAGAAGGGCTCAAAGATTTTTTCGAGAATCTCCGGCGGAATGCCGGTGCCGCGGTCGATGACACTGAATTTGACGTAACGCCCAGGTTTGGCCTGAAAGTTTGAGGCCGCGAATTGTTGGTCGAGAAAGCAGTTTTCGATGCTGAGCCGTAGATCGCCGCCCTCCGGCATGGCGTCTCGCGCGTTCAGGCAAAGATTAAGTAGCACCTGGTGCATCTGGGTGGGGTCGCCCTGTATCGACCAGGTTTCTTCCGGAATCGAAAGCTGGAGACGGATGTCCTTGGGAAAAATGTCTTTGATGATCAGTTCCAGATCATGGAGCAAATGCTTCGGCTGAATTTCAACCCTCTCGCCCTGAATGCCGCGGGCGAAGGTTAGGACCTGCCGGACAATATCGGCACCCCGCTTGGCGCTGACGCCGATCGATTCCAGCATCTTGATCGCCTGCGGATCGAGGGTTTTGGTCTTGAGCGCATCAATGGACATCAGGATCGGGGTCAGGATGTTGTTGAGATCATGCGCAATGCCCCCTGCCAACGTACCAATGCTTTCCATGCGCTGGGCCCGGAGGAATTGGGCCTCGATGATTTTCTTTTCCGTGATGTCGGTATTGATGGCCAGGATTGATTTGGGTAGTCCGGCGTTATCGCGAATAAGGGTCAGGCGGGACTCGACCACGATTTCCCGGCGATTTCTGGTGAGATGCCGGACTTCCCCCGACCATTCTCCCTGGGCCAAAACATCTTGGTTAATTTTATGGTAGATATCCGGATCAATATAGGAGAGCTCAAGGACATTCCGGTCGAGAACCTCCTCCCGCTTCCAGCCATAGATTATTTCGGCGGCCTGGTTCCAATAAAGGATCTGGCCATCCAAGCCGCGAACGACGATGGCGTCTTGCGCCTTGTCGAGGAAAGCCGCCTGTTCTGCAATCTGGGCCTCGGCACGTCGACGCTCGGTGATGTCGGTTCCGATACTGAGGACTTCCTTGATTTGGTTATTGTCATCGAACACCGTCTTGTTGGTCCAGGCGATCCAAACCCGCTCACCATTGCGACGCATGTTTTCGTTGATATTTTTCTCGAAGGCCTTCGGGTTCTTGAGAATTTCCTCCATCAACGGTCGCAGATCCCGGCTGGTGCTTTCAATTTCCGGGACAATCGTACCGACGACATGTCGACCGATGATTTCTTCCGCAGTGTAGTCAAAGAATTTCAGGCCGTATTCGTTGAGAAAAGTGACACAGCCATCTGGAGTCCAACGCAGGATGATGCTGTTGGCGTGTTCAACCAGTTCGCGATATTTTCGTTCACTCTCCTGGAGGGCTTTTCCCGCCGCCTGGCGCGCGGAAAAATCCATACCCAAACCGACGATGCAAGGAGCCCCCTCCATCGTGATTTGCCGGCCCGTCACGAAAAATGGCACACGGCGACCGTCTTTAGTGACCAAGGTGGCTTCAATCGAAGATTCTCCCTTAGAAAGAACTTCCTCCATTCGTTCCTTCAAAAACGATTTCTGGTCGGGAGAGAAAAAATCGAGGAAAGCTCTGCGGGCAATCTCGTCGGCGGAGTAACCGGAGAGCGTTTCGAAATCTTGGTTCCAGCGGAGTAGACGCCCCTCCCGGTCATGCAGATATATGGCCCCAGGAAGGCTGTTGATGATCGGATCTAAAAATAGCTTTTCCTTCAGCAGAGGGAGCCCTGCATTCTTTTGAGCCTCATCCGTTGGGAATGGCGGGTTCATCGGAATCTAAATCATCCTAGCTATTCATACCACCTTTCGTGAACGGCACCAGTCTTAGTACGCACTTTATTGGAGGTTAGCCTCACATCTGTTCTAAGTCGGCCCTTGGGTCTCCGGGAGGAGATGGAGAAGACGCAACTAACGCGGACGAAGGCCGAGAATGATGCGTTCAATGATCTCACCGACCAGGTGATCCAGAGGTATGCCCTTGAATTTCCCGTTGGTGGAAAGAACCATAAGCCCCTGCATGGCAGCGAATACGACGAGTGAGAGTCTCCAAGGATCGCCCGGGATAACCTCGCCCGCCGCCTGTCCGGCCGCATAGGTGGAGTGAGCATGGGCGAAAGCTTTTTCGCTGGCTTCGAGCAATTCACGGGGAGCGTCCACACGATGCTTGGCCTCAAACATAAGACTGAGCAAGGCGGGGTGCTTGAGCGCAAAATTAACGTAGGCGCGAGTCAACTTGGTCAACCGGCTCTTGAAATCGCCGGACGCCGCGGCGGCGCGCCCGAGGGCGATTTCAAAACGTTCAAAACCGCGTAACGCGAGGGCATCCAATAGTGCCTGTTTATCAGCGAAATGACGCCGGGGGGAGGTGTGACTGACGCCGAGTTCGCGACTGAGCTCCCGGAGTGAAATGGTTTGGGCACCGCCGCTTTCCAAGGCTTTCTCGGCCGCTTTCAACAAAGCTTCGCGCAAATGGCCATGATGGTAGGGACGGGGAGACTCTTTCACTTTCAATAGGTTACACGGTCAGCGAACAAATTGCAGCATGTTTCCATTGACAACATAGTGCCCACTGTATACATTAAAATCCATCCACACGGCTCAAGGAGCTGATTTTACTCAAACAAAGAACCGGCCAGAGCCATCCGGTCGAGGAACTCTAAAATGAAAATATTTCTAACAGGAGCAACAGGATTCATCGGTACCGCCTTGGTCCGGGAATTAATCGAAGCAGGTCATCAGGTGCTGGGTCTGGCCCGTTCAGACGCGGGAGCTGAGGCGCTCATCGCGGCTGGGGCCGAGGCACATCGGGGTGATCTGGAAAATCTGGAAAGCCTGCGCCAGGGGGCGCTCCATGCGGATGGGGTGATTCACACCGGGTTTATTCACGACTTCTCGAGATTCGCAGAGGTCTGCGAAATCGACCGACGCGCGATTGAGGCTCTGGGCTCCGTGCTCGCCGGTTCTGATCGTCCCCTGATCGTCACCTCTGGGGTAGCGGGGCTGGCTGCGCCGGGGCAATTGGCGACGGAGGACCTGGCTTTACCGGCGAACCTTCCGCTTCCGCGCGTTTCCGAGCAGACCGCCTTGGCCTTGAAAGACGTCAGCGCTTCAGTGATGCGCCTGCCCCAGGTTCATGACCCGGTCAAGCAAGGACTGGTAAGTTTTCTTATCGCCCTCGCTCGCGAGAAAGGCGTATCGGCTTACGTGGCGGAAGGAAATAATCGATGGGCCGCTGCACATGCATCCGACGTTGCCCGGCTTTACCGGTTGGCGCTGGAGAACCATGAAGCGGGCGCTAAATACCACGCAGTAGCCGAAGAAGGCGTGCCGATGCGTGAGATTGCTGAGGCCATTGGCCGGGGCTTGAAGA